>JAKGBX010000004.1 GCA_021555075.1 Rhodobacteraceae bacterium LMO-JJ12
GGGGGGGGGCTGTCGGGGGGGCGCTGCCCCCGCACCCCCGGGATATTTTTGGCAAGATGAATATAGGACGACTGGGTGGGCGCGCGGGTTGCTCAGCGCGGCATTGGGTTTTGCGCCTTGTTGTAGGGTTTCCAGTCGGTGATTTCGGGGTAATACATGGCGCGCCATTTCTTGACCCGCGGGTTCATGATGCGGCGCCAGAGCGGCGGGACCATCGCCGCCATGGTCATGACCGGATAGCCGTAGGGCAGCTGGGGCGCTTGGGCGTCGGTGTAGTTTTGCAGCAAGGGAAAGCGGCGGTTGGGTTTATAGTGGTGATTGGAATGGCGCTGGAGGTTGATCAGCAGCCAGTTTGAGGCTTTGTGAGCGGCGTTCCAGCTGTGATGTGGCATGACGTGTTCGTATTTGCCGTCGCCGAGGTGTTTTCGGGTAAGGCCGTAGTGTTCGACGTAATTAACCAGTTCAAGTTGCCAGATTGCGACGCCGGCCTGAAAGATGAAGAGGAGCAGACCGAGCCAGCCTGCGAGCAGGAAGGCGAGCGCGAGCATGATGAGTTGAAGCGCCCAATAGCGCCAGAACGGGTTTGAGGGATCGCTCCAGTCGCGGTCTGCCTTGGCGAGTTTTTCGCGCTCGGCGCGGAACGCGGATTTGAGCGATGAAATTAGAACGCGGGGGTAGAAACGATGAAACCCTTCGTTGTAGCGCGCTGTTACTGGATCGCGCGGCGTGCCGACATAGCGGTGGTGCACCAGGAGGTGCTCGGAGCGGAAATGTGAATAGAGCACCATGGCGAGCAGGAGGTCGCCGAGCCAGCGTTCAGCGCGGCTTTTTTGGTGCATGAGTTCGTGGGAATAGTTGATTCCGACTGTGCCGGTGATGACGCCGACGCCGAAGAACAGGCCTATTTTCTCAAGGGCTGAGAGATGGTCGGTGTGGCCAGCATACCAGATCAGGCCGAAGAGCGTGAGAAATTGCAACGGCACCCAGAGCGTGGTGATTGCCTTGTAGAGCGTGAGGTCATCGTCGTCTGTTTCGAGGTCGGCGTTTTCGAGGTTGAGGCCGAGCACCGCGTCGAGTGCAGAGAAGAGATACCAGGTGACAACCGGCAGGAGCAGCACATACCAGCCACCCAGGATAGCGCCGAGCCAGGCGATGGGAATGAGCAGCAGCGAGAGCCAGAACGGCAGGGCGTTTTGCGGGCGGGCAAGCTCTTGGGCGGTGATCATCGGGTTGCTCCGGTACAGGTGTTCTTAGGCGTTTGGCGAAGATAGGGCGTCTTTGGCGAGATCATAGACCTTTCGCATCACGGTGGGCAGGTCTGAGGGGCGAAATTCGTTGTTTGTGAGGAAGGTGCCGGTATCGGGTGCCGTGTCTTGCGGCAGGATGGCGACACGGATGGCAAGACGCAGATGGAAGTGTGTGAAGGTGTGGCGGGCTTCGGCGTTGATTTCCTGCCAGTCGGCTTTAAGGGGGGGCAGATCGTCGGCTGTGTCGCCCCATGGTCCGCCGGGCCAGCCGAGCATACCTCCAAGCAGGCCGCGATCGGGGCGGCGCTCAAGCAGCCACGCGCCATCGGCGCGGCGCGCGACATAGGCGATGCCGAGGCGTGTGGGTTTGGGTTTTTTCGGGGTCTTGCGCGGTAGGGTCGCGGCGGTGCCATTGGTGCGGGCAAGGCAGTGTGGCGACCATGGGCAGATACCGCAGGCCGGGCTTTTTGGCGTGCAGATGGTGGCGCCGAGATCCATCACGGCCTGAGCATAATCGCCGGGACGATTTTTCGGCGTGAGCGCGGCGGCCAGCGCCGTGAGGTCGGGTTTGGCGGCGGGCAGGGGCGTTTGCACGTCATAAAGTCGCGCAATGACGCGCTCGACATTGCCATCGACTACGGTTTCGGGGCGATCAAAGGCGATGGCGGCGATGGCGGCGGCGGTATAGGGGCCGATGCCGGGGAGCTTGAGCAATTCGTCGCGTGTGTTGGGGAACGCGCCGAGCGCAGTGACGGCGCGGGCGCATTTCAAGAGGTTACGGGCGCGGGCGTAATAGCCAAGGCCGGCCCATTCGGCCATGACATCTTCGTCGCGCGCCGCGGCCAGCGTGCCCACCGTGGGCCAGAGGGTCATGAAGCGTTGGAAATAGCTTTTGACGGCGGCGACGGTGGTTTGTTGCAACATCACCTCGGAAAGCCAGATCGCATAAGGATCGGGGCGCAGACCGCGCGCATGATCAGCCGGGCTTATCCGCCAAGGCAGGGTGCGGGCGTGGGCGTCATACCAGCTTAGAAGCTCGGCTGTCTTGTCTGGTGGCGTGTCACGCATGTGTTATCCCTTCTTGCGGGGTTTTCCCTGTTCGCGGTGCCTTCCTGCCACTAAACTGGGAAGGAACCAAGGGAGGGGTGCATGGCGCCGCGCGCGGGTATGAAAGCGAAAGGCAGGGGCAAGGGGTTTGCCCGTGCGTCTGTCTTGCTGAGCGGACAGATCCGCAAGGCCGGGGAGACGCGGGGTTTTGCCGTGACCCGGCTTTTGACCCATTGGGTTGAAATCGTGGGCGAAGAAACGTCAGCGATGTCGCGCCCTGTCGAGATTTCCTATGGGCGTGGTGGCTTTGGTGCGACCTTGACGCTGCTGACCACGGGGGCCAATGCGCCGCTTTTGGAAATGCAAAAGGAAAAACTGCGCGAGCGGGTCAATACGGTCTATGGCTATAACGCCATCTCAAGGGTGAGGATCACCCAGACCCACGCCACGGGCTTTGCCGAGGGCCAAGCCAACTTTGAGCATCGCGCGCCCAAAAACTCCGAAAAAGCACCTGATCCGGTTATAAAACGCCGCGTGGCGGATGTCGCGGCACCTGTGGGTGACGACGGCTTGCGCGCGGCGCTTGAAGCTTTGGGTCAAAACGTTCTATCCAGATCGAAACGCCAGAAAGGGCCTATTGAATGATCATGAAACACCTTACATTGCCTGCCGTCGCGCTGATCGTCCTTGCCAGTGGGGCCGCGGTTGTCCTCGGCACGGGGAAAAGTGTGGCTGAGAGCCATGCTGCTTCGGATACCGCTGCGGCGTCACAAAATGGTGACACGATGGAAAAAGCGGCGGAAGCTGGCGAGATTGTCGAGATGGTCATGGGAGCCGAGGATGCGCCCGTGACGGTGATCGAATATGCGTCGTTCACCTGTCCGCATTGCGCCAATTTTCACATGAATCAGGGTAAACAGCTGAAGTCGGAATATATCGACACCGGCAAGGTGCGCTTTATCTACCGCGATGTCTATTTTGATCGGGTCGGGCTCTGGGCGGCAATGCTGGCGCGTTGTGAAAGTGACCGCTTCTTTGGCATTACCGATATGCTCTACTCCAAGCAGTCTGAATGGCTGGCGTCGAGCGATCCCGTGGTTTTGGCGGGCAGTCTGCGCAAGATGGGCAAGATTGCGGGCCTGAGCGAAGAGCGGGTTGATGCCTGCATGCAGGATGCTGACAAGGCCAAGGCTCTGGTTGATTGGTTTGAGACGAACGCCGAGGCTGACAATATCGAGGCTACGCCGACCGTGCTTGTGGATGGTGTCAAGCTTGACGGGAATTCATGGAACGCCATCAAGGAAGCGATCGACGCGAAGCTGGAGGGCTGAATGTCGGCGCCACTTGAGGGTTTGAAGGTTGTTGAGTTGGCGCGGATTCTGGCTGGCCCCTGGGCTGGTCAGACGCTGGCCGATCTGGGCGCGGATGTGATCAAGGTGGAGGCTCCGCAGGGCGATGATACGCGCCAGTGGGGTCCGCCTTTTGTTGAGCGCGAGGGCGACCGGACGGCGGCCTATTTTCATTCGTGCAATCGCGGCAAAGGCTCGATCACGGTGGATTTCCGTGAGGAAAGCGATTTGGAACGGCTTAGGGCGCTGATTGCTGATGCCGACATCCTGATCGAGAATTTCAAAGTCGGGGGCTTGAAGAAATACGGGCTGGATTTTGAGAGCCTATCTGCGCTCAATCCGCGTTTGATCTATTGCTCGATCACCGGGTTCGGGCAGACGGGGCCTTATGCGCATCGCGCCGGGTATGATTATATCATTCAGGGTATGTCTGGGTTGATGTCGATTACGGGCGAACCCGATGGCCAGCCACAGCGTGTTGGCGTGGCGGTGACGGATATTTTCACCGGGGTTTATTCGGTCTCGGGCGTGTTGGCGGCGCTTTATCAGCGCGAGCGTACGGGGCGGGGGCAGCAAGTTGATATGGCGCTTTTGGATGTTGCGGTTTCGGTGACGGCCAATCAGGCGATGAATTATCTGACCACCGGCACACCGCCGGGGCGGACCGGGAATTATCATCCCAATTTGACGCCCTATCAGGTGTTTGATTGTGCGGACGGGCATATCATCATCGCAACGGGAAATGACGCGCAATATCAGCGGCTTTGCGGATTGTTGGGACTGGCTTGGATGGCGGAGGACGTGAAGTTTCTCAAGAATGCCGACCGGGTAGCGAACCGGCCTGAGATGATTGATCTGTTGATGGGCGAGACGGTGAAACGCACCAAGGCCGAGCTTTTGGCGGGGTGCGAAGCCGAGGGGATTCCCGCCGGGCCGATCAACGATATGGCCGAGGTGTTTGCCGACCCGCAAGTGCAGGCGCGCGGTATGCAGATCGAATTGGACGGCGTGCCGGGTGTGCGTGCGCCGTTTCGGTTTAGCGAGGCAGAATTGAAGCTGAAACGGGCCAGCCCGAAGTTGGGGCAGGACGACGGCTGAGCAATAGGTTGACGGTGGCCCCGCAGCAATGCCGGGCCATTGTCTTTTTAATCTTTCAGGCGGTCGTGCCACTTGCTGCTTAGCGCGCGTGCGGTGTTGACCAAAAGCACAACGTCCATGCCCACGGCAAGGAATTGTGCGCCCCATTTGAGATAGTCCTGTGCGACCTCATCTTTGAAGGCGAGGATGCCGGCGGATTTGTCGGAGGCGGCGATTTTGCCAAGGCCTGTGCGGATCGCCTCGACCACGTCCGGGTGCGTGGGATTGCCGGGGTGGCCCATGTCGGCGGAAAGGTCGGCGGGGCCGATAAAGACTCCATCGACGCCTTCAACGTTGAGGATTCCGTCGAGGTTTTCCATGCCCTTGGCGGTTTCAACCTGCACAAGCAGGCAAACCTGTTCATTGGCGGTGGTAACGTAATCGGGGATGCCCGAGAAGCCGGTGGCGCGCGCGCCAGCGCCACCCATGCCGCGAATGCCATCGGGTGGGTAACGCATGGCGCGGGCCAGATGCGCGGCTTGCTCGGCGGTTTCGACAAGTGGGACGAGGACCGTCTGACAGCCCGCATCAAGCACCTGTTTGATCAGCCATTCATTGCCGATGGGCAGGCGCACCACGGCTTCGGTTTCGGTGTGTTTCAAGGCATGAATTTGCGCCGAGATGGTTTGCAGATCGTTGGGCGCGTGTTCGCCGTCGATCACCAACCAGTCAAAGCCTGTGGTACCCATGATTTCGGCGGCGTAGCCATCGGCGAAAGCGGCCCAGCAGCCGATCTGGACCTTGTCTTCGTTCAAGGCCTGTTTGAAGCGGTTGATGGGGGCGGGCATGGCTTACTCCTTGAGGCTTGCTGCGATCTCGAGGATCACGTTGTGGGCGGTGTTTATGTCGACTTCGGTAGCGTTGAATTGCCCCGCGGTGAAGCGGATCACGAATTTGTCTTGCGTGCGGGTTTGGGTGAGATAGATGCGGCCATCGTCGTTGATCGCATTGATCAGGCGAAGGTTCAGATCATCAAGGTCTCGCGCACCTTTGGGGGCGAAGCGGAAAGTAAAGAGCGCGAGAACCGGATCGGTAATGATTTCGAAATCGGGGTTGGCGCGGAGTTTTTCTGCGAGGCCGTGCGTCCAGTTTACGTGGTTGCGCAGCATTTCACGCAGACCATCGAGGCCATAGGCGCGGATCAGGAACCAGAGTTTCAGCGCGCGGAACCGGCGGCCAAGCGGGATCGACCATTCGGAATAATTGATGACGCCGTCTGCGCCGTGGGTCTTGAGGTATTCGGGCTGAATCGCCAGCGTGCGGGTGAGATCTTCAGGCGAGCGGATGAAATGGGCCGAAAGGTCAAACTGCGTGCCGAGCCATTTATGCGGATTGAGTACGACACTGTCGGCGCGCCCGACCCCGGTCCAAAGCTCGCGATATTCGGGGCAGATCATGGCGGAGCCAGCCCAGGCAGCATCGACATGGGTAAAGATGCCATGGGCTTCGGCGACATCCATCACGGCGGCGATATCATCGCAAGCCCCGGTGCCGGTGCCGCCGGTGCAGGCGATGATGCCAGCCGGGATGTGCCCGGCGGCGATATCACGTTCGATAGCGTCGTTGAGGGCGCGTGGATCCATTCCGCGCAGGGGGCCTTGGGTGGGGATGCGCACAAGGTTGGCCGCACCGATGCCGGATATCCAGATGGCGCGATCGATCGAGGTGTGGACCTCGGCGCTGGCATAGACGCGCAGGGTTTTCTGACCCGGCAGGCCGGATTTGTTGCCGTCCCAATCTAGCGCGCGTTCGCGCATGGTCAGCACGGCGGCGAGTGTGGCCGAGGAGGCGCTGTCTTGAATGACGCCGTGGAAGGCTTGCGGAAGGCCGAGCGCTTGACGCAGCCAATCCATCATGCGGGTTTCCATTTCGGTCGCGGCCGGGGAGGTCTGCCAGAGCATGCATTGCGCGGCGGTGGCGGCGATCAGATTGTCGGCCAGCACGGCGGCGGGAGAGGCGTTGGAGGGAAAATAGGCAAAGAAGCGCGGGTGCTGCCAATGGGTCATGCCGGGCATCACGATGGATTCGAAATCGGCAATGATGTCTTCGATGGGCTGGGGCGCGTCGGGGGGCGACGCGGGCAGTTGTGCGGCGATCTCGCCCGGTTTGGTCCGGGCTCGCACGGGCCGGTCGCGCAATGTGGCGTGATAATTTGCCGCCCAGTCGGCGGCCCATTTACCCCATTTCGGGAATTCGCTCCAGCGCATCGGTTGCTCCCAAGTTTTAGTTAATCTGTTAACGATATGGCATTTGATTGGTTGAGACAATAGGTGGGCGTTGGGTTGGGTGTTATGCGTCGGCCTGCTTTGAGGTGGCGCGGATCTCGGCTATCGTCTCGGCCAGTTCAGCTTCCCACGGGACGAGGAGTTCGCGCACGCGGGCCACGTATTCTTCGTTTTCATGTGGCGGAACACCGGGTTTGTGGACGTCGGCCACGGCAATCATTGCACGACGGTCAGTTTCGTTGAAGGCATCAACCATGCGCTCGGCGGTGGTGGGGTCGATCCCCAAGGCTTCAAATGCTGAGCGGCTCATTCTGAGTGTGCTGTCATAAGTCTCGCGAATGATGTCGCGACAGCCTGCCTGCCAGAGATCATAGACATGATCGCGGTCCATCGCGCGGGCGATGACATGCACCTTGGGATAGTTTGAAGTGACGTAGTGGGCCAGTTCGGTGATCTTTTCACGGTCATCAATGGCGATGACGAAAATGGCGGCCTCGCCAATGCCTGCGGCGTGCAGCAGATCGGGGCGGGTGGCGTCGCCGTAATAATGCTTCACCCCAAAGGCGGCCATGGCGTCGAGGCGGCGGGAGTTGAAATCAATCACGGTGGTGGCGATGCCTGCGACGCGCATGATCCGGTCAAACAACCCTCCAACACGGCCCGCTCCGGCGATAAGGATCTTGGAGCCTTCGGGCATATCGTCGGCTTCTCGGGTGGTTTCAACGCTGTAGCGCGGGACGAGAACGCGATCATAGAGGATGAAAAGTGCGGGCGTGAGCAACATCGAAAGTGCCACCACCAAGAGCAGGCGGTCGGCCAGATCGGGAGGGATGACGCCATTGGCGACGGTGAAGGAGAGCAGCACAAAGCCGAATTCCCCGGCCTGTGCGAGGCCGAGGGCAAAGAGCCATTTGTCGGTGCCACGCAGCTTGAACACATAGGCGAGGATCAAAAGGACAAAGGTTTTGAGTGCCATAAGTCCGAGGGTCAGGCCGACGATCAGCAGGAGGTGTTCGCCAAGAAGCGTGAAGTTGATGCCAGCGCCCACGGTCATGAAAAAGAGGCCGAGCAACAGGCCTTTGAATGGGTCGATATCGCTTTCAAGTTCGTGACGGTAGGCCGAGTTGGCCAGAACCACGCCCGCAAGGAACGTGCCAAGCGCGGGAGAGAGGCCAACGAGGCTCATCAACAGGGCAATGCCGATGACGATCATCAGGGCAGCGGCGGTGAAGAGCTCGCGCAGGTTAGCGGCTGAGATAAAGCGGAAAATTGGCGAGGTGAGAAACGAGCCGCCGATGACCACGGCGGCGATGGCCCCGAGCGTAACGAGAGCGGTCTGCCAACCGTTGAGGCCATCAACGAGGCTGAGACCCGGGCCGTGATCGCCCTCAGTAGCCGCTGCGGCGGCGTGATCTGCTACGGCCGTCGCGCTGTGCATCAGCTCGGGCAGGGCCAGAAGCGGGATGAAAGCGAGCATGGGAATGACGGCGATGTCCTGGGTCAGCAGGACCGAAAAGCTGGATTGTCCACCGTCGGATTTCATCAACCCTTTTTCATTAAGGGTTTGCAGCACGATAGCGGTGGAGGAGAGCGCAAAGACAAGACCGATGGCAAGTGCGACCGACCAGGGCTGGCCCAGTGCCATGGCGATGGCCATGACGGCGAGCGTGGTCAGGCCGACCTGACCTCCACCCAGACCCAGAAGGCGCATTCGCATGTCCCAGAGCAGTTTCGGTTCGAGTTCGAGGCCGACGAGAAACAGCATCATCACCACGCCGAATTCGGCGAAATGCTGAATCGAAACGATATCGACATTGAGCAGCACGAGAAGCGGCGAGATTACGATTCCGGCGATGAGATAGCCCAGCACCGAGCCCAGCCCGAGGCGCGAAGCGATGGGAACCGACACTACCCCGGCGACGAGAAAGACGAAGGCGAGGAGGAGGAAATCGGTCATGGATACCTGCCGGGTTGCCGCAGCAAAGAGCCAGCGGGTGTTGCGTGTTAATGATCAGTGAAGCGTGGAATGCGGCGCGTGGCAAGGGTGCAAGGTATGGGATGAAGATGCGATGGCGGCGCAGATCGAAAAAAGGCCGACCCGCATGTGAGCGAGCCGACCTGTTTTTGTGGGGGCAAGGCGCGCGGGGCGCGCGCTTTAGCCTTTAAGTGCGGCGGCCTTGAGCGCGGCGCGAAGCACGTCGCGATCGCCGATATGGTTGGCCAGAATAAGAATGAGCCGGGCATTGAACGCGTCGCTCTGTTCTTTGCTCAGCGGCTCGTGAGCGGCCAGCAACTCGGCATAGAAATCATCGGGTTTGTCGATGTTCGGGGTCAGGTTGAGATCGCTCATTGCAGTTGCTCCTTGCCCGTGGCGCGGCGTAGGGCAGCGCGGAAGAGGTTTTCGTTCCATGTATCGCGGCGCGCGGCCACGTGCTGATCCGGGCGGATGAGATAGACGCCTGAAGGCGCATCGCCGAGATAACGGGCCTTGAGTGCCATGGTTGTGTCATCCGTGGAGGAGAGCGCCAGCCGGGTGACCGCGATGCCGTCTTCCTCGAAATCATCGGGCGCGTCGGCGTCGATGGTCAGCAGGGTGAAGCGGCCCGCCAGTTGCTTCAGCAGATAGCCGTCCTTCAGCGGCACATCGGGGCAGGGCGAACCGGGGCGGGTGCGCTTGGGTGCACCTTCCAGGGCATCGGCCGAATTGAGCGGTGAGCCGTCATAGGTGCAAGGCAGGGAAAGACGCCCAGAGTTGACCAGAGGGCGGGCAAATTCGTGATGTTCGGAAAGGTCGAGCACGGCGTCGCGCAAGAGGCGGCTCATCTCGGATTTGGGGGTGATGAAATCGGTTGAGCGGGTGGAATTGAGGATGTTCTCATCCGCGCCGTAAACCCGCTCGAAATCATAGCTGTCGAGCAATGCCTCGGGGGCCTTGCCATCCATCACGAGTTTCAGTTTCCAGACCAGATTGTCAGTGTCTTGCAGGCCGGAATTTGCACCGCGCGCGCCAAATGGTGAGACCTGATGCGCAGAATCGCCGGCAAAGAGCACGCGACCATGGCGGAAATGCTCCATCCGGCGGCATTGGAAGGTATAGATCGAGGACCATTCGAGTTCATATTCGATGTCGTCGCCCAGCATGGCACGCAGGCGTTTGTCGATGTTTTCGGGCTTGAGCTCTTCTTCCTTGTCGATGTCCCAGCCGAGTTGAAAGTCGATCCGCCACACGTTGTCGGGCTGTTTATGCAAGAGGGCCGATTGACCGCGATTGAACGGTGGGTCGAACCAGAACCAACGCTCGGTCGGGAATTTGGCCTCCATGATCACGTCGGCGATGAGGAAGTTGTCTTCAAATACGCGACCGACGAAATCATGCCCCAACATGCGGCGGGTGGGGGAATTGGCACCATCACAAGCGATCAGCCAATCGGCCTCAAGCATATAAGGGCCTTCGGGGGTTTCGACTTCGATGCGGGCGTGATCGACGTGATTGCCGATTGCCTCGACCTTGTTCTTGCCGCGAATGTCGATCTCGGCACCCTGCGCTTGCAGCTCGCGCAGGCGGTTCACCAGGTATTCTTCGAAGTAATATTGTTGCAGATTGATAAAGGCGGGGAATTCATGGCCGTCTTCTGCCAGCAGGTTGAAATCATAGACCTGGCGTTCGTCAAAGAAGACCTTGCCGAGGTTCCATTCAACGCCTTTGTCGACCATTTCGCGACCGCACCCCAAACGATCGAGAATTTCCAGCGGGCGCTTGGCATAGCAGACGGCGCGCGAGCCGAAGCTGACCTTGTCGTTGTCATCGAGAATGACGACGGGCACGTTGTGTTGCGCGAGATCAATGGCCGCCGCGAGGCCGACAGGGCCCGCGCCGATGATCACGACGGGATGGCGCACGGGGCTGGTTGCGTCCTGATCTGGCGAACGCTCGTAGGCGTAGAGCGGGATTTCGAAGATTTTATTCATGGTTTCTCCTCCGGGGGCGGCATGTGGGATGGCCTTGCACCATCCTCACATGCCGGAATTTTTATGCCCTTGATTTCGATCAGGCTTGATAATGATCAAGCCAGGCGCGCTGTCAGGGCGGCGTGAGCTGGTTTTTCAGCGTCAAACCGGCTTAGCCTTGCAGGGCGTCCCACATTTCAAGATCGCGCTGAGCGGTCCAGATGCGTGGGGTGTCGATGCCGCGTGCTTCGTCATAGGCGCGCGCGACGTTGAACGGCAGGCAATGCTCATAAATCGCGTAGTCGGCAAACTTGGGATCGCATTCGGCGCGCACGGCGTCCCAGGCGTCTTTGAGGCTGCCACCACGGGCTGCGACGCGGGCGGCGGGGCGATAGGTGCTTTCGACGAAATCGCGGGTGTTTTCGATGGCGGCGTTGACCATATCGGGCCCGATAAGTGCGTCGCCACGGCCCGGCGCAATGGCATCGACATCAAACGAGGAGATGTTGTCGAGCGTGTCGCCCCAATCGGAGAAATGCCCATCGCCGCAATAGCAGGCCGAATGATATTCAACGATATCACCGGTAAACATCACGTTTTCATCGGGCACGTGGATGACGATATCGCCCGCCGTATGGGCGCGGCCAAGGTGCATGAGATCAACCCGGCGGTTGCCGAGATAGACGGTCATGTCTTCGCTGAAGGTGGTGGTGGGGAAGGTCAGGCCCGGGATACTCTCGTGGCCTTCAAAAAGGCGCGGGAAGCGTTGGAACTCGGAATCCCAGTCTTCTTGACCACGCTCTACCACCATGGCGCGGGCAGCGTCGCCCATGATGATCTGATCGGCGCCATAAGCGGAAGCACCAAGCACGCGCACGGCGTGGTAATGGGTGAGCACGACATGAGAGATCGGCTTGTCGGTGACGGTGCGCACGCAATCGATGACTTTCTGGGCAAGACGGGGGGTTGCCTGGGCCTCGACGATCATCACTGACTCATCGCCGATGATGACGCCTGAGTTGGGATCGCCTTCGGCGGTGAAGGCATAGAGATCCTTGCCGACTTCTTCGAAAGTGATTTTTTTCTCGGACATGTCGCCTTGGGATGCGAATGCTTTGGCCATGGTGTGTTTCCTTTGTTCGGTTGCGCCGGGGCGAGGTAGGGGAGCCTCCGGCGGGGATATTTTGGGCAAGATGAAACGCTTTAGCGTGCGTAAGGGTCTTTCAGCGCGGGCAGGATCGTGCCGGTGCAGGCGCCAAAACCGATGGTGTAGCCGTCGCCATAGGCCGCGCCTTCGAGTGTGAGCGTATCGCCATCTTCAAGGAAGGTGCGGGTCTCGCCGGTGTCGAGCGTGAGGGGTTCTTTGCCGCCCCAGCTAAGCTCGAGAAGCGAGCCGCGTTCGGATTTGGTGGCGCCCGAGATGGTGCCGGAGCCGAGGAGATCGCCGGGGTTCATCGGACAGCCTGAGGTGGTGTGATGTGCGAGTTGTTGCGGCGCGGAGAAATACATCTGATTGTAGTTGGTCTCGGCGATGGTAGTGGGCGCTTTGCCTTCTGGCGCGAGTGTCACCTTGAGGTCGATGTTGTAGAGCATTGGGCCGGTATCTTTGAGATGAGGCAGCAATTCGACTTCGCGCGCGGGGGTGTCACAGCGGAACGGCTCAAGTGCTGCCGTAGTGATGATCCATGGGCTGATCGAGGTAGCGGTTGCCTTGGCCTGAAACGGGCCGAGCGGTTGGTATTCCCAGGCCTGGATGTCGCGCGCGGACCAGTCGTTGAGCAACACGTAGCCGAAGATGTTGGCGTCGGCCTCATCCACCGTGATCGGACCATCCGAGGGCTGGCCGACGATGGCGCCCATTTCAAGTTCGAGATCGAAGCGACGGCAGGGCAGGAAGGCAGGCAGATCGTGATCGGGTGATTTGAGCTGACCCCAGGGGCGGCGAATATCGGTGCCGGAGATCACCACCGAAGAGGCGCGGCCATTGTAGCCGATGGGGATGTGCAACCAGTTGGGCGGCAGTGCATTTTCGGCGCCGCGAAACATTGTGCCGACGTTTACGGCGTGGTTCTTGCCAGCGTAGAAATCGGTATATTCCGAGACCAGAATGGGCAGGTGCATCTCGGCGTCTTTCTGTGCCACGAGCATGGCTTCAGCCTCGGAGTGATCGACGGAGCCTTCGGCCAGAATTTCGGTGAGACGCGCGCGCAGGGCGGCCCAGAGTTCGGGGCCTTCTTCCATCACCTCGTTCCAGAACGGCACGTCAAACAGCGGCGCGTCGGTGAGGGTGATCAGCCCGGCCTCTTCTGCGGCAGCCATGTCGAGGATCATGTCACCGATGGCAACGCCGCAGCGTGGCTCAAGCGTGTCGGTGGAAAAGACGCCGTAGGGCAGGTTGTTGAGCGGAAAAGGGTGTTTCGGATCGTTGGCCGAAGAGACCCAAGATTTCATAAGAGACATTCGCGTTTCCTTGTGTGAACGGTGCGCAAGAAGCACACCCTACGGTGTTGGTGTAGGGTGCGCATTCGGCGCGCCGCCAGATGTTATTTCTTGCCGGGTGTGCCGTCGAATTTCTTTTCGATATCGCTCCAGCAGTCGATGTAGTCGTCCTGAAGCGGGGCTTCGTTGGCGGCAAAACCGGTGAGATGCTGCGGGAAGCGGGTTTCGAACATGAACGACATGGTGTTGTCGAGCTTTTCGGCTTTGAGGTCGGCATTCGACGCGCCCTCGAAAGCGTTCTTGTCGGGGCCGTGCGGCAGCATCATGTTGTGCAGGCTCATCCCGCCGGGGATGAAGCCCTTGGGCTTGGCGTCATACTGACCATAGATGTTGCCCATCAGCTCGGACATGATGTTCTTGTGATACCATGGCGGGCGGAAGGTGTCTTCGGCCACCATCCAGCGTTCGCGGAAGAGCACAAAGTCGATATTGGCGGTGCCGGGCTGACCCGAGGGGGCGGTGAGCACGGTGAAGATCGACGGGTCGGGATGATCGAACAGGATCGCGCCGACCGGGCAATAGGTGGATAGGTCGTATTTTACCGGCGCATAGTTGCCATGCCACGCCACCACGTCGAGCGGAGAATGGCCGATTTTTGTCTCGTGGAACTGACCGCACCATTTGATGGTGACGGTCGAGGGGGCGTCGCGATCCTCAAAAGCGGCCACGGGGGATTTGAAATCGCGCCGGTTGGCCATGCAGTTGGCGCCGATCGGGCCGCGGCCCGGAAGCTCGAATTTCTGGCCGTAGTTTTCGCAGACAAAGCCGCGCGCCGGGCCTTCGAGCACTTCTACGCGGTAGAGCAGGCCGCGCGGGATGATGGCGATTTCCTGCGGTGCAAGGTCGATAATTCCCAGCTCGGTGGCGAAGCGCAGGCGGCCTTCTTGCGGCACGATCAGCAGTTCTGAATCGGCGGAATAGAAATAAGCGTCGCGCATCGATTCGGTGACGAGATAGATGTGGGATGCCATGCCGACTTGGGTGTTCACGTCGCCTGCTGTGGTCATGGTGCGCATTCCGGTGAGCCATGTCAGCTTTTCTTCGGAATGAGGCACGGGATCCCAGCGGTATTGGCCGAGAGAGACCACGTCGGGGTCGACGTTGGGGGCAGATTTCCAAAGGGGGAGATCAATTTTCTCGTAGCGATGTGAATGCTTTACCGAAGGGCGGATGCGATAGCACCAGGTCCGCTCGTTTTGGTGGCTGGGGGCGGTGAAAGCGGTGCCCGAGAGCTGCTCGCCGTAAAGCCCATAGTTGCATTTCTGTGGTGAGTTCATGCCCTGGGGCAGGGCGCCGGGCAGGGCTTCGGTCTCGAAATCATTGCCGAAGCCGGGCATGTAGCCCTGATGCGGGCCGGCCAGTGAAGGGGCCTGAACCATGCCGGAGGGTTTGGTTTCAATGTTCATTTTGCGCGTCTCCTGTCAGGTGGTTGCGCTGTTAACAGTCTGTTTTGTAACTAACAACGCCTGGATTTGAAGATACCCATGACTTGCCGCGAATGGCCTAGGTAGGGAAGGCTTGGATCGGTGAGACCGGATTTGGAATTTGCAGATTCGTGGTGGCCGTTGTTCGCAGGGGGCAATGGTATCGAAACGAGGGAAAAAGTGCCAGTCGGCAGGAAAGTGGGCCGCAGATTCGTTACGTTGATAGCAAAAGCTGGTTGCTATCGGGACGGGTTCATATGTAACCAAAAGTAAAGGAGATGTGATGCCAGATCAAAACCAGTTCGATTTGCAGGATTTTCTGCCCTATCTGCTTAACCAGGCGGCCGAGGAAAGCTCGCTTGGGTTTCAGCAGGTCTACAAGGGGCGATACGGCATGTTGCGCACCGAATGGCGGGTGCTGTTTCACCTCGGGATTTATGGGCAGATGACGGCGCGGGAAATCGGGCGGCGCTCAAAAATGCACAAAACCAAGATCAGCCGGGCGGTCGCCAAGCTGTCTGAACGGCGGTATCTTACGCGAACGCGCGACGAGGCGGATCGGCGGTTGGAATACCTGGACCTGACAACAGCGGGGATGCGGGCGTATCGTGATCTGCGCGAGGTTGCGTTGGAGTATAATGCCGGGCTTCTGGAGCAGTTTACCGATGAAGAGGCCAAGGTGTTGCGGCGGCTATTGCGGAAATTGGCGCATGCCGAGGAAGAATGAGTGGTGCCAGGATGAGTCGCGCGGTGCGTGTTTCACAAAGGACATGGCGCGACCTGCGGGTGGCGCATGAGTGATCAGGCAAAGGGGCTGTTGATCACGCTGATGGGCGTGCTGTTCGTGGTTCCCGATTCGCTGTTCGTGCGGCTGATTTCGGCAGATGCGCTGGTGGTGTCGTTTTGGCGCAATCTGATTTCAGGCGGTCTGATCCTGCTTTTCGTATTGGCTACGGGCGGGTTGCGGCCTTTTCGGGCGGTATTTGCCACCGGGTTTTACGGGCTTTTCTATATGGTCGCGGCAGGCACGGCGGGAATTCTGTTTGTCCTCGCGGTCAGCCTGACGTCGGTGGCAAATGTTGTGTTGATCATTGCGGCGATGCCTGTGTTTGCCGCGATCTACAGCCGCATCTTTCTGGGCGAGCGCATATCACGTCGGATGGTAATGACGATGGTGGCTGTGGCCGTGGGGCTGGCGGTGATCGCCTATGGTTCGGGCGAAACCGTGGGGGCGCATTGGTCTGGCGATCTGGTGGCGCTGTCGGTTGCGGCGCTGTTTGCTGCGGGGCTGACGGCGGCACGCAAGGTCAAGCATGTGTCGATGGTGCCGGGGGTGGCGCTTGGCTATGTGCTGGCGTCTTTTGCGCTGTTGCCATTCATCGCGCCGCTTGATGTGCCCGATGGGCAGTGGGGGTTGGTTGCGCTGCATGGTATTGTGATTGTGATGAGCGCGGTCGGACTTGCGCTGGGCCCACGCTATATTCCTAGCGCCGAGGTGGGCTTGTTGATCCTGCTGGAATCTGTGCTGGCGCCGCTATTGGTCTGGTCTGTGGTGGGGGAATACCCTGGCTTTTATGCCTTTACCGGAGGGGCCATCGTGATCGGGGCGTTGGCGGTTTATAATCTGGCGATGCTGCAGCGCAGGCGCGTGCCGGGGTAATTCACTATCCACTCGTGCGGTTGCGGTGATTGATTAGAAGTCGATCGTAACACCCGGAAGATTCAGCGCTTTCATAAGGTCGCGCAATTCCTGCCGCGCGGCAATATTCGAGATATTGAGCTGTTTCACCCCGATGTCCTTGAGGTCGAGCAAGGTGAGGCCACGCGGGAACAATTCGCGGAAGATCACCCGTTCGTTGAAGCCCGGTCCGACGCGGAAACCGATGCGTTTGGAGAGCTTATGAAGCGCGACCTCCATCTTTTCCTTGTTGACCATGCGCTGGGCACCGAGCCGGTTGCGCAGTACGACCCAGTCGATCGGTTTCAAACCTGCCTGAGCGCGAAGCTGGCGCGCTGACCAGACCATTTCGGAATAGACCGAGGGGCCGAGGATGGTTTCGCCATCGCCGTCGATATGGGCCAGCAGATCGAAGTCGACAAAGCTGTCATTGAGCGGCGTGACCAATGTATCGGCCAACGAATGCGCCACTTGGGAAAGTCGCGTGTGCGAGCCGGGGCAATCGATCAGGATGAAATCATTGTCGGGGTCGAGAGTGGCCACGGCAGCGGAAAGCCGGTGATCATAGATGTTTTCGCCCGGCTTGAGCTTGGATTTGTCGATCTCGGGGAGGTCGTGATAGTCGGGGCCGGGCAGGGAAAGCCCGGATTTCTGCATGAAGCGGGCGCGATTTTCGGCGTAGCGGCCAAAGGTTTTCTGTCTTAGGTCGAGATCGAGCGCAGAGATCGAATGCCCCATGCGCGCCAGCGCGGTGGCGACATGCATCGACACGGTCGATTTGCCCGCGCCGCCCTTTTCATTCCCCACGACGATAATATGCGCCATAGCCCGAACGCCCCTTCGAGATTTCCGCGCCTGCCTGCGCGTGTTGTCATTGCGCACACTATATGTTGTGGGAGCCGCTTTGGAAAGCGCCAAGCGGCATGGGTGAGGTGGAAAGCTATCGCTGTTGCAAAGACCGTTTTTGTCCGATGGATCGCGGCGCATGGTGGTATCTGGGGGCGTGTTCTGACGTGGGGGTTGGCAGGTGGGGCCTGTCAAGCTAGGCTCAATCCCAAGCGGCGCCGCAGAGCGACCGCAATAATGGGAGAGAGACATATGAAATTGATGACAACCGCCACTGTGGCGGCTCTTACCTTTGGGTTCGTAAGCGAAGCTGTGGCCACCGAATGGAACGTTTCGGTCTGGGGGAAGCGGCGCGCCTTTACTGAGCACATCGAGAAGCTGGCCGAGTTGGTTTCGCAAAAGACCGACGGCGAGTTCACGATGAACGTGAGCTATGGCGGATTGTCGAAGAACCGCGAGAACCTTGATGGGATTTCGATTGGTGCGTTTGAAATGGCGCAGTTCTGTGCGGGGTATCACCCGGACAAGAACCGTCTGATTACCGTGCTTGAGCTGCCGTTCCTCGGGGTTGAGAACCTTAAGCAGGAAGTAGCCGTGAGCCATGCGGTTTATGCCCACCCGGCTGTGCAGGAAGAAATGGCGCAGTGGAATGCCAAGATCATCATGACCTCGCCGATGCCGCAGTACAATATCGTCGGCACGGGTGAGCCACGCGACACGCTGGCCAAGATGGAAGGTATGCGGGTTCGTGCCACCGGCGGCCTTGGCGAAGCGTTCAAGGCTGTTGGCGCGGTGCCCACATCAGTGACGGCCTCGGAGGCTTATCAGGCAATGGAATCGGGGGTGGTCGATACCGTGGCTTTTGCCCAGCACGCGCATTTGAGCTTTGGGACAATCAACGAGGCCGATTGGTGGACGGCGAACCTCAACCCCGGCACGGTGAATTGCCCTGTGGTGGTGAATATCGACGCCTATGAATCACTGTCAGACAACGAGCGCGAGGCGCTTGATAGTTCGGTTGATGAGTCGATTGCCCATTACCTTGCCAATTATGGCGAGCTTTTGAAGCGCTGGGATTCGATCCTGGACGAAAAGGGCGTGCAGAAGGTGACGATCAGCGAAGATGAGCTGACCAAGTTCCGCGCCTTGGCCGCTGATCCGAGCCGAGATGCCTGGATCAAGGATATCGAGACCCAGGGCCTGCCGGGGCAGGAACTCTATGATTTGCTGGTCAAATCGCTGGCTGATGCCAAGGCGGCAAACTGAGCCGCGACTGTCATGACATGAAAAACGGGGCTGCGCCGGGTGCGCGGCCCTATACCCATTCCTAATCAGAGGCGGGGAAGATGGCCGGATCAGCCGCAGTTCTGGAAGATGACAGCCTGCTTAGTCGGCTGGATCGCGCTTTATTGCCGGTCGAGCGATTTTGTGCGCTGCTGAGTGGGTTGGCGATATTTTCGCTGATGTTTTTGGCCGCCTATTCGGTTACGGGGCGCAAATTCTTCGGCTCGCCGCTGATGGGCTATGTCGATTACATCGAGGCGGCGATGCCGATCATTGCGATTATGGGGATCAGCTATGTTCAGCGTGACGGCACACATGTGCGCATGGATATGCTGGTTGGGGCGCTGAAGGGGCGCACACTTTGGCTTTTTGAGCTGGTCTCGGTGTTGTTGATCCTGTTGTTGATGATCGCGCTGACATGGGGAGCGTGGGAGCATTTTGATCGCTCGTTTGATTGTTCGCGCCCGTGGTGCAGCCGCGATAGCTCGATTGATATTGGGCTGCCGACGTGGCCGTCAAAATTGGTGGTGCCGGTAGCTTTTGGCGTGTTGATTGTGCGGTTGCTCATTCAAATTGTCGGCTATGGGCGGGCGTTCGTGCTGGGGCTGGAAAATCCGGTGGCGGTGCCGTTGCACATGAGCGTGGAAGAACAAGCCAAGGCCGAGGCCGAAATTCTGGCGGGGCATGATTGATGGAACCGATTGAAATTGGCCTTTGGACCACTGGCGGGCTGTTGGTGATGGTTTTGATCGGTATGCGGGTGGCTTTTGCCGCCGCGATGGCGGGGTTTGTCGGGCTGGTCTGGCTGCGCTGGAACGGGTTTGATTATGATCCTGCGCGGTTTGGCAAGGCGCTGGAGATCAGCGTTCGGATTGCCGGGCTGACGCCGCATTCCAAGGTGAGCGCACAGGTGCTCAGCCTTATCCCGGTGTTTATTCTGATCGGTTATTTGGCCTATTACGCCAATCTGACCAAGGCGATGTTTGAGGCAGCCAAGAAATGGATCGCATGGGTGCCGGGAGGCCTTGCGGTATCGACGGTGTTTGCCACGGCTGGTTTCGCGGCGGTGTCGGGTGCCAGCGTTGCGACGGCGGCGGTGTTCGCCCGCATTGCCATCCCCGAGATGCTGAAAATCGGTTATAATAAGCAGTTTGCCGCCGGGGTTGTGGCCGCAGGTGGCACGTTGGCGAGCCTGATCCCACCCTCGGCGATTTTGGTGATCTATGCCATTATTGTTGAGCAGGATGTTGGTAAACTCTTGCTTGCCGGCTTTATTCCAGGGGCGTTTTCGGCGCTGGTCTATGCCACTCTGATCATCGGGATCGCGATGATTTGGAAGAATGTCGGCCCGCCGGTGGGCGGGTTTACCTGGCGCGAGCGGTTTGCTTCTCTGCCGCCCGCCTTGCCGATTGTGGCTGTGGTCGTGATCATCATCTTCTTTGTCTACAACCCGTTTGGCGAGGCCTGGGGCACGCCCACGGAAGGCGGCGCCGTGGGCGCGTTCATCGTCTTCTTGATGGCGCTTTATCGCGGTATGCGCTGGTCCGAACTGAAAGCGGCCCTGTTGGAGACTGCGAAGCTTACCGTGATGATCTTCTCGATCATCTGGGGCGTGTTGATCTATGTGCGCTTTCTCGGCTTTGCCGAACTGCCCGCGGCCTTTGCCGCGTGGATCACCTCGCTGACGCTTTCGCCTATGCTGATCCTTGTGTGCATTCTTCTGGCTTATGCGGTGCTGGGCATGTTCATGGATGCGATCGGGATGCTGCTGCTGACGCTGCCGGTGGTTTATCCGGCGGTGATGGCGCTGAATGGCGGCGAGATGGTCAGTGCGGCGGACAGCGCCTTTGGCATGTCGGGGCCGATGTGCGCGATTTGGTTCGGGATATTGGTGGTGAAGATGGCCGAGTTCTGTCTGATCACGCCGCCTATCGGGCTCAATTGTTTCGTGGTGGCCGGGGTGCGTGACGACCTGACAGTGCAGGACGTGTTTCGTGGTGTGACGCCGTTTTTCATTGCCGATGCGTTGACCATTGCCGGATTGGTTGCATTTCCGGGGATCGTACTCTGGTTGCCGTCGCTGGTCTGAGCCCGCGTCAGGGCTCGATCTGTGTCAGAAGCCATTCGGCGCGCGCGATCTGGTCGCGCACCGTGGTGAGCTTGCTTTCGATCCGGCTTTTCTTTGAGGCCTTCTCGGTGTCGTGCAGGTCGCGCAATAGGTCATTCTGCTTGGCTTCGAGTTTGGCTATGGCTTTATCGACATGCGAAGGCTTGATTTTCGCGGCCTTGCCGTCCTCAAGGCGACGGTAATACGAGTCGAGCTTTTCGGCGATTTTCTCAAGTCCCATGCTGTTCTCCTGCTGACTGGTGTGCGTTCAGGCCTTGTATGGCTCCGATATGAAACAGTTGTGTGACGCTTCTAGGCGAGGTCAGGGGTGAGTTTGCGTCTGTTGCGCCGGAGGGGTGTCCGCCAATTCCTTAACTTCTTCGTCGTCCAGCGTAAGAATGCGTTCGACCTCGGCCATCGCCTGTTCAGGTTCGATGTAATAGGCCCATGCGGCCCCCAGAAGATCGCGCATCGCGCTGTAGGCATAGTTGGAATCGTTCAAGAACGAAGTTGCCATCTTGGCGTCGATCTGGCGGGCGCGGATCAACCCGTCGATCGAGCTGTTGGTCTCTTGGGCGTCGCGTTCGACCTGAATGCGCTCCAGCTCCAGCCATAGGCTGGAGCGATCGTCGGGATCGGCCTGAGCAAGTTTGTCGATTTCCACGAGGATGCGCGCGATTTCCGTGCGCAACCCGTTGTAAAGATCAGTGATCACGCCCTGCGGCCGCTCGCTATAGCGCGTGGCGTTGCGGCGCAGGTGTTTGACGGATTTCACCGCCCGCACGATGCGCCCGGAGACATCGCGCATGGAATAGACATCTTCCATCACCTCGGGGGGCATATCTTTGGCGCCGACCCGCGTGGCGAATTCGATGATCGCTGAATAGAGCGTCTTGACCCGCTGTTCGTAGCGTTCATCGATGTCGAACTCGACCGGCGTGCGGCTGGCGGCGACGGTCGCGGCGATATCGCGGGACGTAAAGATCTCATGGCGGTGAAGGTTGAGCCCATGAATGATCAGCTCAACCGCATTGTCATAGAGGTGCTGAACCTCGTGGCGCATCGCGGTCTTGAAGGTCTGGGGAAATTCGTCAACGGCTTCGGAGAGGTACTTCGGCTGACTCAAATCATGGGCAGGTTGCAAGATAGCGCGTTCGAGAAGCGCGATCAGGCGATGTATGAGCGGCAGCATGATGATGAGGCCAAGAAGGTTGAAGATGGTGTGAAACACCGCGAGCTTCAGCGCGTAATCGGTGTCGGCAATGCCCACGCCGGAGCTGATGAAATCGACGGCCAGGCGAATTGGGCTGATGAAGATCAACGCAACGCCGGCGGTCACAAGATTGAAGATCAGATGCGCAAGGGCCAGTCGCTTGCCCTGAAAATTCGCGCTGAGAGCGCCGATGATTGCGGTGATCGTGGTGCCGATATTGGCACCAATGGCCAGCGCCAGCGCGTTTTCGTAAGAGATCTGTCCTGCGGCCAGCGCAGTGATGATCAGCACCATCGTGGCGTGGCTTGATTGCATGACCACCGTGGTGGCGGCCCCGAGCAGCGTATAGACCGTGAGCCCGAGCAGCCCGGTCAGCGCGAAGCGGGTCAGATCGAACTGGTCCTTGAAAGCTTCAAACCCTTCTTTCATGTGGTGGATGCCGAGAAACAGGAAGCCAAGCCCGGCCAGAACGAAGCCCGCGCCGCGCAGGTGTTTCGATTTCTGGAACACCAGCACGATGGCAATCGCCAGCATCGGCAGGGCATAGGCCGATATGTTCACCTTGAGGCCAAACCCGGCCACGAGCCAGGCGCCTGTTGTGGTGCCGATATTGGCGCCGAAGATGATTCCGACGCCGCTCAAGAGCGAGATCAGCCCCGCTGACAGGAACGAGATGGTGATGATTGAGACCAGCGAGCTTGATTGCATGATCGTGGTGGTCGCAATTCCGAAGGCTATGGATTTCGTCACCGATCTGGTGGCCTTTTCGAGGGTGCGTTCCAGAAACCCGCCGCTGAACAGCTTGAACCCGTCTTCGAGCATCAACATGCCGAACAGAAAGATCGCCACACCTGCGGCGATCTCCTGAAAGTCGGAGCTGGCCCAGAAGCCGAGCGAAAGCACCAGAAGGATGACCGGCAAAAGGAGTTTCTTTAGCATCGCCGAGCGCCCCCTGCGCCCCCTGCGCCCCATGGAGCCGTTGGCCCCGCTTGATCCGTATCTGATCGAGCTTTATTCATTCCACTCCCATTCATCGTCATTGACCGTCCCCTTCCGTCTGGACAGAGGCAAGCTTTGCAAGACGCGCCGCCGTGTGCAATCGGCGAACGGCGTGGCCTTTTGATTGCATGCCTGAGAACATGAAAAGCCGGGTTGCGCCATGAGATGGGTCAATATGAGGATCGGGAAGTGCTGCGACAACCGGCTGAAACCAACAGGTCAGGGCAGGGCGACGTTCGTGATTGTGCCAGGCGAACAAACGCAGGCGGGTCGGAACAATCCGTTTCGCGGCGCGGCCGTCAGGGAGCGTTGGTTGGCTGTGTGTTCAGCGCGTGGTGGGGCTGCTCAATTGATCACCCGCTCGGCCACGCGCATCCCCTCGGAGAGGCCGGAGGAAGGATAGAGGATAACGCGGTCGCCTTCGGACAATCCGCTTTTGACCTGTGCCTCGATTCCATTGTTGGGGCCGATCTCGATGTTGCGACGTTGAGCGATGTCATTCTCGACGACGAAAACAGCCCAGTTATCGCGGCTTCGAAACAGGGCACTGGCGGGGACGATCAGGGTGTCTTCGGAGTCCCATACGATGATCCGGGCCTCGACCCTGAAGCCATGACCAAGACCGGAGTAATCTGCGGGCGGGCTGGCGAAGGCGATCACTGCGTTCACGCGCTGCTCTTCGACGCCAAGGGCTGAATACTGGGTGATCCCGAACGGGTCGACCCGGATGACTTTGCCGGTCAGTTCTTTGGGGCCGCCCCAATCCGCAATGATCACCGGATCACCGATGGCGACCTGCACTGCATCGGTGGAAAGCAAGTCGACGACCACTTCCAGATCACTGGCAATGTCGCCGATTTCCATGATGGGCGCACCGGCGGGGAGGAAGGTTTCGCTCTGCTGGATGACCCTGAGAATGCGGCCATCTGCGGGGGCGTAGAGCGGGATATCATCAGCGGAAGCGCCTATGGCGGCGGCAAGGCGCTGATCGTCAAAGCCGATCAGCTGTGCCTGTGCGTTGGCGATTTCGGCCTCGCGCATGGCAATCGCGGCCTCAGCGGTATCGACCTTGGCCTGTGCCACGCGCGCCGCCTGTTGGCCACGTTCAAGCGCTGCGTCGGTCGAGATGCCGCGTTGAACCAGTTGTTCTATCCTTGCAAGTTCGGCTTGCGCCAGATCGCGATTGGCCAGGGCTGCATTCAGATCGGCGCGTGCGACGCGTAAGGCGGCTTGTGCAGCGGTTACGGCGGCAAGGGCCTGTTCGCGGGTGCGAATGTCGAGCGCGGCGGGATTGGAGGGGCGCATATGTGCCACAATGGTCTTACCGCGCGTAACCGGATCACCCGGTTGCACGCTGACGCGTTGAAGCTGCCCGGCAACCGGGGTCGAGACGATATAGGCATCGCGCACCCGGGTGCGGCCCTCTTCATCAATAGTCAGGCGCATGGTGCCGCGTGTCACCTCGCCCATATCGACCATCGTGGGCTTGGGCCAGAAGGCCGCCGCAAGAGCACCCGCGACCAGCGCAATCGCACCGATGGTCAGGAAAAGGCGAGATCGTTTCTTGGCTTTGGCCATAGTGGCTACTCCCTCGTTTTCAGCGCCGATACCAGATCGGCCCGGTCGATATCGCGTTTCACCAGCCAGCCAGAGGCGATGGCGGCACCGACCACCACCATCGCGGCAAAGCCATAGCTTTCTGGGTGGAAGATCGCAGGAATTTGATAGAGTTCAGTCGAGAATCCGGCGGCAATTGCGAAGGACAGGTAATAGCCCATCACCGCGCCGATCGGCAAAGCAACCAAAGTGACGACCGCCAGTTCGCCCAGAAGCACGAAAGCGGCCTCGCCATTGGTGAAGCCGATCACGCGCAGGCTTGCCAGATCGCGCGCACGTTCCGCATAGGCGATCCGTGCGGCGTTGTAGACGATACCGAAGGTGATGACGAAGGCAATCGCCCCCATGACATAGCGAATGGCGCCGGCTCCGGAATTCATCAGGTTCTTGAACGCCTTCAGGGCGTCGGACTTGAGGCTGACCCCAGCGACGGTGGGCATATCCTGCAATGCCGAGTAGATTTCGCCGGCAAGGGCTTCGTCGATGGCCAGATAGGCCCCTGAGACGCGGTTTGGTTCCCGCAATGCGCGGTTCAGCGCGTCAAGATCCATGTAGGCCGGTGAACCGAGCAGGCTTTCGGCCACACCGGTGACGGGGATTTGCAAGACAGGTTGGCGGCCCTCACGCACCTCGACGGTCAGCATCTGCCCCGGTCTGATATGCAGGATATCCGCCAGCCCGGTGGAGAGGACGATGCCGCCTTCGCGCATCTGGATTTCCGACAGGTCGGACTTGAGCGCGCGGTTGAGTTGTGCATGTGGCACCAGCCCGGTGATTGCGCCGCGATGTGTGAAGAGACCGTTGCGCAGCACCGCAGGAACTTGGCGCACCGGCTCGACCCGCGACACGCCGGGCATCCGCTGCAACTCGAATATCGTCTTTTCCGAAGCCGCGTGGGTGAAGCTGACCGATACGTCGCTGCGATCAATGACGCTGAAGGTGAGATCGAAGGTCCGGTCGAACCCGGCATATATGGTGATCATCGAAACGCTCAGCCCCATGCCACAGGCAATTCCGATCATCGCACCGGCCATCCGGCCCGGCTGCCGGGTGATGCGGCGCACCACCATTCGCGAGGGTTGATCCATCCAGCCGGTCAGGGAGCGTGCGACACCGCCCGCGCGACTGTAGTCGGGCGGTGTCGGGGCGGCCATCGCCGAGGCCGGGGTCAACGCGAAGACCCGGCGCAGCACCAACAATCCGCCGACCGACGCCGAAAGGACGCTGACGGTGACCCCGATGATGAAAGAGGCAGGATCGAGCTGAAACACCAGGAAAGGAAACTTGTAGTAGGCCGTATAGACTTCGATCAGCGCCCGCCCCCCGGCTATGCCCAAGAGGCACCCCAACAAAGCGCCGCCGATGGCAATTGCCAGCACCATCTTGAAGTAATGGGAGCCAACCTCGGCGTTGGTGTAGCCGAAGCCCTTCATCAGGCCGATTTCTTCGCGCTCGGACTGTACCATGCGGTTGATGACGATGTAGAGCAGGAAGGCCGCCACCGCGAGGAAGATCGGGGGCACCACGGCGGCGGATACCTCAAGCCCGTTGATCTCTTCGGTGATGAACCGGTTGGACATCAGGTCGGCCAAAGGATAGGCGCCGGTACCGCCGAAGGGGTCAAGGATACGGTCGACGGCACCTTGTACTGCCGCCTCGTTCGCGTCGCGCGACAGAGACAGCAGCGCCTCGTTAAAGGCGCCTTTCATGTCATAGGCCGCGGCAAGCGCCGAGCGGCTCATCCAGATCACACCGAAACGCGCGTCGTCGGGCATGAGCTCGCCCGGGGCGGTCGTATAGAGAAACTCGGGGCTTTGGGCCAGGCCGACAATGCGAAAGCTGCGCCGCGCGCCGTTCATCGTGGCTTCGATCCTGTCGCCCGGCTTGAGGCCATGAACCCGTGCAAACGACTGTAACAGCAGGATTTCGTCGCTATGGTCGCTGTCGATTATCCGCCCGTCGGTGAGAAAAACATCGTTAAGGCGCGGTGTGCGCAGATCGGGCAGGGACACCGCCTGGGCCTGCACCGGTAAATCCCGGCCGGGCAGGTCGATCAGCGCGCCGCCGACGACGCGGGGCTCGACTGCGCTGACCCCGTTGATGGCTGCCAGGCGCGTGGCAAGATGGTTCGGTGCGCGCGTGACTGGTGCAAAGACATCGGCCAGGCGGTAGCGTTCGTAATAGGTGGCCTTGGTTTCGCTCAGTGAGGTCACCAGCCCGGTCATCATGACCAGCATCGCCACACCGACGGCGATGACCATGCCGATTGCGCTTGCCTGGCCCTTCATGTGCCACAGGTCGCGCAGAAGTTTGCGATCGAGCGGGCTCACCAGTCGATCTCCTCTGGTGTCAGCTTGTTCTTGTTCACCACGACTTTGCGGATGTTGCCATCGGCGAAGTGAATCACCCGATCAGCCATGCCTGCCTGGCTGGCGGCGTGGGTGACGATCAGGACCGTGGCGCCCAGCTTCTCGTTGACGTTTTTCAGCACATTGAGCACTGCGCGCCCGGTCTTGCTGTCAAGTGCGCCGGTGGGTTCGTCGCAAAACAGCACCGTAGGATTCTTGGCGACGGCGCGCGCGATGGCCACGCGCTGTTGTTCGCCGCCCGAGAGCTGCGCGGGGAAATGATCAACCCGCTCGCGCAGGCCGACCATTGCGAGGGCTTCGTCGGGATCCATCGGATCGCGGGCGATCTCGGTAACAAGCTCGACGTTTTCGCGCGCGGTGAGGCTGGGCATCAGGTTGTAGAATTGAAACACGAAGCCAACGTGATCGCGCCGGTAGCGGGTCAGTTGTTTGTCGGTCATTCCGCTGAGGTTCTGGTCCTGAAAGTAGGCCTCTCCCTCGGAGGCGCGGTCGAGTCCGCCAATAATGTTCAGCAAGGTGGATTTGCCGCTGCCGGAAGGGCCGAGCAACACCACGATCTCGCCCTCGGGAATATCCAGATCGACACCTCTCAGGGCATGAACGGCCGAGCGACCTTCACCATAGACCTTGGTCAGTCCCTTGGTTGAAAATGTGGTCTTGCTCATGCCATGCTCGCATATATGCCGTTCAAGTATTGCTGAACGTACTGGACGGGTGCGGGGTTGAAAACTGTCTTGTCAACACCGTACCACGTAGGAGACGTTGGGTGAACAAGGTCAAAAGGACAGCCGCCGCAGAGTCGGCACGAGCGGACTTCATCGAGAAGATTGGCGTGATTGCGCAATCCGAGGGGGTGCCACGTATAGCGGGCCGGGTTCTGGCCATGTTGCTTTATGATGGAGAGCGGGTCTCCTTCGGGCAGCTTGCAGATGCCTTGCAGGTCAGCCGGGGTAGCGTCAGTTCAAGCGTGCGATTGCTTGAAAGCCAGCAGTTGATCAAGCGCGTGGCCAAGCCGGGCGACCGGCAGGATTATTTCCAGATGGTTGAAAGTGCGTTCGCCAACATGGTTGAGGCGTCAGTGACGCGTGTTCGTCGTGCAGCTGCTGAAATCGAAGAGTCCCTGAAAGATATTCCTGCGTCGGAGAAAGGCGCGCGCGCGCGCGTTGCCGAGTATGCTGCCTATTACCGCGCGATGGGTGACGGATTGGAAGCGACAGCAAGAGCGCTGCGCAAACAGAGCTGACTTGCGGACTGAGCATTGGCCCATGTGTGGACTAGGTGGATCGCAGCCTGCACTCTGGCGTGGATCGCTCTCGGCTGGTCTGTCGCCAGTCGCGCTCAGTCAGACATGATGGAGAGCGGGTCGCATCTCATTGCATGTTCCGATCAGCGGCTAGACCTTGCGGTGGGTGCGGTGGACAAGGCCGTGGCGGTGATGTCTGGTCCGGCGGTGGGGGATATTGGCCAAAAAGCGGTGCAACATTTTGGGTCTGGTGCAACAACGTATTGCAGCACCGGCTATAAAGAGGGCAAACAGCGCCGAAATCGAGGAAAACGGAAAATATGTCTGAGCACGCGGAGCGAACAAAACAAGTGAACACGCGCATCCGGCGGGCAGCGCGGCTTTCCGTGGCACCCATGATGGATTGGACGGATAGGCATTGCCGCTTTCTGCATCGGTTGTTGAGCCGCGAGGTATTGCTCTATTCGGAAATGGTGACGGCTGCGGCTCTGGTAAGGGGCGGTGCGGTGCATCTGTTGGGGTTTTCGCAAGAAGAACAACCTTTGGCACTGCAATTGGGCGGATCGGACCCCGGTGAGTTGGCACAAGCCGCACGAATGGCGGAGCGGGCGGGGTATGGCGAGATCAACCTCAATGTGGGCTGCCCCAGTGACCGGGTGCAATCGGGGACCTTTGGTGCAGTGTTGATGCGCGATCCCGATCTGGTGGCGCGCTGTTGTGACGCGATGCGCGACGCAGTTGATGTTGAGATCACCGTGAAATGCCGCATCGGCGTGGACGACCAAGTCCCGTCCACGGTGTTGCCTGATTTCATCGAAAGGGTTGCGGCGGTGGGTGTGAACCGCTTTGCAATCCATGCGCGCAAGGCGTGGCTTGAGGGGCTAAGCCCCAAGGAAAACCGCGATGTTCCGCCGCTGGACTATGACCTGGTGCTGGCGATAAAGGCGCGCTTTCCAGAGCTGCACCTGTCGGTCAATGGCGGGATAGAGACGCTGGACCAAGCCAAGGTGTTTCTGGACAAGGGAATGGACGGGGTAATGATTGGCAGGGCGGCATATCATCAACCTGCGGATATACTTGCCCGGGCAGATGCCGAGATATTCGGGATCAAGACGCCCCCGGCCGATCCGGTCGAGGTGGCGCGTAAGATGCTGCCTTATATCGAGGCACATTTGGCGCAGGGGGGGAAGCTGGCGCAGGTGACGCGGCACATGCTCGGGCTTTTCTCAGGGCGACCGGGCGCGCGGGCATGGCGTCGGGTATTGTCGGAAGGGGCGCATCGAAATGGGGCCGGGCCAGAATTGGTGGAAGCCGCGTTGGAGCAGATCACCGGCATGCGTGGCGCCGCATGAGCTTGCAATGGCTTGCCTTTGCCCGCAAGGAATGCTGAGTGGGTGGGCAAGACCAAGGGGAATTGAACATGTCGGAGATCTCGTTACTCGTCGCCATGGCGGGGTTGCTGGTGGTGATCGGAGGGATTGCCGGGGTTCTCGCGGGGCTTTTGGGGGTTGGTGGCGGGATCGTATTGGTGCCAGCGTTTTTTTATGCGTTTCAAACGCTTGGATATGACGGCCCCCAACTGATGCAGATCTGTCTGGCGACATCTCTGGCAACGATCATTGTCACTTCGGTGCGATCCGTCTTGAGCCACAACAAGAAGGGCGCGGTGGAATGGTCGATCCTGCGCGGCTGGGCTCCGGGAATTGTGGTGGGCGCGATATTGGGCATGCTGGTAGCGTCAAGCCTTCGGTCATCGACGTTGCAGGCCATCTTCGGCGTGCTGGGCTTGATCGTCGCGTTCTATCTGGCTTTTGGGCGACAATATTGGCGGCTGGGCGAAGAAATGCCCAAGGGGGTGGCGCGGGCGGCTATGTCTCCGGCGCTTGGCTTTATGTCGGTGCTAATGGGAATCGGGGGAGGGAGTTTTGGTGTTCCCGTCATGAGCCTGTACGGCACACCGATTCATCGGGCGGTGGCAACGGCGGCGGGGTTTGGCGTGATTATTGCGGTGCCCTCGGTGATCGGGTTTCTGTTTCTGCGGGTCGATCCGGCTGTGCGCCCACCGCTGACCATAGGCGCAGTGAACCTTGTCGCGTTTGCCATTGTTGTCACCATGACGATGATCACGGCGCCTGTGGGCGTCAAGCTGGCCCATGCGATGGACCCGAAACCTCTGAAGCGGATCTTTGCGGTGTTCCTGACGCTGGTGGCGTTGAACATGTTGCGCAAGACGCTCTGGGGGTAGAAAATCTTTGTTGAAGTGCCCCTTTTTGCGGCGTGCGTCTCCAAACACCACGTGGCGATAAGGGGCTTGGCACGCAACCGGCTGATGCGGTGCGGTCTGAAGAGGCGAAAGATGAGTATTTTGGGAAAAATGAAGAGCAGGCCCTTCGTCAGAACATCGCGCGTCGATCAGCTTTGCTTGAGACGGGCGGCACGGCCACCGCGGCGTTGCTGCAGACGCGTGCCGCGTGACGGCAGGTCGGCCATGATTGTGCGGCGCGCTTCGGGGCTAAGGCGTGACCAACAGGTTATTTCCTCGCCGGTCCGGTGACAGCCGATGCAAATACGTGCTTCGGGGTGGATGACGCAGATATTGACGCAGGGACTTTCGATTTCGTTACGGCTCCAGATGTCATCATTCATTTTTCATGTGTCCCAGTCGGTCCAGCAGCCCTTGCAGGATATATGAGGCGGCGACATGATCGATCACCTCGGCGCGACGCTTTCGTGACGTATCCGCCTCTAGGAGCGCGCGTTCGGCGGCGACAGTGGAGAGGCGTTCGTCCCAGAAGCTGATCGGCAGATCGGTGAGACGTGTGAGGTTGCGCGCAAATGCCCGGGTGGATTGGCAGCGCGGACCTTCGGAACCGTCCATATTGCGCGGCAGACCAAGCACGAGCCCGGTGAGGGTGCGATCCGTCACGATCTCGATCAGACGGGCGGCATCGAGCGAGAATTTGCGGCGGCGGATGGTTTCGAGAGGGGTCGCAACGGAGCGCAGCCCATCGGACACCGCGATGCCGATGGTCTTTTCCCCAAGATCGAGACCGGCCAGTGCGCCGATGGCGGGCAGGGAGGTGGCGAACTCGACAGAATCCTCGAAGATCATTCGCTCAGGCCAGCCGCCACAGCGGCGGCGCGAAGCGTGGCCATCGCGGCGGCGTCATCGCCGAGTGCCTGTTCTGCCTGAGCCAAGGCAGCCTGAGCAGCATCGCGGTTGCCAAGAGTGGATTGCGATGAAATCAGGCGCGCCCATTCTTCGGCTGTGCCACCTTCGCTGTTCAACCGTTCGGCCAGACCGTCGACCATGCCCTGGATCATTTCCTGGCGCTCTTCGGGCGACATATCGTCGGCGGCGGCCAAGTCGTCGGCGGAGGGGCCAGCGGGTGTGCCGACCGCTTCGGGTAGGCTGTAGCGCACGCCAGCGCGCCAGGCGAGTTCTTCGATCTGGGCACGGATGGCGGGCACCCAGGGCGCGTCAGGTGTGCTGTCTGACAGCAGCTGTTCCATCAGGCGAAAGGCAATGTCGGGGCGATCATTTTGAGCGTGCATGAGGGCAGTGAAATAGCGCGCGGGGGGAAAGCGAGGATCGCGTGTCAGTGTCTGTCTCAGAGCGTCTTCTGCCTCGGGTGAGACGTAGCCATCGGTGGCGCGGATCATCATTTCAGCCAGGGTTGCATAATCTGCGGCGGTGGCCGAGTCGCCCTTAATGCGGATTACCGCGGATTGCGCAGCATAGGAGGCCTTGTAGTTTCCAATCGACGCTTCGTTGCGCGCCAGAAGTTGTTGGCCCTGAAGATCATCGGGGCGGTCGGCCACGGTCTTGCGGAGTTTTTCCATCAAGTCGGCAAATCTCGGCTCCGGTGCTGTCGAGGGCTGTGTTGGGAACTGCGTTTCGGCTTCAGCCTGGGATGGGCGCTCGGCGCGCATCTGATCGGACGCTTCGATACGTGCCGTTAGGGGCGTGTCACGCGCACCGGGATTGCCCAAGAGCGGGTAGAGGAGTGCAGTGCCCCCCACAAGCCCCAGGACCACGATCGCCGATAGGGTTATGGTGGCGGTGCGGGGTTGAGAGGTGCCGACCATCGCCTTTTTCAACTGGGTATCTGCGGCCAGAATGCGGCGACCCACTTCGGCACGGATGCGCTCGGCGTCGTCCTGGGCGATGATGCCACGGGCGAGATCGCGCTCGACTTCGCTGAGTTGGTCGCGATAGACGCGCAGGTCGTATTCTGCCGGGTGCGCTTCGGCGGTCTTGGTGCGCAGGAGCGTCAGAACAAGAATGGTGGCCACAGCAATGGCCAGGGCAGCGGCAGTAATCCAGAAAACCATCGAACATCCCACTTTGTCGTCGAGTTCAGGGTCATGTAATGGCCCGCGGTCATGCATGGAAGGGCAAATGGTGAGGAACTGCACAGATGTCGCAATCGTATTGCATTATGACGGATGGAGGCGGGGTGAATTCCGGCACAGGAGGCAGTAATCTGATCAAGGGAATCCACCCATGGAATCGGGGGTCCGATGAGACGGTATTCAGCTTTTGCCGTGGCGCGAGAAGCGGCACGTTTTCACAGCGGATGGGAGCGCGCCTGGCGCTCGCCCACACCGAAGAAAAAATATGATGTCATCATCGTGGGCGCAGGCGGTCACGGGCTGGCCACGGCGTTTTATCTGGGCAAGAATTTCGGCATCACCAATGTGGCGATCATCGAAAAGGGATGGCTGGGGGGCGGCAATACCGGGCGCAATACTACAATCATTCGGTCGAATTATCTTCAAGACCCCTCGGCCGCGATCTATGAGAAAGCGCGCTCGCTCTATGAGACGATGTCGCAGGATCTGAACTATAACGTGATGTTCAGCCCGCGTGGGGTGCTGATGCTGGCTCAGACCGAACATGAGGTGCGCGGCTACAAGCGCACAGCGCATGCCAATATGCTGCAAGGGGTCGTGACCGAGTTTGTCGGGCCTGAGCGGGTGAAGGAGATCGTGCCGATCATTTCGATTGATGGGCCGCGCTATCCGGTTCTGGGCGCGCTCTGGCAGGCGCGTGGTGGTACCGGGCGGCATGACGCCGTGGCCTGGGGCTATGCGCGGGCATGTTCGGACATGGGCATGGATATTATTCAGCAATGCGAAGTCACCGGCGTGCGCCGTGAGGGTCACAAGGTGGTTGGCGTTGATACCACCAAGGGCGCGATTGATTGCGACAAGCTGGCCATGGTTGTGGCGGGTCACGCCGGGGTTCTGGCCGAGAAGGCAGGGTTTCGCCTGCCGCTTGAATCCGTGGCGTTGCAGGCTCTGGTGAGTGAGCCGATCAAGCCCTGCATGGACGTGGTGGTAATGGCCAACACGGTGCATGGCTATATGAGCCAGTCGGACAAGGGTGAGATGGTGATCGGTGGCGGCACGGATGGCTATAACAACTATACCCAGCGAGGCAGTTTTCATCATGTCGAGGAAACGGTGCGCGCGTTGGTTGAGACTTTCCCGATGATCAGCCGTCTCAAGATGCTGCGCCAATGGGGTGGGATTGTTGATGTAACTGGGGACCGCTCACCGATCCTGTCGAAAGCGCCGGTGGATGGCGTATTCATCAACTGTGGATGGGGCACGGGCGGGTTCAAGGCGATTCCCGGCTCGGGCTGGGGCTTTGCTGAGCTGATTGCCAAGGGGCAGTCACCGCTCTGCGACGCATTTGGGTTGAACCGGTTCCACGAGGGACGGTTTATCGATGAAAGCGTTGCGGCGGGAGTGGCGCATTGAACGCGGTGTTGGGTGATGTGGCCAAGATGGATCGCTTCAGGAATACGCCTATGAAAGTTGAAGAAACTCATTATTCGGCAGGGCTTGGCCGATTGCAGGTGCAGAAAAGCGCGGGTTTCAGCGTGGATCGACCGGGGATTTCCGCTCATATTGGACGGACGGGGCGGGGTGGCGCAGCATGGGTGTGTTCTCGAAAGGAGGATACACCATGTCAAACTTCGACTATGAAACCAACGCCCGGAAACCCGAAATGGGCGGCACGTCAGGCGGCCTCGGGCTATTGCTTTTGCTGCTTGTCGTTATCGGGCTTCTGGCGCTGTTCAGCTTCTTTGGGGGCGGCGGCGCGCCGGATGTCTCGGGGCAAACAGGTGCGCCGGTCGCACCCGCAACGGCGGTCGACTAACCCCGGATCAATCCACAATCACATGCTTTCAGGCGGGTGCCATTTGGCGCCTGCCCATTTTTTGTGCCTGAATACCCGCGAGGGTGTTCATGGGAAGTCCAATCAGAGGAGCATCTTGTCATGCTGATCCTTGACTGCCCCTGCTGTGGGGTGACAGCGGAAGAAACCGAATTTCATGCGGGTGGCGAAGCGCATATCAAGCGGTTTGGGCCGGGATCTTCGGATGAGGATTTCCATGATTACCTGTTTGCCAAGGAAAACCCCAAGGGTGTGCATTTCGAGCGTTGGCGGCACGTGAATGGCTGTGGCAAGTGGTTCCATCTTGCGCGCTGCACCGCGACGCTGGAGGTGTTTGGGGCTTATAGCGCGCAGACCTTCGAGCCGCCTAAAGAGTTACGCGACAAGATTTCGGCCAAACGTCCGGGATGGTCATGGAGGGAGTTCGCATGAGCACACGCCTTGCCACGGGTGGGCGGCTGATTGACCGCTCGAAACAGGTTTCTTTCCGTTTTAACGGCAAGCAGATGGTCGGGTATGAGGGTGATACCCTGGCGGCGGCTTTGCTCGCCAATGACCAGATGATGATGGGCCGGTCGTTCAAATACCACCGCCCGCGTGGCGTGGTGGCGAGCGGGGCCGAAGAGCCCAATGCGCTGGTCAATCTGGGTGAGGGCGGTCGATTTGAGCCGAACCAGCGCGCAACGACCACCGAGATATTCGATGGGCTGACCGCCACGAGCCAGAACCATTGGCCGAGCCTGGAGTTTGATGTGGGCGCAATCAACAACGCGGTCGCGCGCTTCCTTCCTGCGGGGTTTTACTACAAGACCTTCATGTTTCCGCGGTTTGCCTGGAAACATCTTTACGAGCCGATCGTGCGGCATTCGGCGGGGCTGGGCCGGGTGCCCAAAGAGCGCGATGTCGATACCTATGAGCATTACTACGCATTCTTTGACGTGGTGGTGATCGGCGGTGGTGTGGCCGGGTTGCAGGCCGCGAAGTTGGCCGGGCGGGCCGGGGCCAAAGTGCTGTTGATGGAGCAGACTGCGCATTGGGGCGGGCGCGCGCCGGTGGATGGCGGCAAGGTTGACCATGCGCCTGTGGAGAAGTTTGTGGAGGGAATTGTTTCAGAGCTGAAAACAATGCCCAACGTGACGCTGCGCAACCGGATGATGGGGGCAGGAGTTTATGACCATGGCTATGTGCTGGGTTATGAGCGGTTGCGCGATCATTGCCCCGAGGAGGCCGGGCCGAGGCATCGGCTTTGGCGGATCAGGGCGGGGCGGATCATCACCGCCACCGGCGCCATCGAGCGCCCGCTGAGCTTTGCCGGGAATGATATTCCTGGCGTGATGCTGGCCGGTGCATTGCGCGATTATATTGTCGATTACGGTATTAGCCCGGGCGACCGTGTGGTGGTTGTTACCAACAATGACGACGCCTATCGCACTGCGATTGCCGTTAAAAATGCCGGTTTGGCTGTGCCGGTCGTGATTGATGCCCGCAACAATGGTGGCGGGGCGTTGGCCGATATGGCGCGCGACTTGGGTGTTCGCGTCGAATGCGGCAAGGCAATTTCCAAGGTGCTGGGCAACAAGCGCGTGACCGGTGTGGCAATCTGTTCGCAGGCCGGCGAAGGCGCGGTGGAAGAGGAAATTGCCTGTGACGTGGTGGCGATGTCGGGCGGATGGTCGCCAGTGGTGCATCTGTGGTCACATTGCGGTGGCAAGCTGAGGTGGGACGAGCAACAGGCGAATTTCCGCCCGGATGGGGATAAGCCGCCGCTGGGAGCGGATGGCGCCGGGTTCGTTCTGGCCGCAGGGGCTGCCAATGGCGAGATGTCGCTGGGGGCGATCCTTGCCGATGCAAGCCAGGCGGGGGAACGGGCCGCGGCGCAGACAGGGCATAAGTCGAAGCGCGCTGCTACACCTCAGGCGGAGAGAAGTGACGAGGCTCCCATGGAACCTGTCTGGTTGATGCCACATGGGGCAGGACCCAAGCTGCGCGCCAAGGCCTGGCTGGATTATCAGAACGATGTGAAGGTCAGTGATGTGCAACTGGCAGCGCGCGAAGGGTATGAGAGCGTCGAACACACCAAGCGGTATACGACGCTGGGCATGGCGACGGATCAAGGGAAGCTGAGTAATGTCAATGGATTGGCCACGTTGGCCGGGGCATTGAATGCGCCGATCCCAGCGGTCGGCACCACCACTTTCCGCCCTCCCTATACGCCGATCTCGTTTGGCGCGATTGCCGGCGAGGCGCGCGCCGAAACCTTCCAGCCGCTCAGACGCACGCCGATGCATGACTGGCATGTGGAGGCCGGGGCGCATTGGGAGCCGGTGGGCCAATGGCGACGGCCTTATTGCTATCCCAAAACCGGGGAAAGCCATGGCGACGCAGTGAGCCGGGAAATCAATCAGACCCGGTCGAGTCTCGGGCTGCTTGATGCTTCGACGCTGGGTAAGCTGATCGTAAAGGGGCCGGATGCGGGCAAGTTTCTCGACATGCTCTACACCAATATGATGAGCACGTTGAAACCGGGCAAATGCCGCTATGGGCTGATGTGCAGTGAAAACGGCTTTCTGATGGATGACGGCGTGGTGGCGCGGCTGGATGAGGATACCTTCCTGTGCCACACCACAACGGGGGGCGCTGAACGTATTCACGGCCATATGGAAGAATGGTTGCAAACCGAGTGGTGGGATTGGCAAGTCTATGTCGCCAACGTGACCGAGCAATGGGCGCAGATCGCGGTGGTCGGTCCAAATGCCCGGAAAGTCTTGGAAAAGCTGAGCGAGGATGATTTGAGCGCCGAGGCGTTGCCTTTCATGACCTGGAAGGATGTGACGCTAAGCCGCGTCAAGGCGAGAGCATTCAGGATTTCGTTCTCTGGTGAGTTGAGCTACGAAATTGCCGTGCCCGCCAGCCATGGTCGCGCCATTTGGGACAAGTTGCTGGCGGCCGGTAATGAGTTTGGCGTGACACCTTATGGAACGGAGGCCCTGCATGTGATGCGGGCTGAGAAGGGTTTTATAATGATCGGGGATGAAACCGATGGCACTGTGATCCCACAGGATCTCGGGCTGCACTGGGCGCTGTCGAAGAAAAAAGACGACTATCTCGGGAAACGCGCACAAACACGCAGTCACATGGCCGACCCTGACCGTTGGAAGCTTGTCGGACTTGAAACGTTGGATGGTGCGGTTCTGCCTGATGGGGCCTATGCGGTGGGGGCAGGTGAAAACCTCAACGGTCAGCGCAATGTGCAGGGTCGCGTTACCTCGACCTATTACAGTCCAACGTTGGACAAGGGCATCGCAATGGGGCTGGTGTTGCATGGGCCTGATCGCATGGGTGAGGTTCTGAGTTTCCCTGGCACCGACGGGACGACCTATGAGGCGCGGATTGTTGATCCGGTGTTTTATGACAAGGAAGGGGAGAAGCAGAATGTCTGAGGTTGTCAGTGCGCTGCCCGGGGCCCGGTTTGACGGGATTGCCCTTGTTGAGGAGGCTGGGCCGGTGGGGATGATCACCATTCGCGGCAGGTTAAGCGATAAGGGTTTCGCGAAGGTCTTGAAAAAACAGTGTGGTCTAGCCGTGCCGGGGCAACGCAAAGTGGTGCAGGGTGGCGGCAAGACGTTGATCTGGATGTCACCGGACGAGCTTTTGTTGGTTCTGCCGTATGACGCGGCAGATACGGAGATTGCAGCGCTAAACGAGGCGCTGAGCGGGACGCATACATTGGCGGTCAACGTATCGGATGCGCGCGCAGTTTTTGACGTAAGCGGCGCGCAGGCGCGTGATGTGCTGGCCAAGCTGTTTCCCGTGGATCTCTCGACGGACGCGTTTGGGATGGGCATGATCCGACGCTCGCGCATGGCGCAGGTTCCGGCGGCTTTGTGGATGGAAGGTGCAGACCGGTTCCGCGTTGTCTGTTTCCGTTCCGTCGCGCAATACGCCTTTGATGTTCTGAGCGTAGCCGCCGCGCCGGGCAGCGAGGTGGGCTTGCACGCTTGAGTGTAACCTGTCGGTGCATGGATACTCGGTGGGCCGTCCAGTAAAGGACAGGCCTTGGGATAGATTGCTGTCAGCGGTAAACCTTGAGTGTTTTACCCGGAAATCTGCGCGGCCCTCTTGACCTTTCACCGGGTTGTCCCCCACATGAGGTTAATAGATTAACATGAACAAGAAGGGGCTGACCCATGGCTTTCGAACTTCCTGATCTTCCTTACGCGCATGACGCACTGGCCGCAGATGGCATGAGCGCCGAGACGATGGAGTATCACCACGACCTGCACCACAAGGCCTATGTCGACAACGGCAACAAGCTGATTGAAGGCACGGAATGGGCGGGCAAGAGCCTCGAAGAAATCATCACCGGCACTTATGACAAGGGTGCGGTGGCGCAAAGCGGGATTTTCAACAACATCAGCCAGCTTTGGAACCACAACCAGTTCTGGGAGATGATGGGACCGGGCGCGAGCAAGATGCCGGGTGAGTTGGACAAGGCAATTACCGAGAGCTTCGGTTCTGTCGATGAATTCAAATCGCAATTTGCTGCTGCGGGTGCCGGGCAGTTCGGTTCTGGCTGGTGCTGGTTGGTGAAAGACACGGATGGCAGCCTGAAGGTGACCAAGACAGAGAATGGCGTTAACCCGCTCTGCTTTGGGCAAACCGCGCTTCTGGGTTGTGACGTGTGGGAGCATTCCTATTACATCGACTTCCGCAACAAGCGTCCGGCTTATCTGGATAACTTCCTCAACAAGCTGGTGAACTGGGAAAACGTGGCTTCGCGCCTCTGAGCCTTTCCGCAAACCAAAAAAGAGTTTCTGCGCCCTCCGATACTCATCGGGGGGCGTTTTCTTTTGACGCACTTGGAACATCACCGGCGGGCGCTGCGTTTGTTCGTTAAGCTGCTTTGAAAGGAGAGATATCATGGCAGAACGAAAACGTTCCAAGGACAAGAGCCGCGATAGCGAGAAGATTCTGGGCGATCAAACAGCGATCAGCCAGCAAGGCAGGTCGGGTGGCGACTTGGCGCGCAAAGTTGCGACGCGAGACGAGGAAAAACGATCGAATGAGCGTCCGGCAGGCGTAACGCGTGTCACGAAGCAAGATGAGATTGATACAGGCACAGATCGGAAAGGCGAATGAATGGCTATTTTGACAAAAGGCACTTGGGTGTTGATCGCCAACAGCGAAAAGGCGCTTTTCTTGCGCAATGACCTTGATGCGCAAGATCCCGATTTGAACGTTGTTCGCAAAGACGAACAGGATAATCCATCTGACAGGGAGCAATCCGCCAACCGGCCCGGGCGCAAGCCTGATACCGGGGTCAATCAGTTCTCGGCGATGGATGACACCGATTGGCACGAGTTGGCCAAGGAACGTTTTGCAAACGATCTTGCCGCCCGGCTCTATGAGTTTGCGCATAAGGGCGCGTTTGATCGCATTGTGTTGGTAGCAGGACCCAACGTGCTTGGCGCGTTGCGCAAGGAATTGCACAAAGAGGTGCAGGATCGGGTGGTTGCGGAGCTCGACAAGGATCTGACGAACCACCCGCTCGACAAGGTTGAGGAAATGCTCAAGGAAGAGCTGGATCCGGCGCTTTGAAGTCTGGGGCCACAGCTGTCAGGTTAAGGTTTCGTGCAATTTTTCTATCAGGCTTTCCACGCTAGGCGCGACGTGAATGAAACTCTTTAGGGAGCTTTCTGCGAAACCTTCATCGATGACATGATCCAGCAGCTTGATGAGGGGCTCCCAGTAATCTTCTGTGTTCAATAGGAAAATGGGTTTGGCGTGCAATCCGAGTTGTCGCCAAGTGAGCGCTTCGAAGAATTCATCAAGCGAGCCGGCACCACCAGGCAGCATGACGATGGCGTCGGAATTCATGAACATCACCTTCTTGCGCTCGTGCATGTTCTCGGTGATGACAAATTGCGTCAGGTCGCGCTTGCCGACCTCAAGCTGCATCAGATGCACCGGAATGACGCCGAAGGTTTTGCCGCCCGCCAATTGAGCTGAACGCGCCACGGCACCCATCAGCCCGATATCGCCTGCGCCATAGACCAGCCGCCAACCTTCACCTGCAAGTGCCGTTCCCAGGCGCGTGGCTGTCTCCATATAGGAGGGGCGTGCACCGGCGCGCGAGCCGCAGTAGACGCAGATGGAAGGCTGGCTGGGTGATGCGGTCATCGTGTTAAAGCTCCCGAGGGGCAAGAGAGGGTTTTGACCCGTGTTATCCTTGTTGATAAACAGGCTCAACCGTGCTGGAACTTCTGTGTGCGGAGGGGAAGGGATAAGATGAGCGAACGGACCGGTCTGATGGGGGCGCGAGGCGCGGTTTTGGCCGGAGCCGGAGCGATAGCGGTGGCTGTTGGGGTCGCGTGGTTTTCAGGTGTGTTCACGCCCGACGTGACGCAGACGCCTACCGGCGCGTTGACGCCAAGCACGCAAACAGGAGATGCGATAGAAACGCCGCCTGACAAGGCACCTGACAAGGCAGATGACACGGTCGTGGTGGTGCAGGACGTGTCAGAACAGCAGGACGCGCCGCAAGATCAAACGGCGCAACCCGGAGCAAGTGACGGCGAGAGTTCTGAAGAAGCGCCTATCACGCAAGCTTCTGACACGCCCGCCCCGGTAGACCCCTTGAAGGATGAGACTGTTCCCCGGAACACTGAGGTTGAGGCAGGGCAGATTGCACAGGACCCTTCCGAACCTGCAACAGATCCTGCAACAGATGAAGCCGCCCAAGACGAGGCTCCGCTTGCGCAGGCATCAACACCTTTGGAGCAAACCGACGATGCACCTGTCCCGACTACGCCGATGCCGCCACGCATTGATCTGGTCAGGGTGGAGCCGGATGGCAGCGCCACAATTGCAGGGCGGGGAGAGCCGAACACGGAGATCGTGACCGAGCTTGATGGGCAGGAGATTGGCCGTGTGACGGCGACGAGCGATGGCAGTTTCGTGCAGTTTCTCAGTCTGCCCATTGCACAGGTGCCGCAGATGATCAGGTTATGGGTGGCCCTGCCGGAGGGCGGGCGGCTCTATGCGTTGGAGGATGCTATTCTGGCTCCCGCTCCGGTGGCTGAGACGAGTGCGGCAGCCGATCCGCAAGAGGTGTTGTCGTCGGTTCCGGTAGAGACTCCCGTAACTGCACAAGAGGCCGGGGAAGTATCCTTGGATCAGGACGCAGAACAGGTGGCCACTCAGACTGACGATCGTGGGCAAACGGATCAGTCTGCCGATCTGGCGGCCATGCAGAAAGATCCTGTGCAAGCCGATGAGCCAAAGTTGCCGGAAACGAAAGAGGCTGGCACGGTAGAGATTGCGGTTCAGGATGTTGTTGAACCGGAAGCTGCGCCGAGTATCCATCAGGTCGCCGAAGACGTGATAACAAGCCAATCACAGGTAACACCGTCGCAAGAATCCCCCATCGCAGTGCCGGTGCTTGCTGAGGATTCGCAAGTGCCAGTCGAGACACCGGACCCGCCGCGCGCACCGATGGTGTTGTTGGCCGGACAAGAGGGCATGCGCGTGGTGCAGCAGACGGAGGCGCCGCCCGAGGTAATGAGCGCGGTGGCGCTTGATACCATTACCTATTCCGAGGATGGCGAGGTGCAACTGAGCGGGCGCGCGCGCGGCACCGGATTCGTGCGCGTCTATATCGACAACAAGGCGATCACCACATCGCGGATCTCGGCGGATGGCGGCTGGAGGACCGATCTGCCGGATGTGGATACGGGGATCTATACCCTGCGGGTTGATGAGATTGACGATGCGGGGCAGGTAACCAGCCGGGTTGAGACGCCATTCAAACGCGAAGCGCAAGCCGTGGTGGCCGAAGCCGGACAGGTGAGCGCGATTACGGTTCAGCCGGGCAATACGCTCTGGGCCATTGCGCGTGAAAACTATGGTGAGGGAATCCTTTACGTGCGGCTCTATCAAGCCAACAAGGACCGTATTCGTAACCCGGATCTGATTTATCCGGGCCAGGTTTTCGATATTCCACGCGAGTAAGCTGACGCCAGCTGGAGTTTCGAGGCGACGAAACGTCACGCGAAGTGGTGTTGCGCGGTGTGTGCGCTTGTTGCCGTAGTAAATGCGCGTGTGTAAATGGGAAGGAAAGCTGTGATGGCAAGACGGATACTTGTTGATCAGAGTGATATCACCAAGGTGACGTTGGAGGACGTGCCGTCGCGGGTATTGGCCGAAGGGGAGGTGCGGCTGAAGCTGGAAAGCTTTGCGCTCACTGCAAACAATGTCACCTACGCCGCGGTCGGGTTTGTTATCGGATATTGGCGGTTCTTTCCTTCGGGTCAGGAGGGGCAGGGGATCGTGCCTGTCTGGGGCGTGGCGAAAGTGGTCGAGAGCCGCAACGCCGAGCTGTCAGAGGGTGCACGATTCTACGGTTTCTATCCGATGGCGGAGGAGTTGGTGATCGCGCCAAAAGCGACACCTGACGGCACATTTCTGGATCAGAGCGTGCACCGGGCCGATTTGCCGCTAATCTACAACACCTATGTCGGTGTTCGTGAAGGCACGCCCGAGGAAGACTATCTCAGAGCGTTGTTGCAGCCGTTGCTCGCGACGTCCTATCTGTTGTTTGATTGGCTGGCCGACAACGACTGGTTCGGAGCCGAGCAGATCGTGATCGGGAGCGCGTCGTCGAAAACCGGGCTAGGCCTGTGCAAGTTTCTGGCCGAACCTGCTGTGCGACCTTACCGCATTGTCGGGCTGACTTCAGAGCGAAATCGCGGGTTCGTCGAGGCTTTGGGGGCTTGTGACGAGGTGTTGAGTTATGACGAGATCGACAAGTTGGCCCGGGTGCCGACAGTTTACGTCGACATGTCAGGCAATGCAGATGTGAAGGCGCGGTTGCATGGGTATCTGACGGATCAGTTGCAACATTCTGCGGCGGTCGGAACCAGCCATTGGGACAAGTTCAACCCACCCGCCAACCTGCCGGGGCCGAAGCCACAATTCTTTTTCGCGCCATCGCAGGTGGCCAAGCGACGCGAAGAATGGGGACCGGGAGTGATCGAGAAACAGATCACTGCGGCCTGGAAACGGATTGCAGCAGATGTGGAAAGCTGGCTTGATCTGCGGGTGCAGGACAGGCTGGAACCGGCGATGCAGGTCTGGTGCGATCTGGCGCAAGGGCGCGCCGATCCGCGTGACGGGCATGTGTTCCGGCTTTGAAGCCTGTTTTGACACATGTGGTGGGTGGCATTCGCGCGCCGAGCGGCCTATCTACGTGGTCTTGAACACGTAAAGGACACGAGGCGCATGCATCACGCCAGCCCAGACATGGATGATGATCCGAGAGACGAGCGCCGCTCTGGCTGGCGAACGATCCGGCGCGTTGCGCCCTATCTCTGGCCGCAGGAGCACCCTTGGGTAAAGCGGCGCGTCTTGTTGGCGATGCTGGCGCTTGTGGCGTCCAAGCTGATCGCGGTCGGAACGCCGGTACTCTATAAATGGGCCGTCGACACTCTGGCCGGAGAGGGTATCAGCGAGCTGGCGCTTGGGGCTGTGGGGCTGACCGTGGCCTATGGCATGGCGCGCTTGATGACCAACGGGTTTCAACAGTTGCGCGACGCAATTTTTGCCGCCGTGGGGCAGCGGGCGCTGCGACAACTCGCGCTCGAAACATTTCGTCACATCCACGCGCTTTCGATGCGCTATCATATCACGCGCAAGACCGGTGGATTGAGCCGGATCATCGAGCGGGGCGTCAAGGGTGTGGAGTTTCTGTTGCGCTTTATGTTGTTCAGCGTGGGGCCGCTGATCCTTGAACTAGTGATGATCGCAGGTGTGCTCTTTTTCCTGTTTGACGTGTGGTATCTCGCGGTCGTGGCACTAACCATTGCTCTTTATGTCTGGTTTACTTTCAAGGTGACTGAGTGGCGCGTGAAGCTGCGGCGCGAAATGAACGATCAGGATACCGATGCCAACCAGAAGGCTATCGATTCCCTGCTCAACTTTGAAACGGTCAAGTATTTCGGTGCCGAGGAGCTTGAGGCGCAGCGCTATGATGGCGCGATGGCGCGCTATGCGGCGGCGGCGCTTAAGACCGCTTATTCGCTGGCTTTCCTCAACTTTGGTCAGGCGTTTCTGATCACTGGCGGTTTGGTGGTGGTGATGGTGATGGCAGCGATCGGGGTTGAACGCGGGGCGCTGACTGTGGGCGATTTCGTGATGGTCAACGCCTACATGATCCAGATTACCATGCCGCTGAATTTCCTTGGCACGGTGTATCGCGAGATCCGCCAATCTCTGGTTGATATGGGGCAGATGTTTGATCTGTTGGAACAGCCCACCGAAGTTGCCGACAAGCCGGGTGCGGTGGCGCTGCAGGTAAGGGGCGGCACGGTGAGGCTTGACGATGTGCATTTTGGCTATGATCCGGCACGCCCCATTTTGAAGGGTGTGTCGCTGGAGGTGCCCGCCGGGCAGACCTTGGCGATTGTTGGCTCGTCCGGGTCGGGAAAATCGACTATCGGGCGGCTATTGTTCCGGTTTTATGATGTGCAGAGTGGTTCTCTTGAGATTGACGGGCAGGACGTGCGCGATGTGACCCAAGCCAGCCTGCATGATGCGATTGGTGTGGTGCCGCAGGATACCGTGTTGTTCAACGATACGATCCGCTACAACATCGCCTATGGTCGCGCTGGGGCGAGCGAAGAGGAAATCGTGGCGGCGGCCAAGGCGGCGCAGATCCATGAGTTTATCGAGGCTTTGCCCGAAGGCTATGAGACGACGGTGGGCGAGCGTGGGCTGAAGCTTTCGGGGGGGGAAAAGCAACGGGTGGGGATTGCGCGCACGCTGTTGAAGAACCCGCCGATATTGTTGTTGGACGAAGCGACGAGCGCACTTGATACCGAGACCGAACAAGAGATCCAGGGTGCGCTGGCGCGGGCCGGGCAAGGGCGCACAGTGATTACCATCGCGCATCGGCTGTCGACCATTGCCGATGCCGACCGGATCATCGTGTTGGAAAACGGCAGGATTGTTGAGGAAGGCAGCCACGGTGACTTGCTGTCGCGTGCAGGGCGGTACGCCAGTCTATGGCAGAGACAGGCGAGCGAGCGCGAGGAGGCGGCTTGACATGAGCGTCGTGAACGTGCGGCCGGTGATGCCCGGTGACAAGGCGGAATGGGCCCGGATGTGGGAGCGGTATCTTGCGTTTTACGAGACCACACGCCCGCCGGAGGTGTTTGAGTCAAGCTGGGGCTGGATCATGAATGGTGCGCATGGAATGCATTCGGCGATTGCCGAGGTTGATGGGCGTGCCGTCGGGATTGTGAATTTCCTCTATCATCATTGGTTTTGGGCGGCGGAGCCGAAAATCTATCTCAACGATCTATATGTCGATCCCGAAGTGCGCGGCACCGGGGCTGGGCGTGCCATGGTTGAGTATGTCGAGCGGCACGCCACAGAGAACGGCGCCGTTTCGATCTATTGGTTGACTGCTGAGGATAACGCGATAGCGCGCAGGCTTTATGACCGGATCGCAAAGAAATCGGCCTTTGTTCATTATACGATGACGCCGGGCGGCTGAGCGGGGCGGGCAACAGAGAGCGGGGACAGCCGAGCGGTTACTTGTTACTCGGCTGCTCGCATCGTGTCGTCGCCTTTGTCAGCGGGATCGGGGCTTTCTTCGTCTGTCTCGTCTGGTTCTTGCTCGTCGGCTTCAGAGACAGGCGGCGCAGTGGTTGTCGAGGCATCCGGGGCAGCGACAGGCGCGAGTTTTCCCGTGCGCGCGAGAATGCCTTTGAGGTCGTCGAGACCAAGGGCGTCGTCTTCGTCTTCTTCCGGCTGGAACGCCTGTGTGTCGGCATCCCAATCTTCGGGCCACAGAAGTTCGGGCGCGCGGATGCGGCGGGCGGCGCGTCGCAGCGCCCAGTCTTGGGCGGCCTTGCTGGCGCGGCCCATCGAGAGAACCTTGAGTAGCCGGGCGAGCCAGCCGACATAAGTGGAGAACCAGACCCGCAGGGCCAGCATCGACGGCGTGAACACCAGCGTCAGGACGGTGGCGATGCCGAGCCCGAAAACCACCGCTGTAGCCAGTTGTTTCCACCACAGCGCAGTTGGGCTGTTGATCGAATAGCCACCGGCGAAGAAGTCGAGGCTGACGCCAAACATCATCGGGGCAAGCCCTGCCATAGTGGTGATCGTGGTGAGAAGCACCGGGCGGATGCGGTCTTCGGCGGTGCGGATGATCGCCTCGATCCGCGGCATGTAGCCGGAATACTCCTGGTAGGTGTCGATCAGCACGATGTTGTTGTTCACCACGATCCCGGCCAAGGCCACGATGCCCGTGCCGGTCATGATGATCGAGAACGTCTGATCCATGACGATCATGCCAATCAGCACGCCGGTGGTTGAAAGCACCACCGCGAGCAACACCAGCACCGAATTGTAGACGCTGTTGAACTGCGCCAGAAGGATGATGAACATCAGCGCCAAGGCACCGGCGAAAGCGGTTTGCAGGAACGCTTGGGATTCTGCCTGATCGTCCTGATCCCCTGTCCATTCCCACGTCACATCTGCGGGCAGTGGCGCGCTCTTGAGCCATTCGGTGAGCGTAGCGATCCGTTCGTTTGCGGTCATCGGAGTTGTCCCGATTGTCGCGCCTGCATCGATCAGGGCTTGCAGATTTCCGGCGCGTGCCAGATCGCCATCAGACTGGAAGTCGAAATAGCGAGTGGTCTCGGTGGCTTTGCCAAGCCCGAGGAAACCGGGGGTTGTGACATTCAGTGCGACGTCATACTGCGCCCCCTGCTTGATCTCCTGTGCTGTCAGTTCGGAGCCAAACCCCAGCTTGATTGTATATCTTTCTGGCAGTTCCACCGCGCTACCGGATTGGGCGGCAAGGGCGGCGGCGGCATCTTTCTGCTCTTGGATTTCCTGATCAAAGCCCGCGCCCTCGGCCATGTCGGCGGGGAGCGTGAGCTGAATAAAGGAGCGATAACTTTCAACCCCGGCTTTGACGTCGAAATAGCGGGTCTGATCCGTGCGATTGATTTCGGCTAATCCACGCACAGGCTCGCGGGTGATGAAATTGCTGAGCGGCACGAGCCCTTGGGTAGTGCGCAATTTCAAGCTGTCGAGAGTGGAAAGGACGCGATCCGCCTCGGGCAGACGGACACGGATTTCAATCTCTTCATCCGAACTGTCGACGCGCATCGTATCGAGCAGGATGCCGCGCGTGACCAGTTGAACCATGCCGCCCACAGTGGCGACATCGGCGCCGTAGCGCCCGGCATTCTTGACGTCGACATTGATCTGCCAGTCAATTCGAGGCAGGGGCAAGGTGTCTTCCACCAGCGTCAGGCCGGGGGTTGCATCGAACTTCGCCCGCACTGTGTCAACCGAGGCGGTAAGCGTTTCCCAATTGTCACCCTTGAGGCGCAGATGCACCGGTTTGGCCGAGGCCGGGCCACGGGCCTGGGCCAGTATCTCGACTTTGATACCGGGGATCTGCTCCAATTGGGCAGTCAGCTCATCAATGATGACATCACCATCAAATGCGGGCGACTTGATATTGCTCATGACCGTGTAGCCAAGGAATGGAATAGTGAACCAAGGGGCCTTGGTATCCGGGCGGTCATTCCACGCGATGGTTTCGAGCTGAACCTGCCCGATTGTGTCTTTCGGGGGCTGCGCGCCGCCGGTGTTGTTATTGAGCCCGCTTTCGCCCGAGAAGGCAAACGCATTCCTGACCCCTGGATGCGCCAGAACAACGTCTTCTGCGGCGCGCACCAAAGCGTCTTTCTGCTCGATCGACAGATTGCCACGGGCGCGAACATAGACAATGGCCTGTTCGGGCTCGGATTCGACGAAGAATTCGGTGCCTTTGTTGTTCTCGCCGAAATAGGTGAAAACCTGCACCACCACAAGCACCACCGCCACGACCGTAATGATCGGCATGATCGGATTGCCCGCGATGAATTTGATCAACATGCCGAAAGCAGTGCGATTGCGCTTGTCCCTTGGCGGCTTGCGGCGCGCGAACTTGGCTGCGCCGACCGTGATCGAGCTGAGCATCGAACCCAGCAGGAAAATTGCGATGCCAGGCAGGTAGGCCATAAGACCGTCGCCCGGCGGTGTGCCGCCAAAGAGATGCCCGGGGTTAAGGGTCTGTCGCGCGCCAAGATAGACCAGGTAAAGCGCTGGCGGGACCAGGGCGAACCGTATGGACCAGTGCGCATGGCTGCGCAGCCAGTCGGAACTGTTGCTGAACTTGCGCGTCATCCGGCCAGACACGCCCCCCATCACCGGCAGATAGATCAGCGCCACGATCAGAGAGGCCGACAAGACGAAGATCAGCGTGACCGGCAACATGCCCATGAACTGCCCCGGCACACCGGGCCAGAACAACATGGGCAGGAAGGCGCAGAGTGTCGTAGCCGTGGAGGAAACCACCGGCCAGAACATGCGCTTGGCGGCTTCGACATAGGCGTGCATCGGGCCGACCCCATCGGTGATCCGCTTGTCGGCATATTCGACGACGACGATGGCCCCATCGACCAGCATCCCGACAGCAAGAATCAGCCCGAACATCACGATGTTGGAGACGCTCACCCCCATGATGGCCAGCAGAACAAAGCAGAGCAGGAATGACGTGGGAATCGCAAATCCAACCAGCAGAGCGGGGCGGATGCCCAGTGCGGCGAGCACGACAATCATGACCAGAGCGATGGCTGTCAGGACCGAACCTTCAAGCTGGTCGATCATTGAGCCGACGACGTTGGATTGATCGTTCGAAGTGCCAAGCTTGATCGCGGCGCGCAACTCTTCGGGCCAGGCAGTGTTGGCTTTGGCCACCGTGTTGCGTACCTCTTCGGCCATGTCCAGAAGGTTGAAGCCCTTGCGCTTGACCACTTGCAGGGCGACGGTGTTGGCGCCATTGAAGCGGGCGGTGGATTTGCGGTCTTCAAAGGTGAGCCGGATGTCAGCCAGATCGCCCAGCGTAACCACCCTGTCGCCATTGGTCTTGACCGGTAGGGAATAAACATCCTGCGGTTCATCAAAACTTGATGGGATCTTTACCGAAAACGAGCCCGTGGCGGTTTCCACTTCGCCAGCCGGGATCAGTTGGTTATTGTTGCGCACCACGTTGATCAACTCGCCCGCGGTTACGTTATAAGATTCAAGACGTAGCGGGTCGATGACCACTTCAAGCATCTCGTCGCGGTTTCCGACGATTCCGGCTTCCAACACCGCGTCGAGCGCTTCCAGTCTGTCCTGCAAATCCTTGGCGATGCGGTTCATCGTGCGCTCGGGAACTGCGCCGGTAAGGTTGACGATCAGTACCGGGAATTCGGAAAAGTTGATCTCGTTGATCGAGTATTTTTCGTACCCTTCGGGAAACTTGCCTTCGGCGGTGTTCATCGCTTCGCGCACGTCAGCCATTGTGGCCGTCTTGTCCCAGCCGAATTCGAATTCGAGGAAAATTCCCGCATAGTTTTCTGCTGCCGTGGCCACCATCCGGTCGAGCCCGTCGAGATCGGCCAGTTCGGTTTCCATCACCTTGACCAACAATGTCTCGCTGTCAGCGGCAGAAATGCCGGGGAAGGGGACCGAGATGAAGAGGCCGGGGATCTGAATGTCGGGTTCGCCCTCTTTCGGGAGGGTCATATAGGCGAATGCGCCCGCCAGCAGGGAGAGCACGATAAAGGCCATGACCATGCGCGCGCGCGCGGCGGCCCAGTCGACAAGACCAGTCATTTCGCGGCTTCCTCGTAGGCGGCACGCACCGGAACACCATCGACCACATATTCCTGACCGATCACGATGATATCCGCTTCATCAGGCAAGTCGGAGATCCAGACCCCATCAGCCGTGTCGCGCACAAGGGTGATTGGCTGGAATAGCGCCTGATTTTCGGAATCGACCACCCGAATGCCCAATACACCATCATCATTGAGTGTAAGCGCCGATTGCGGAACGAGATGCGCGTTTGCACCATCCGAAGCGATCACGATCTCTACAGTTTGGCCATCGCGCACATCAAGGCCGGGGTTGGGCACCGCGATTTCAACGCGGAACGTGCGGGTCAGCGGATCGGCGGAACGCGACAGGAAACTGACACGCCCGCGCAACTCCTGCCCGCTGGTTAGCCGTGCGCCCGCCAGAGACCCCACCGAGATGCGGTCGATCTCGGTCTCGGGCACGTAGGCTACAAGTTTTATCGGATCGAGCTGAATCACCGTGGCGCAGATCGCGCCGGGTTGCAAAAGCGCGCCGAGTTCGGCGGCATCGCTTTCCAGCAGCCCTTCGAATGGGGCCGTGATTTCCAGCCGTGAAATTTCCTTTTCGACGGTGGCAACGGCAGCCTCGGCGGATTGAATGCCCGCCTTGACGCTGAGCACGCCCGATTGCGCGGTTTTGACCCCGGCTTCTGCCGATTTGACGCTGGCTTTGGCAGAACTGATGCCGGCCTCGGCTGCGCGCATCGCAGCCTTGGCAGACGCGACGCGGCTATCCGAGGCATAGCCGCCTTCCGCGAGTTTTAGCGCGGCGTTGTAATTGATCTCGGCTTCTTCGCGTTGGGCGTATGCGGTTTCAAGCTGGGCCTTGGCGTTTTCAAGCTGTGCTTCGGCGCGCGGCAATTGGGCTTCGGCTTCGGGCACGCGAGCTTCGGATTCGAGCAGGCGGGCGCGTGTTTCAGCGAAGGTAGAGGCGCGCGTGCCCGGATCGAGACGACAAAGCACCTGTCCCTCTTCTACGAACGCGCCTTTGCGCAACGGCTCGGAGATTACCAGACCCGTAGTTTCTGCCCGCACATCGACTTGACGCGCGGCTTCGGTCTGGCCGCGCAGGATGACCGCGCTGTCGATGACCGAGGCACGCGAATGGATCGCGACCACGCCGACTTCCGCCGGGCCGGAGTGGGCCTTGCCAGCGGCGACTTCCTGAGCGGAAGACGCGTTGTTTGTAACAGCCGTTTCAAGCGATGCAGCATCTTCACCACGGGCCAGTGCGAGCAATGTGTCGCGTTCAATAATCAGAAAATAGAGAAAGACGCTGACCAGAACGGCGGTGATGATCGGCAGAAGTCGCATATAGGGTCCTTTTTGCGCCGGTATCGCGCTGATTATGTGCCAATGTGGCATTCCCACGCAATTAGACTGCGCTGTGTAAGTTGCAAGTCCTGATCTCCAGGGTGCGTTATTCTTCCGTTTGGAAAGGTGAAAACCCGAAGAAATCCGTGGGCAATGGGCAAACTGAACTCATCGGTTCAGTTTAGGTTGAGAGGGCAATAAGTGCAAGGCTGCCTACCATGCGCGGAGCAGGTGTGACTGTGCCGCTACAAATTGGTATAGCGACAACGGTGAGCGCGTCGTTCGGCGGGCCTTGGCAGAGCGCGGGACACGCGTTAAGAGGGGGCAAATCCAAAGTGAGGGGCGCCCAGGGTGAGCGATACCGACAGTTTCATTGAAGAAGTCACCGAAGAGGTGCGTCGCGACCGACTGTTTACGCTGATGAAGCGTTACGGTTGGATATTTGTGCTGGCTGTGCTGGTTCTGGTGGGGGGAGCCGCGTTCAACGAGTTTCGCAAGGCGCAGGCGCGCAATGCAGCCGAAGCGACGGGCGACGCGATGATCGCGGCGTTGCGTCAGGACGATCCGCTGGAGCGGGCGAGCGCATTGGCGAAAGTCGCACCCGAAAGCTCTGGAGCGCAGGCCATCGTGGCGATGCTGGAGGCGAGCGAACAAGTCAATTCGGGTGAGTTCGATGCAGCCGTTGAACAGCTTAGGAAAGTTGAGGGTAACGCTGATTTGCCGTTGATCTATCGCCAACTGGCGGCGTTCAAGCTGCTGGCTATTCAGGGTGACGCGCTGTCTGTGGATGAACGCAGAAGCGGGTATGAAGCGCTGATCGGGCCAGGCTCGGCCATTCGGCTTCTGGCCGAGGAACAGTTGGCGCTTGTCGATATCGAAACCGGTGATGCAGAAGCTGCTGCCGCGCGTTTGCAGGCCATCGCGAGTGATGCTGGCGCGACCGCGGGCTTGCGTCAGCGGGCGTCTCAGTTGATTGTGGCATTGGGTGTGGAACCCGAAGACCCCGCGAAGAGCGGCGAATAACGGCGACAAACGCCGGGAAAGCCACCGGATGAACGCTGGGAAAAGACACAAGGGTGAGGCCATGATGCGGGCAATCGATGTGAAACAGAGCGGATGGGCGATCGGGCTGGGGCTTGTGACGTTTCTCGCGGCTTGCGGCGAACGCGAGGTAATCTTACCCGGACAACGCGAAGACCTGCGCGCAATCATGAGCGACAGTGAAGCGAACGCCCCGGAAGTCACGCCGGAAAATCGCACATTGCCTGTCACGTTGCCCAAGATGGTGACAAACGCCAACTGGACTCAACGCCATGGCACGCCGCAGACACGGGTCGACCACCCGGCCTATTCCGGCACGATGCAAATGCTGTGGAGCGCCAAGATCGGCGCGGGCGAAGGGGCCCGCCAGCGCATCACCTCCGATCCGGTGGTGGCGAACGGGCGTATCTTCACGCTTGATGCGCAGGCCAAGGTCAGCGCGACGGCGACAACCGGCACCCCGGTCTGGAGTGTTGATCTGTTGCCCGAGAGGGACCGCGCCAGGGATGCAACGGGTGGCGGGTTGGCCTATGGCGACGGCACCCTGTTCGTAACGTCGGGTTTTGGTGTTCTGACGGCGCTGGACGCCGCGACCGGTGCGCAGAAATGGCAACAAAAACTGGGGGCTACGGCCTCGGGGCCGCCGACGGTGCGCGACGGGTTGGTCTTCTTGTCGGCAGGTGACAACACTGCCTGGGCTGTTGAGGCCGATACCGGGCGTATCCGCTGGCAATTGGATGCCACGGCGAGCCGCAACAATGTGCTGGGTGCGCCCGCACCTGCGGTCAACGATCAGGTGGCGATCTTTGGATTTGGGTCGGGCGAGGTTCAGGCGGCCTTCCGCAGCGGTGGCTTGCGTGTCTGGGACGCGGTGATTTCGGGACAGCGGTTTGCATTGGCACGCACGCGCGTTTCGGACATTACGGGTGACCCTGTGATCGTTGGGCAAGATGTGTATGTCGGAAGTCATTCGGGGCGGTTGGTGAAGATGAAGGCCAGCACCGGCGAGCGGCTCTGGACCGCCAATGAAGGCGCGCTCAATCCTGTCTGGGTTGCTGGCAATTCGATCTTTCTGGTGTCGGACCGCAATGAACTGGTGCGGCTTGATGCCGAAGATGGAAGCCGCGTGTGGGGCGCAAAATTGCCCTTCTTCGTCAAGGACCGCCCGCGGCGGCAAAAGGAAATCTTTGCCCATTACGGCCCGGTACTGGCCGGTGGCAAGCTGATCGTGGTGTCCAATGACGGGGGTATTCGCAAGTTCGAACCCAGTTCGGGCGCGTTGATCGGGACCGGGAAAATTCCCGGCGGGGCGACGACAAACCCGGTTTTTGCAGGCGGTGTGATGTATGTGGTCTCGACCAAGGGCGAGCTTTACGCTTTCCGTTGAGCAAAGACTGTTGTATCGCGGCGGCCTGACTGCTGCGCTGGAGCTTTGAAATGTCATTCACCCTCGCCATTGTGGGGCGCCCGAATGTGGGCAAATCCACGTTGTTCAACCGATTGGTTGGCAAGCGGCTTGCGCTTGTCGATGATCAACCGGGGGTAACGCGGGATCTGCGCGAAGGTGCGGCGCGGTTGGGCGATCTGAAATTCACGGTGATTGACACAGCAGGATTGGAAGAGGCGACCGACGACTCGCTTCAGGGGCGGATGCGCAGGCTGACCGAGCGGGCGGTGGATATGGCCGATATCTGTCTGTTCATGGTTGACGCGCGCGTGGGTGTGACGCCTGCCGATGAAGTGTTTGCCGACATCCTGCGCAAACGCAGCGCACATGTGATTTTGGCGGCGAACAAGGCCGAGGGTGCGGCGGCGGACGCCGGGCTCTATGAGGCCTATGGGCTGGGGCTTGGGGAGCCGATCCGCTTGTCTGCTGAGCATGGCGAAGGGCTAAACGATCTTTACGCCATGCTTATGCCACTTGCGGATGCTTTTGAAGAACGGGCCGCCGAGCAGACGCCGGAAACCGAAGTGGATGTTTCGGACGACGACGCGGAAGAGGACGGGGGGCGCAAGCCGACCAAAGCACGGCCAATGCAGATTGCTGTGGTCGGGCGCCCCAATGCGGGAAAATCCACGCTTATCAATCGGATACTGGGCGATGATCGCCTGTTGACCGGGCCTGAGCCGGGGATCACACGGGATGCGATTTCGCTCTCGCTGGATTGGGATGGCGTGCCCGTGCGGGTGTTTGACACGGCGGGCATGCGCAAGAAGGCCAAGGTGCAGGAGAAGCTGGAAAAACTCAGCGTATCCGATGGTCTTCGGGCGGTGAAATTTGCCGAAGTGGTGGTGGTTCTTCTGGATGCCGCGATCCCGTTTGAACAGCAGGATTTACGGATTGCGGATCTGGCCGAGCGCGAGGGGCGCGCGGTGGTCGTGGCCGTCAATAAATGGGACATCGAGGACGAAAAACAACAGAAACTCAAGGATTTGAAGGAATCCTTTGAGCGACTTCTGCCGCAGCTTCGCGGCGCACCGTTGGTCACGGTTTCTGCCAAGACCGGACGTGGGCTTGATCGGCTGCAAGAGGCGGTGATGCGCGCCTATGAGGTTTGGAACCGGCGGATCACCACGGCGCAGTTGAACCGTTGGCTGACGGGTATGCTGGAGGCGCATCCGCCGCCCGCGCCGCAAGGCAAGCGGATCAAGCTGCGTTATATGACGCAAGTGAAGACGCGCCCGCCCGGTTTTGTGGTGATGTGTTCGCATCCCGAAAAGATGCCCGACAGCTATACGCGCTATCTTGTCAATGGCTTACGGACCGACTTTGACATGCCGGGAACGCCAATCCGGTTGACCATGCGCTCACAATCCGCGCGCAACCCTTACAAGGGAAAGAAGAAGGCCGGGCCGTCCAAACTGCGCAAGCACATACAGGGCAGACGCGACTGAGGTGTTGATGAGGGAGGTTCACATCCTCCCGGAACAGTCAGCAATAAATACTTTTTTTTGAATCTGCATCACGTTACCCTTTCCACGTCGGCCGGGGGGGAAACCTTCTTATTTATCGAGGTGTCCTGGGTCGTCGCGGGACATTTGGATTATGGACATAAGAAAGTTTACAAGAGGTTATACCAGCAAGCGCAATGATGTGGCATGGCGCGTTTTGCTGGTGACGATACTGGGCTATGGGGTGAGCCTGTCTTTGGCCATCAGCTATGCGGCGACCTGGTGGGTGGTTCCTTTGACGGTGCTGGCGGGGTTGTTTGGCATCCGGATTTACATGATCCAGCATGACTGTATGCACCGGGCGTTTTTCGCCTCGCGAAAGGGCAATGATGTGTTGGGCGAGGTGCTTTCGCCGATCTCTCTGAGCCCATATGTGGCGACGCGGTACAATCACAATCTGCACCATGCGCATGTCGGTGATCTGGATCATCGCGAAGCCTTTGAAATCGACATCATGACGGTCGAGGAATATCGCCGCGCGCCGCTCTTGCGCAGGCTTTGGTACCGGTTTTATCGCAGCCCTTTCACGTTGTTAGTGGTGGGGCCGTTTGTGCTCTACCTGATCCTTCGTCGGTTTCCGAGAAATGGTTTTAAAACAGGTGTTTGGTGGGTTGTTCTGCATGACGCGATGGTGCTTGGATATGCTGCCGCGCTCTATGGAATTGCCGGGTGGAGCGGGGTTGTTGTGCTTCTTGGGTCGATCTATGTCGGAGCGACTTTTGGCGCGATCATCCCTTATGTGGTGCATAATTTCGAGCAGGTTTATTGGGGGCGAAAGCCGGAATATACCTATGAAAAGGGCGCGTTGAAGGGCACGTCTGTATTGCGGTTTGGTAAGGTTTTCGATTGGTTGACGTTGAACATTGCCTATCACGATCTGCATCATCTCAACGCCAATATTCCCTGCTATAATCTCAAGCAATGCTATGTGGATGCCGGCGATTTGCTGAAGAGTCGCGAGATTGGGATTCGTGAGGCAATCAGTTGTTATGGCTGGAAGCTTTACGATGAGGCGGCGGGCCGGATGGTGGGGTTTGGCGCGGCGCGGTCGGGGGCGACGGGGGCGATGAACACACCTGCCGGGTGAATTGGTTAAGGTTAACGTGCGGTGGGATGGGGCGGAATTTCGTGGGGTGACTTCCGGCTGACATTCGGCTGTCGGGTGGCTGCCGTCGAAATGGTTAACGAATCCGGCGTGGTGTTGCGTGAATGGGTTAATGCGGCGTGCGCCGGGACGCAGTAATGAGAGAAACGTTAACGCGTCGGGCGCGAGGTTAGGGCGATCAGAGCGATTGCCCCGATCGCCGCCAGCCCCAGAACCGGCCAGTTGGTGGGTGAGAGGTTGGAGATGATCACACCGACCAGCGCCCAAACGACACCTGCCGAATAACCCAACGTATCAGGGCGCACGGCTATGACCGTGAGGGCGATCACGAGCGCGAGTGCGAGGGCGATCAGCGCGGCGATGGTTGGGCCGATGAAGCCAAAACCCGCCAACAGCAACCCGATGGAAACCGAAGAGGCGGCGGTGAGCCAACCCGCGTAGAGCCCAATGGGTTCGCGCAGCCAGAGACGATCTTGGCTGCCTGCCATGAGCAACGCCGCGAGCGCAGTGGCCAGCATGAAGAAGATCAGCACCGTGGCCCAGATCACCGAGGTTTGGGCCAGCGGAATCCAGAACGCGCCGGTGGCGAGGCTCAGGATGAGGGCCGGGCGCATGGTCTGCCAGCCGGGGGAGGTGGCGCGGCGCAAAAGCCCGAAGGCAGCGGAGGCGATCAGCCAGAGATAGATTAGCCCCCAGATCGAGAACGCATATCCTGCGGGCTGCACCGGCGGGTCGTCTTGGGGGATGGGGAATTGGGCCGGTTCGAACCCGTTGAAGCCGGTGGAGAGCAAAGGCGAGATTGCGAAAGCAAGTGTGGCGAGAAGGGTGATGTGGGGGAGATATTTCATTCGATCCATCTTATGCTGAGGTTATGGAAAATCAATGCGGCCGGTGGCTTTATGTTCCATCGGCGGGAGGGCGCCGGAGGCCAAAAAATACCGCTTGCCGAAGTCATGGAAATCGACAATATCGCCGCCGAAGGTACTATTGCCTTTGATTTGTGGCGGCGTGATGCCGCCCTTGGAGTGTTCCGAAAATGATGATCCGTGCAATGTTGCTTGGCGCTATGGCGCTGGTGGCCTCTCAGGCTGTGGCTGCGACCGAGTTGGTCGATACCGATGGGAATGGCAGCTATTCGATGGAAGAGATGGCGGCAGCTTACCCCGGGCTGACCGAAGAGCAGTTCGCCGAGATTGACGCCGATGAGAATGGCGAAATCGATGAGGTTGAACTGGTCGAAGCGATTGAAGGTGGTGTGATCGAAGGCTGATCCCTCGGCCTTAGATTTCATCAGTCATGCAACAGCCCCCGGAGCGATCCAGGGGCTGTTTTCGTTGTAGGGGGTTGTTTTTGCGCGTTAAACCAGCGTGCCGTCGGCGGCAAGGCGGGTCTTGCCGCGCAGGTAGGGGTGCAATGCCTCGGGCAGGTCGACCGAGCCATCCTCAAGCTGACCATTTTCCAGCACGGCGATCAGGCAGCGCCCCACAGCAAGGCCGGAGCCGTTGAGCGTGTGGACGAACTGCGGTTTGCCACCATCGGCGGGTTTGAAGCGGGCGTTCATGCGCCGTGCCTGAAAGTCACCGCAGACGGAAACCGAGCTGATCTCGCGATAGGTGTTCTGGCCGGGCAACCAGACCTCGATGTCGTGGGTGCGGCGCGCGCCAAAGCCCATGTCGCCAGTGCAGAGCACGACGGTGCGATAGGCCAGTCCCAGTTTTTCAAGGATGCCCTGCGCACAGGCGGTCATGCGATCAAGCTCGGCACGGGAATGGTCGGGGTGGGTGATCGAGACCATCTCGACCTTTTCGAACTGGTGCTGGCGCAGCATGCCGGAGGTGTCGCGCCCCGCACTTCCCGCTTCGGAGCGGAAACATTGGGAATGGGCGACAAGGCGGTGGGGCAGGGTGGCTTCATCCACGGTGTCGCCGTTGACCATATTGGTCAGCGGCACCTCGGAGGTGGGCACCAGCCACCAGCCATTGGTGGTCTGATAGCTGTCTTCGCCGAATTTGGGCAACTGACCTGTGCCATACATCATTTCTTCGCGCACCAGCACGGGCGCCCACGTCTCGGTCAGGCCGTTTTCTTCGGTGTGGGTGTCGAGCATGAACTGCGCCAGCGCGCGATGGATGCGCGCGACGGCGCCGGAGAGGACAACGAAGCGGGAGCCGGAGAGTTTGGCGGCGGTTTCAAAATCCATGCCGGGTTGAACGGAGGCGAGCTCAAAATGCTCTTTGGGTTCAAAGGGCAGCGCCGGGGGCGTGCCCCAGCGGTGGATTTCGACATTGTCCGCCTCGTCCGCGCCCTGGGGGACGTCATCGAGTGGCAGGTTGGGCAGAGCGGCGAGCATATCGGTGAGTTGTTGGTCAAGCGCTTTGGCGTCGGTCTGAAGCTCGGCCACTTCGGCCTTTTTGGCGGCCACTTCAACGCGCAGGCGTTCGAACTCTTCGGTGTTGCCAGCGGCTTTGGCGGCGCCAATGGCCTTGGCGGCCTTGTTCTGATCGGCCTGCGCGGTTTCGGCGGCGAGGATGCGGGCGCGACGGGCCTCATCCAGCGCGAGGATTGAGGACGAGACCGGCGCATCTCCACGGCGCGCAATGGCGGCGTCAAAAGCGGCAGGGTTTTCGCGGATGGCGCGGATGTCATGCATCGGTCTTTTTCCTCAGTGAATCGGTTATGCGTGGCGGGGTTATGGCCGATATTGGGGGGCGGGGTAAACGGGGGAATGCCCGAGGCGAGGATGCTGTGTGAAATCACACGGTCCGGGGCAGGAAAAGCGCGCCCGCGGGGATTGCAAACCCCGGTCGGCGCGCATAGGTTCCGCCCAATCCGCGCAGAGGGTGCTACGCGGAACAAATTCGGAAAGGATTCCCCATGGAAGGTGGCGCAATTGCCCAGTTTCTCCCGCTTATTCTGATCTTCGCGATCATGTATTTTTTGCTGATCCGGCCTCAGCAGAAAAAGGCAAAGGAACATCAGGCGATGATTGAAGCCGTGCGTCGGGGCGATCAGGTGATCACTCAAGGCGGCATTGTCGGCAAGGTTACCAAGGTCAAGGATGACGGTGAAGTCGAAGTCGAGATTGCTGACGGCGTGAAAGTGCGGGTCATCAAAGCGACGCTGGGACAGGTTCTGAGCAAAACCGAACCCGCCGCCAACTCCTGATTTAAACTTTGCGACAAACCCCGGCCGGGAGCGGTATTCATGCTTCAGATTGATATGTGGAAACGCGTTCTCATTTGGTCCACCGTGGTGGTGGGCCTTTTGTTGGCGCTGCCCAACGGGTTTTACACCCGTGTTGAGACCCGCAACGACGCCGTAAAGGCGATGGAAACGGGTGCTTCCGGGAACGGACTGGAAGAGCAAGCCGGGCTTTGGCCGGGATGGCTTCCAAGCAGTTTGGTCAATCTGGGGCTTGATCTGCGCGGTGGCGCGCATCTGTTGGCCGAGGTCAAGACGCAGGACGTCTACAAGACCCGGATCAAGGGGATGTGGCCCGAGATTCGTGACATGTTGCGCGAGGAGCGCGGCACGATCGGCACGATCCGCCTGCAACCGGGGCCGGAAGAACAGTTGCGCATCAAGATTTCGAACGCCGATGAGGTGGAGCGCGCAGCGAGCCTTGTGCGCGGGTTGAGCCGTCCGGTGGCAAGCCTGACCGGGGCGGGGGCCAATGATATTGCGGTGAGTACCCAAGGCGACATGGTGATTGTCGAGTTGAGCGACGCCGAGAAGCTGGCCACGGATGATCGCACGGTGCGTCAGGCGCTGGAAATCATCCGCAACCGGATTGACGAAGTGGGCACGCGCGAGCCGACGATTCAGCGCCAAGGTTCGGATCGTATTCTTATCCAGGTGCCGGGGATTGGCAGTGCTGCCGAACTCAAGCGGATCATCGGCACCACGGCGCAGTTGACCTTTCAGCCGGTGGTGAGCCGGACCACGGAAGAACATGCTTCGACGGGTGCAGGTGAGGAGCTTCTCCCGGCCAAGGAAAACCGCACGCGCCCCAATGCGGGTGAGGATCTATTCTACATTCTGGAATCCGCACCGGTGGTGACGGGTGAAGACCTTGTGGATGCGCAGCCGAGTTTTGATCAGAACGGTCAACCGGCGGTGACTTTCCGGTTTGATGCCAGCGGCGGGCGGCGGTTTGGTGATTATACCGCAAACAACATCGGCAACCCGTTTGCCATCGTGTTGGACGGTGAAGTGATCAGCGCACCGACGATCCAGGCGCATATTTCGGGCGGGTCGGGTATCATTACCGGGCGGTTCTCGCTTGAGGAAAGCACCGAACTGGCGGTTTTGCTGCGCGCGGGCGCGCTTCCGGCGGGTTTGGATTTTCTGGAAGAACGCACCATCGGGCCGGAGCTTGGCGCGGACAGCATCGAGGCGGGCAAGCTTGCCAGTATTGTGGCATTCTGCGGGGTTCTGGTCTTTATGGTCCTGAGCTATGGGCTGTTTGGTCTGTTCGCCAATATTGCGCTGATCATCAACGTGGCGCTGATTTTTGGCTTGCTGAGCATGATCGGGGCGACTCTGACCCTTCCGGGGATTGCCGGGATCGTGTTGACCATCGGGATGGCGGTGGATGCCAACGTGCTGATCTTTGAGCGTATTCGCGAAGAGTTGAAGACCGCACGGGGACCGGCAAGGGCGATTGAGCTGGGCTATGAGAAGGCTTTGAGCGCGATTGTGGACGCCAATATCACAACTTTCATCACGGCCGTCATCCTTTATGCCGTTGGCTCGGGGCCGGTGCGTGGATTTGCAATCACGCTGGGCATCGGAATCTTGACCTCGGTGTTTACTGCGATCTTCGTGACACGCCTTATCCTGGTGATGTGGTTTGAACGCCGCCGCCCGAAAACCTTGGAGGTGTGAGATGCGCCTGAGATTAGTTCCACAAGAAACCAATTGGAATTTCTTCAGCCGCTCAAAGCTGTGGCTTGGAATTTCGGCGGTCATGATGGTGGTGGCTTTTGGGTCGTTCCTGATGCAGGGGCTGAACTATGGCATCGACTTTCGCGGTGGCACGACGATCCGTTCGGAAAGCTCCGAGTCGGTCGATATCGGTGTGTATCGCGATGCGATTGCCGCGCTGGGCCTTGGGGATGTGACCATCACGGAAGTGTTCGACCCGACTTTCGGGCCGGAAAAGAACGTGGCGATGATCCGCATTCAGGCGCAGGACGACGAAGAAAGCGTGAGTGCGCAAATGATCGAAGATGTCGAGGCGGCGTTGGCCGAGGCCGTGCCCGATATCCGCTTTATCAGTGTGGAAAGCGTTGGGCCGAAGGTCTCGGGCGAGTTGATCCAGACAGCGGTGATTGCCGTGGTTCTGGCGATGGCGGCGGTGCTGGCCTATATCTGGATGCGGTTTGAATGGCAGTTTGCGGTGGGCGCTGTGGCAGCGCTTGTGCACGACGTTTTGTTGACCATCGGGATATTCTCGGAATTGCAGATCCGGTTCGATCTGGCGATCATTGCGGCGTTGCTGACCATCGTGGGCTATTCACTTAACGATACCGTTGTTGTGTTCGACCGGGTGCGTGAGAACCTGCGCAAGTATAAGAAGATGGAACTGAAAGAGGTTTTGAACCTGTCGATCAACGAAACGTTGAGCCGCACGGTGATGACGAGCGTCACGACGCTTCTGGCGCTGATATCGCTCTATGTGTTGGGCGGTGACGTGATCCGTGGGTTTGTCTTTGCGATGATCTGGGGCGTGATCGTGGGCACCTATTCGTCGATCTTTGTGGCGTCGGCCATCCTGCTCTGGCTGGGTGTGAAGCGCGACTGGAGCAAGACCGACGCCAATGCCGGGACGCAATACGCCAATATCGACGCCTAGCTGAATGCCCGAAGTTGTTGCCCAGGCGCTGGCTGTTCCGGGCATAGGCTGGCTGTTCGCCGCGGCGTTTCTGTCGGGGTTGGTGCGTGGGTTTGTGGGTTTTGGTACGGCGATGATCTTTCTGCCGGTCGCAGCACAGGTGCTGGAGCCGGTATGGGCGGTGATCGTCTTGATCCTGATGGATGTGATCGGGCCGCTGCCGGCGATACCGCGCGCATTGAAAGACGGGCATCCCAAGGATTTACTGCGATTGCTTCTGGGCACCCTGGTGGCGATACCGCTGGGGCTGATGGTCTTGTTTGCGAGCGATCCTGCCGGATTCAGGATCGCTGTTTCTGTGGTCACGCTGGTGTTGCTGGCACTGGTCGTCTCGGGTCTGCGCTATCGCGGTGAGATGCATCCGCCGCTGATCTTTGGCACCGGCATGCTGGCGGGGTTTCTGGGTGGGGCGGTGGCGATTCCCGGCCCGCCGGTGATCATGCTCTATATGGCGAGCCCGCATCCGGTGCATGTGATCCGCGCCAACACGACCGCATATCTGTTCTTTTATGACATGATGATGCTGTTCGGGTTTGTGGTTCTGGGGCGGATGGGGGGTGTTCCGCTGGTCATTGGCCTGCTTGCGGCGCTGCCTTATCTTGCGGGAAATCTGGGCGGGGCGTGGCTGTTTCGACCGGGGTATGAGCGGGCCTATCGCGGAGTCGCTTATGGCGTTATTGCGGTTTCTGCGGCGTCGGGGCTCGGCGGGTTTCTAACAGGAGGGTGAGCAGATGCAGATGAACGAGATGGACATGGGCGGGGTGCAGCCGATCGACGGTTATGGGCCCGGTTTTTTCCGCATTGGTGGCGAGCGCCATGAGGGTGGGATTCTGCTGACCTTGGCGGAGGTTCAAAGCTGGAGCGGGTTTGACGCGCCTGCGGTCTTGCTGGGGCTGGCCGATGAGATTGACGTGATCCTGTTTGGCATGGGCGCAGAGATTGCCCAAATCCCCGCCGATTTGCGCGCCGCGATTGAGGCGGCCGGTATGGGCGCAGAGGTGATGAATACGCCTTCGGCTTGTCGGACCTGGAATATCCTGGCGGCGGAAGGTCGGCGTGTCGCGTTGGCGGCTTTGCCCGTTTGAATCCGGCGTGTGCGATGGCCGCCCGCACGCGCTCCCGCCCACCCACCCCACGCCCGCGGGCGGCCATGGGTCGCCAGATGTTGGCGCGGTCATGGGGGAGGCGTGCGGATGCGTATCCGGGCCGGAAAAATGCGGGGTTTTGTCGGCAGCAACCTTGGGGTAAGGCGGTGGCATGGAGTTGAAGATTTCCGATCTGGCGGTGGCGCGCGGGGGTGTTCCTGTGCTGGAGGGCTTGAGTTTTACGCTGACCTCTGGGCGGGCGCTTATTTTGCGCGGGCCAAATGGCATCGGTAAGACCACGCTGTTGCGCACCATTGCAGGGCTTCAGCCTGCGTTGGCGGGAGAGATTGGGCTGGATCGCGAAGCGATGGCCTATGCGGCGCATGCTGACGGGATCAAGGCGACGCTGAGCGTAGAGGAAAACCTGACCTTCTGGGCAAGCGTCTTTGGCACCGATCATGTGGCCAAGGCGCTGGCGGGTTTCGCGCTTGAGCCAATGCGCAACCGTCCTGCAGGGGCGCTTTCGGCGGGGCAGAAACGGCGGCTGGGACTGGCGCGGTTGATCGTGACAGGGCGACCCGTTTGGGTGCTGGACGAGCCGACGGTGTCGCTGGATGTTGAAGCGGTGGCGATGTTTGGCGCGGCGATCCGGGCGCATCTGGCGGAGGGCGGCATGGCGTTGATCGCGACGCACATCGATCTTGGGTTGGAGGAGGCCGAGATCTTCGATGTCGGGCCGTTCAAGGCAAAGCCGTCCGGGGCGGATGATTTCGACGAGGTGTTCTTGTGATTGCGCTTCTAATTCGAGATTTGCGACTGGCGGTGCGGGCCGGGGGCGGGTTTGGCCTTGGGCTGTCGTTCTTCCTGATTGTTGTGGTGTTGGTGCCGTTTAGTGTTGGCCCCGAAACGGGGCTGCTGTCGCGCATCGCGCCGGGCATCCTGTGGCTGGGCGCGTTGCTGGCCTGTTTGTTGTCGCTTGATCGTATATTTGCGCTCGACTGGGAGGATGGCTCGCTTGATCTGTTGGCCACGTCGCCTTTGCCGATGGAAGGCATCGTTTCAATCAAGGCCTTGGCGCATTGGTTGACCACTGGATTGCCTCTGGTGCTTGCCTCGCCGTTGTTCGGGTTGCTTTTGAGCCTGCCAGCGCAAGGCTATGCGCCGATGATCCTGTCGCTTTTGATTGGCACGCCGGCATTGTCAGTTACGGGCACGTTTGGTGCGGCGCTGACTGTGGGGTTGAAGCGGGGCGGCTTGCTTTTGAGCCTGTTGGTGTTGCCGCTTTATGTGCCGACGCTGATCTTTGGGGCAGAGATGGCGCGACGAGGCGCCGAGGGGCTGGAAACCACGACGCCGATGCTGATGCTGGCGGGGATCAGCTTTGGCGTGATTGCGCTCTTACCCTTTGCCAGCGCGGCAGTATTGCGGGTGAACCTGCGCTGAGCGGCGAGCACATCGAAATGTGAACGCCGGGGGCTGGAAATGCGCGGCGATTTAAGGCAGATCAAAGCGGGCCGGGCGGCCTATGCGTAAACCAACGCGACAGCCTGACGAGGAAGATGCGCGACATGAACTTGAATGCACTTTGGGAATACGCCAACCCGCTGAAATTTATGCGCACAACCGAAAAGGCGCTGCCGTGGTTTGCGACCTCGGCTGCGCTGTGCCTCGTGATCGGGCTGAGCTGGGGCTTTTTCTTTACGCCCGATGACTATCGTCAGGGATCGACCGTGAAGATATTCTATCTGCATGTGCCGAGCGCGATGATGGCGATCAATGTGTGGGCAATGATGCTGATCACCTCGCTGGTCTGGATTGTTCGGCGCCACCATGTGAGCGCGCTTGCGGCCCGTGCGGCGGCGCCGATCGGCGCGACGATGACGCTGATCGCGCTGATCACCGGGGCGATCTGGGGCGAGCCGATGTGGGGGACATGGTGGGCCTGGGATCCGCGGCTAACGTCGTTTCTGATCCTGTTCCTGTTCTATCTTGGGTATATGGCGCTGTGGTCGGCGATCGAGAACGACGATACCGCCGCTGATCTGACATCGGTGCTTTGCCTGGTTGGTTCGGTTTTTGCGATCCTGAGCCGCTATGCGGTGAACTTCTGGAATCAGGGGTTGCATCAGGGGGCGTCGCTGTCGCTCGATAAAGAAGAGAATGTGGCCGATATTTTCTGGTATCCTGCGCTGGTCTGTATCGCGGGGTTTATTTTGTTGTTCATCACGTTGGTGATCATTCGCACCAATACTGAAATTCGTGCACGCCGAATGCGTGCACTTCTGGCACGGGAGCGGTTGGGATGATTCCTGAACTGGGCAAATATGCAGGTGCCGTCCTGTCATCTTATGGGCTGTCCATCGGCTTGCTCCTGCTGTTGGTGGGGGTGTCGATGTTGCGCTCGCGGCGGGTCAAGGCGGAACTGGCGGAAGTTGAAATGCGAAGGAAACGGAATGGCTAAGGTTAGTCCAATGATGCTTGCACCACCGCTGGTCTTTGTCGCCTTGGTGGGGCTGTTCTTCTGGGGCATGGCCCGGGAAGATGCCAATGTGCTGCCCTCACAGTTGATTGGCAAAGCGGCACCGGGGGTGTCGCTGGAAAAGCTGGGGGAAACGCCGCTTCTGACCGATGAAGTGCTGGCCGAAAACACCGTCAAGCTGGTGAATTTCTGGGGCACGTGGTGTGTGGCGTGTCGGGCCGAGCATCCCACTCTCCTGTGGATGCGAGACAATCTCGATGTGCCGTTGCATGGGGTCAATTTTGACGACACCACGGCGCGCGCATTGGCTTATCTTGAGAAGGACGGCAACCCGTTCGCCACGCTGGGCGAGGCCAAGACGGCGCGCACCAAGATCGACTGGGGCGTCTATGGCGCGCCCGAGACCTTCATCATCGATGCGGAGGGCAAGGTTGTCTTGCGCTGGGCTGGACCGATTACGCAGCGGGTGTTACAGGAAAACATCCTGCCTGCGATCGAAAAGGCCAAGGCGGGCGTGCCGCAGGGCTGAGCCACGCGCCGCCGCAATCTATTGACGATATCGACGGCGTAACCCTCGGTGGCCTCCGGGTTTCATCTTGCCAAAAATATCCTGGGGGTCTGGGGGTGAAACCCCCAGTCCCATAGCGGCCCGACATAGGCGAACCTCACGAAGGGACGCGCCCTATTGAAGATCAACAGGTGTTCAGCGAATGATATTGGCGCGCAGGCGCAGTTTGCGGCGGTGTTCTTGTGGTAAATGGCGATTCAGGTAGCGGTTGATCAGGCCGAAAAAGGCAATGATGACCAGTGTTAGCATGATGAAATAGCCCGCGAGAATGGGGTATGGGATGAAGGGATTGAACGTCTTGTCGGCAAAATAGCTGGCATAGTAGAGCGCGTCGCCGCGTTGTTGCCACGTTGGGAAGCCGGAAAAGAAGACCAGCGTTGTGGCGTGAAAAAGGAAGATCGCCTCGTTTGTGTAGGCCGGCCATGCAAGGCGCATGGATGTGGGCCATATGATCTTGCGAAAGCGTGCCCAGCCGGAAAAGCCATAGGCGTCTGCCGCCTCGACATCGCCCTTGGGGATCGAGCGCAGCGCGCCATAGAAAATCTCGCCGGAATAGGCGGCGGTGTTGAAAAAGAGCACGACCAGCGCGCCAAGCCATGCCGACGAGAAGGGGGTAAAAACCGGGAAGATGCCCTTGAGGCTGAGAAACAGGAAATAGCCAAAGAAGAATTGAATAAAGAGCGGTGAGCCGCGAAAGACGAAGATGAACCATTCGGCGGGTTTGCGCAGCCATGGTGATTTTGCGCCTTTGCCAAGCGCCAGCGCGTTGGCCAGAAAAAACCCGGCCAAAAGCGCGAACACGCCGAAATAGATGTTCCACAGCATGCCCGAGCCAATCAGGGTGAATTGTTCGCAGAGGGTGAAGTTTTCGCGCGGCAGGGCGCGTTCGCCGATGCCAATGCTGCGCAGGCCGTAGTCCTGAATGGTTTGCCAGCAGCTCATGTCGCCTCCGCCTTACGCTGGGATTCGCCGCCGGTGGTGGCCTGACCGTGGCTGAGACGACGGGTGAGGCGTTCGAGCACGACCTCGGAGACGCGGGTGAAGATGAGATAGAAGATCAGCAGCGCCAGAAAATACCACATCAGCCAGTTGCCATGCGGATAATCGGTGAAGCGTGCGGTTTTGGAACCGCCCAGTTCGCGCGCCCAATAGACGATGTCTTCGACGCCCAAGAGGAACAAGAGCGGGGTGGCCTTGATCAGCACCATCCAGAGATTGGAGAGGCCGGGCAGGGCATAGATCCACATTTGCGGCACGAGGATGCGCCAGAAACTTTGGCGCGGGCTCAGGCCATAGGCTTCGGCGGTTTCGATCTGGGCGCGGGGCACGGTGCGCATGGCGCCATAAAGCACGTTGGCCGCAAAGGCGCCGAACACGATGGCAAAGGTCAGCACGGCGATACTGAACCCGTAGACTTCATGGACCCACTGTGGGGAATTGCCCAAGGGCAGTTTGGCAGCGGCGCAGACTACGAAATCATCGCCCTGGCGAATGGGTTGATCCCAATCGGGGCATTTGATCTTGTGGCGCACCCATTCGAACAACTGATCGAGCGCAATGACGAAGAAGAGAAAGAAAGCGATGTCGGGCACGCCGCGCACCAGCGCGATATAGGCTTTGCCGACCCATGACAGGGGCGCGAAGTGAGAGCGCGCGGCGGTGGCACCGAAAAACCCAAAGAGCAGGGCGGCGGGCGCGGTTACGGCCAAGAGCAGCAGAACCGTCCCAAAGGACGCATAGAAAGCCAAGTGCTTTCCGGTGGTCAGATAGCAGCTCAGCCACGTGAGGCCTTCCAGGCTGGCTGGATCAGAGCAAAAGGAAAATATAGCGGGCCTCGTTTCGGTTTGGATCGGTGCGTTTGGCAGGTAGAGGGAACCGGCCTTGGGCAAAGGGGGGCAGGGTGCCCCCCTTCATCATTTTGAAGATCGGTCGGAGGCTCAGAACTTGCCTTCGATTTCCCATTTGTCGAGCAGGGCGTTCAGCGAGCCATCTGCTTTCATCGACTCGATGGCGGCATCGAATTTAGAGCGCATTTCGTCATCGGACTTGCGGAAGGCCATGCCGATGCCGTCACCCAGGAAGGTGTCTTCGCCAACAAACTGAAGCTCGCCTTCGGCCACGATCGGGACGAGGAAGTCCTTGTCGGCCATAACCGCGTCAACTTCGCCCGATTTCACGGCGGCGACCGTTTCATCCGGGGTGGGGAATTCGACCAGGGTTGCGTCGGTCGTGGCCACATGCGCGGATTGGATGGTTGCCGATTGCGCCGACACGACGGCGGTTTTCACGTCGACGTCTGCCGTCAGGGCCGCATAAGCCGAGGGCGAAGGCAGGGTGTAACCGGTGGTGAAGTTCACGACTTCCTTGCGCTCAGGCGTGATGGACATGCCCGCGATGATCGCATCATAGTTGCCCGACAGAAGATTCGGGATGATCGAATCCCAGTCGTTTGTGACCCATTCACAGGTCAGCTCGGCGCGTTTGCAAAGCTCGTCGCCCAACTCGCGCTCAAACCCGGCGACTTCGCCAGCGTCGTTGAGGAAGTTATACGGAGGATAGGCGCCTTCGGTGCCAAGACGTACGGTTTTGCCGTGGCTTTCGGCAAAGGCCATGCCAGCGGTGAGGGCCAGAGCGGCGGTGGTCAGAATGAGTTTTTTCATGGTTTTCTCCCTAGGTTGATTTCACTGTTTTTGGTTTGTGCGATCTTAGTAGGATCGCATTTAGGTTTCGGTGGATTTGGTGAACCATTTCTTGCGAAGCTTTTCAATGGTTCCATCAGCTTCGAGCGCATCGAGTGCGGCATCGAACCCTTGTTTGATTTCGGAGCGCCCGGGCGCGATGGCCACGGCCGCGCCGCCTGCGTCGATGTTTTCGAGGCGGATGATCGCCAGCATGCGGCTGGTGCTGTAGACCCGTGATTCAAGGAAATCCGGGTTGCCGAAGGTCAGATCACACGTCCCGTCAAGCACCGCTTTGAGTGCGCCGCCCGCGGTGGGAAAGGCGATGAAGTTGTAGCCCATGCTCTTCAGATGATCTTCGTGGATCGTCCCTTCTTGCACCGCGATCATCGCGTGGGCGGGATCCTGAAATGTGTGGGTGCCAACGAACAGGCCCTGGGGTTTGTCGGCAGAGCGGAAGTATTCGCGGCTGAAACTGGTCACGGCCCGGCGCGACGGGGTGATTGATATTCCGGCCATGGCCGCGTCGAACTCGCCTTCAGCGAGGTCGCTCAGCAGCGTTGTCCAATCGTGGACCAGCCACGAACAGTTCCAGCCGGTATGGGCACAGATGGCATTGCCAAGATCGATTTCGAAGCCTTGCGGCTGGCCGTTGGCGTCGAGCGAATTATACGGCGGGAAGGCGCCTTCTGTGGCGATGCGCACGCGCTGACCGTCGCCCGCCTGGGCGACGCCCGGCAGAGCGAGAGCGGCGGCAAGCAGGAGCATGGGCAGGGTGAAACGCATCATGCATGCACCGTGGAGGAGAGGAAGCCGCGAAGCCGCTCGGAGTTTGGATTGCCAAACAGTGCCTCGGGGGTGCCTTGTTCTTCGATCAGGCCTTCGTGCAGGAAGATCACATGATTGGAAACGTCATGCGCCATCTTCATGTCGTGGGTGACAATCATCATGGTGCGGCCTTCGGCGGCCAGGTCTTTGATAACCTTGACAACTTCTTGTTCAAGCTCGGGGTCGAGCGCCGAGGTCGGTTCGTCAAACAGCAATGCCTGAGGCTCCATCGCCAGCGCGCGCGCAATTGCGGCGCGTTGTTGCTGACCGCCCGAAAGCTGGGCGGGCCAGGCATCGCATTTGTCGCCGATGCCGACCTTGTCGAGATATTTGCGCGCGGCGGCTTCGACTTCGGCCCGCTCACGGCCAAGCACCGTGACCGGCGCTTCCATCACGTTTTGCAGGATGGTGAGATGCGCCCAGAGATTGAATTGTTGAAACACCATGCTGAGGTTGGTGCGGATGCGCAGAACCTGCTTGGAATCGGCGGGGCGGCGGTTGTGGCCTTCGCTTTTCCATTTTACCGGCTCGCCCTGAAACAGGATCTCGCCCTGCTGGCTGTCTTCCAGAAGGTTGGCACAGCGCAGGATCGTGGATTTGCCAGAGCCGGACGAGCCGATCAGAGAGACCACATCGCCCTTGTGCGCGGTGATGTTGACGCCCTTGATCACTTCAAGCGCGCCGTAGGCCTTGTGCAGGTTATGAATTTCGATGACCGGCACGTCGTCCGGGCTGGGATTTTGAGCTGTCACGGTTCTTCAATGCAGGTTGCGAGTGGTTACGAGGAGTAGGGCGGATAATCGGGCATATTGCAATGTCTTATCCTTTGGTTCCGCAGGGGAAACCAAGGTTTTGCCTATATTTTCAGGCGTTGCGCGACGGTGGCGCGGGCGTGGGCATGGCGAGGTAGGCCTCGCTGGGAATATTGACCAACCCGGTGAGATGCAATTGGCGGCGGGTTTGAGGCTCGAGTGCGCCGATTGCGGCGGTAATGGCATCGCGCAGTGCGGAGGGATCGTTTTGCGGCGCGGTGATCAGCGGCAGGCCGGGGGTGGGCCGGGTCATGGCGATGACATGCAGGTCGGCGGCGAAGGCGTCATGGGTCTGGATCAGCGCCCAGGTAAGCGCATCAAGGGCGGCGAAATCGGCGCGACCTTCAAGCACGGCAAGCGCCGAGGCGCGGTGCGCGCCGGTTTCGAGCAGAGGGCCGAAGGTGAGGCCCAGCCCGGCCATATGCAGGGCGGGCGCGGCCCAACCCGATTGCGACAGCGGCTCGTTATAGGCGAAACGCTGGCCTGCGAGGGCGGCGAGATCGGTGTTTGCGCTGCGGGCGATAAAGACCGAGCGGTAATACCCCGGCGGGCACCCTTCGAGGCCATAATCAGGCGTGCCGACGAGTTTTACCGTTTCGTGCAGACAGGCGCGGTACGGCAATCCGCAGGTCTGAGCGAGAAGCAGATCGGGCGATTGCCAGAGCGGCCAGAGATCATTGGCGCGCGTGAGAGTGGCGGGGCCGTGGCCCAGTTTAGCGCGGATCGCGGCCCAGAATGCATCGTTGGCCGCAGCGGTTTCGGCGCGGTCATACATCGGCAGGGTGGCGATCACCGGTCTGACTTTTGGTTTGCTTTCTGGCGTGCCTGGGCGCTTTCACGATCGTTGATGCCCAGAAGGTTGGCGATCATCCGCATGTTGGAATCTTCAAGATCGTCGCGCGCGCCATCGGCCAGAACCACGCGCCACATCGCCTCGACCACCGAGAGGCGGTCGATATGCGGCACGGCGTCCTTGATTGCGCGGGTGAAGCGCACGGTGTCGGGCGCCTCTGCCTCAAGGGCTTCCGCTTCGCGGCGCAAGGCCGCGCTTTCAAAGGGAGAAAGTGCGAAACGTTCGGTCAGGATACGGTCGATCTGGCTGATCTCGACGGTGGCATAGTCGCCATCGGCGCGGGCCAACCGGACCATCAGAGCGGCCAGAGCAAGTCGGGCCTCGACACCATCAAGCGGCGCGGGATCGGGTGCGGTGAGGCGGCGCAGGAAACCGGCGAACATCAGTTTTGTCCCTCTTGTGCGGCCTGGCGGGCGCTGGCGTTGTCGGCTTCGGAAAGGCCGAGCGCCGCGTAGGTGCCGGAAATCACAGTCAGTTCCTCGGGGCGTTCCAATCCATCCGCCAAAACCACCTGCCAAAGCGCGCGCATGGTATCGAGGCGCCCTTCGTGCGAGACGGTGTCGCGGATGAGAGCGGCAAAGTTTTCGGTATCGGGCGCGAGGGCTTCGAGTTTTTCGCAGGTGGCGCGCATCTTGGCGGCCTCTACCGGGCCGATGGCATTGGCACGCGCAAGCGTGCGGTCGATGCGCTGAATTTCCTCGACGCGATAGCTGTCATCGGATTTGGCCACCCGCACCATCAATGCGCCGAGCGCAAGGCGTGCGTCGGGTTCGGGCAGGGCGGCGGGCTTTTTCGCGGAAAAAGCGGTGAGGATGCGTTGAATGATGGGCATGTTGGTTTTTCTATCCGTCATAGCCTTCGACAATCACGATATCGCCGGTCGAGACGGGATCGCGAAGTGCCTTTGCTGCCTGATAACCGTCTGATTGATAACAGGCAAGCGCCGCCTCGTAGGAGGGGAATTCGATCACCACATTGCGGCTGCGCGCGCTGCCTTCGGGGTTTTCGAATTGTCCGCCGCGCACCAGAAAACGTGCGCCGTATTCGGCAAAGGGCGCGGCGTTGGCGGCGACATATGTCTTGTAGATTTCCAGATCGTCGACATCGACGCGACCGATCCAATATCCCTTGGCCATAGATGAGTATCCCTTCTGATGTTTCGCGCAATGCTGCGCTGTGGGCGATTTTTGGTCAAGGGGCGCGCAGGGTTGCCGGGTTTTCAAGTGGTTGGAAACGGTTTGGTGCCAATGTGGAAACGGCTTTCCGTTTTCCCGTCACATTTGCTCCGCAGTTTGGGCCTTATAGAAGCCTAGTGTGCTGATACGTATGGTTAAGACTGTTGAGTTGTTGATCTGCCACGCGGCTTTTGCCGCCAACCAAAAGAGACCATAAGGACGGTGAAGTATGACGATATTTGACGCAGCTGATTGGGCTAGCGCCGATGAAACCGAGCAACACCACAGGATTCGCAGTGCGGATCTTGATGAGTTGAACATGGTGATGCGGTTTTATGACTGGTCACACTTTCCCCAGACCGTGATTGGTTGGGCCGCGGCGCAGCAGGGAATTGAGCTGGGGGCGGCTCTGGCTGCGTTTTTCAACGGCGATCCGATGCGGTTCAACTATGTGCCCAAGCGCGATGTCTCAGAGGAGTATGGGCCGACCGTGCGGTTGCTCGATACGGTTTTTCAGCGGATCAATGCCGGGTTCTATCTTCCGCACCCGTTGTTTTGCGACGAAAAGCTGATCAAGCTGGAAACCTGGATGAAATATCAGCGTGAGGATGCAAGGCTGCGACAGCGCGGACGCTGGGTGTTTGATCAAGATGTGCTTGAGCCGATTCTGGGGCCGCAGGTAATTGGCTTTGATATGGAAACACGCACACAAGAGAACGAGCAGAACGCCTTTTCGATCAAGGGCTTGCTGAAACCTCTGGTGGGGTGAGGACGCGGCGGGCCGGTGGTGGTTTGCCTGCTCAGTGGCGCGCGCCGGGCAGATTTTTCGTGAAAAACCGTCTGCCCGGGTGTTTTGGAGGGCGGAGGATCAGACCAGCCGCGAATTTTCGATCGCTGCGCGCACGAAATCAGCGAACAGAGGGTGTGGCAGGAAGGGTTTCGACTTTAGCTCGGGGTGAAATTGCACGCCGATGAACCACGGGTGATCTTCCCATTCCACGATCTCGGGCAGGCTGCCATCGGGGGACATGCCCGAGAAGGTGAGGCCGCATTTTTCCAGCTTGTCACGGTATTGGATATCGACTTCGTAACGGTGGCGGTGGCGTTCTTCGATGGTGGTGCCGCCGTAAATTTCCGCGACACGAGAATCATCTTTTAGTGTCGCGTCATAGGCCCCAAGCCGCATGGTGCCGCCTTTGTCGTCGGAGGTTTTGCGGGTGACTGTGTAATTGCCCTGCACCCATTCCTTGAGATGATAGACCACTGGTGTGAAGCGTTTGCCACCGGTCTCGTGGTCAAACTCTTCTGAGCCAGCGTCCTTGATCCCCGCGACGTTGCGGGCGGCTTCGATCACCGCCATCTGCATGCCAAGGCAAATGCCGAGATAGGGCAGTTTGCGTTCACGAGCGAATTGCGCCGCCTTGATCTTGCCCTCGGTGCCGCGTTCGCCAAAGCCGCCGGGCACGAGGATGGCGTGATAGCCCTCCAGGTAGGGGGCGGCATCTTTCTTGTCGAACACCTCGGCATCGACCCAATCGACATTGACCTTTACACGGTTGGCCATGCCACCATGGGTCAGCGCCTCCTTGATCGACTTGTAGGCGTCTTCGAGCTGGGTGTATTTGCCGACGATGGCGACGTTTACATCGCCGTCGGTGTTGTGAATCCGGTCATAGACGTCTTCCCAGACACTGAGATCGGGGCGCGGGGCGGGCGAGATCTGAAACGCATCGAGCACAGCTTGGTCGAGGCCGACGCGGTGATAGGCCAGCGGCGCCTCGTAGATGGATTTGAGGTCATAGGCGGGGATCACGGAATCGGGGCGCACGTTGCAGAACTGGGCAATCTTGGCGCGTTCTTTCTCGGGGATCGTGTGTTCGGAGCGACAAACCAGCACATCGGGCTGAAGGCCGATCGAGCGCAATTCCTTGACGCTGTGCTGGGTCGGTTTGGTTTTCAACTCGCCCGAGGCGGCGAGATAGGGCAGCAGCGTGAGGTGCATGAAGATACATTGGCCGCGCGGGCGTTCCTGGGAAAACTGGCGGATCGCCTCGAAGAACGGCAGACCTTCGATATCGCCGACGGTGCCGCCAATTTCGCAGAGCATGAAATCGACTTCGTCATCGCCAATCTCAATGAACTCTTTGATTTCATTGGTAACGTGGGGGATGACTTGGATGGTTTTGCCGAGGTAGTCGCCACGGCGTTCTTTTTCCAGCACGTTGGTATAGATGCGCCCCGAGGAGACGCTATCGGTCTTGCGGGCGGGCACGCCGGTGAAGCGTTCGTAATGGCCGAGATCGAGATCGGTTTCGGCGCCATCGTCGGTGACGAAGACTTCGCCATGTTCAAACGGGCTCATCGTGCCGGGATCGACGTTGAGGTAGGGGTCAAGCTTGCGCAGGCGAACCGAGAAGCCGCGCGCCTGCAAAAGGGCGCCGAGCGCCGCAGAGGCCAGACCTTTGCCAAGAGAGGACACAACCCCACCGGTGATGAAAATATAGCGCGCCATGTGGTTGGTAACTCCCGTGAGTGCGGCGTGAACGCCGAAAGACAATAGCCAAACGGCCCCGGAAAGCCGCCTGTATCACGGGATTTGAGATATAGAGGATTCGCCCGCGTTTGGCAAGTTGACCGCAAGATGATGTTGTCGTTTTTTTCACCACCTCAACAGGTTGTGGAAGGCGGTGTCGGTTGCTGGAAAAGGCCCTTGCGGAGGCCCAAAACGATTGGTCGTTGACTATGCCAGTATAGAGCGCCCGCGGGTGGGACGCTCTGTGCTGATCAGTCGGCCTTGGGCACCAGTGGTGCGCTGTCGTCTGCAGACGGAGGCAGAAGCAAATCGCTATCGAGTGCGGGCGTATCCGGCGCAGTTTCCTGCGTTGCGGGTGCACTGCCGCCGACCCGGTCAAGCACCGAGGTGCCGGCCGATTTCTGGGCCGCGATGATGGTGAGCGCGATCGAGGTGCAGATGAAGGCGATTGCCAGAATCCAGGTGACCTTACCCAGGGCCGTGGCAGCCGAGCGCGAGGAAATCGCACCACCACCGCCGCCGCCCATGCCGAGCCCGCCACCTTCGGAGCGTTGAATCAGAACCACGCCGATCAGGGCGAGGGCCAGAAGGAGGTGGATGATGAGAACGACATTTTCCATGTGCGGATGGCCCTGCGAAACGGTGTATCTCGCGGGTATGTAGGGGAAAGGCGGGCGGGGTGCAAGGCGTTGCGGGCGGTTGACGCCTTTTGCAGGTTTGTTGACCTGGCAAAAGTGGAAATGACCTGTGTCCTTTGGACGTTTCGGGTGATTTTCCTCTGATCTGCGGTGCGGATGAGGTGGCGCAAGTGTTAGTCGAGCGGGCGGGCCGGGTTGCCTACGACCGTGCAGTCCGCAGCGACATCGCGGGTCACGACGCTGCCCGCGCCGATGATGGCGCGGTCGCCGATGGTGACGCCTGCAAGCACGATGGCTCCGCCGCCGATCCAGACATTATCACCAATGCGCACCGGGCGGGCGATTTCCAGACCTGCTGCACGCTTTGCCGGGTCCTTGTGATGCTCGGCACAATAGATTTGCACCGCCGGGCCAAACATGGTGCCTGCGCCGACCCGCACGGGGGCCGTATCAAGGATTGTGCAGCCTGCATTGAAGAACACCCCAGCGCCCAAGTGGATGTTGAAGCCGTAAGCGCAATGAAAGGGCGGCTCGATCATGGCATCAGGAGAGACCGAGCCAAACAGTGCGCTCAGCGACGGCGCGATGAGGCCGCGTTGATCGGGATGCAGGGTATTGTGGGCATGAAGGGCGGCGCGAACCGGCACGCGGAGCGCTTCGAGAGCGGGATCGAGGCAGGAATACCACTCACCCGCCGCCATTTTCTGGCGTTCACTGCGCTGAAGGCCGGTGGTTGGGGGGTATTCGGTGTTGTCATTCATCCACGTCGTCCATGTCGGCCTGACCCGAGAGTTTGCGGCGCACATGGCTCCAACTGAGGCCGACGCCGAGAACCACGGAAAGCGCCAGAAGCCCGATCCAGGTGTTTTGGGTGCTGTTTTCAAGCTGAAGCCAGCCCCAGTCGTAGAGCACCCAGAGCAGGGCGGCGACGAGCGCCATCACCAGCCCCATGCCAAACGCGCCGATCGAGCGCAGCGTGGCGCGCAGGTAGATGATGTAGCCAACCAGCAGCAAGAGGCCGAACAGAACGGTGAGCGACATCTGGGCGGAATAATTCGCTTGCGACCATTTCACATAGTTCCATTCAGTCGGGTTGAAGGTCGCCGCCAGAAGCAGGAAGGCGAAAGCCCAGCGTAGAATCAACCCCATCACGCATCTCCGTTTTTCTATTGGCTAGCCCGCAGAGGCGGGTCTGTCCAGCGGCGAGGCCTATCTTTGATGTGGAGCGGCCAGCTGCGCGCCAGAGGGTGGCGCGGCCATTACAGAGAATGAATTCCCTATACGTCGGGGCCGTGGCGGACGGTGGGGCGATTTTGCGAGCGTGTCATTCACCCTTCTTGTGGGCGGCAGCAATCGCTTTGGAAAGCTGGCGAAAACCAGAAACTCAACGAGGGGGTGCAGCGATGGTTTTGGGGTTTCGCCCCACCGCGCGGCCCGCTATACCTCGCGCGGTTTTGCATGCGTTTCGGAGATCAGAATGGCCAATGTCGTTGTAGTCGGTGCCCAATGGGGCGACGAGGGAAAAGGCAAGATCGTTGACTGGCTAAGCGAGCGGGCGGATGTGATCTGTCGCTTTCAGGGCGGGCATAATGCCGGTCATACGCTGGTGATCGATGGCGAGGTCTTCAAGCTGAACGCGCTGCCTTCGGGGGTTGTGCGCGGCGGCAAGCTAAGCGTGATCGGCAATGGGGTGGTTCTTGATCCCTGGCATCTGATCGAGGAAATCGCCAAGATCAGGCAGCAGGGTGTCGAGATCACGCCCGAAACATTGATGATCGCGGAAAACACGCCGTTGATCCTGCCGATCCATGGCGAGCTTGATCGGGCACGTGAAGAGGCCGCCAGCAAAGGCACCAAAATTGGCACCACAGGGCGCGGTATTGGTCCTTGTTATGAGGACAAGGTGGGACGGCGCGCCATTCGTGTGGCGGATCTGGCGGATGTGGCGACGCTGGAAGCGCGGGTGGACCGGGCGTTGCAGCATCACGATCCGCTTCGTAAGGGTTTGGGAATCGAGCCGATTGATCGCGATGCGCTGGTTGCGCAGCTTAGAGAGATTGCGGCGGAGATTCTGCCTTATGCGGCGCCGGTCTGGAAGGTGCTGAACGAAAAGCGCAAAGCGGGTAAGCGAATCTTGTTCGAGGGGGCGCAGGGGGCTTTGCTGGACATTGATTTTGGCACCTATCCGTTTGTCACCTCTTCAAATGTGATCGCCGGTCAGGCGGCGACGGGTGTTGGCGTCGGGCCGGGGGCGATTGATTTCGTGTTGGGGATCGTGAAGGCCTATACCACGCGGGTGGGCGAGGGGCCGTTTCCAACCGAGCTTGACGATGCGGATGGCCAGCGGCTTGGCGAGAGAGGTCGTGAGTTTGGCACGGTGACGGGGCGCAAGCGGCGTTGTGGCTGGTTTGATGCCTGCCTTGTGCGTCAGACCTGTGCAACCAGCGGTGTGAACGGAATTTCGCTGACCAAGCTCGATGTGCTGGACGGGTTTGAGACGCTGAAAATCTGTGTTGGTTATGAACTAGATGGCGCGCGGCTGGATTATCTGCCGACGGCGGCGGATCAACAGGCGCGCTGCAAACCCATCTATGAAGAAATGCCGGGGTGGAGCGAGTCGACCGAAGGCGCGCGCAGCTGGGCCGATCTTCCGGCGGAGGCGATCAAATATGTGCGCCGGGTGGAAGAGTTGATCGAATGTCCGGTAGCGCTCTTGAGCACCAGCCCGGAGCGTGAGGATACGATTCTAGTGACCGACCCGTTCGCGGATTGAGTCTGATATGATCACGACAAGTGCGGTGATGACGGGCGCGATGAAGGGGAACAGAGATGTTTGAAAATCTGTCCTACAAGGCGCGGCGGCGCTGGGCGCTGTTGCTGCTGGTGGTGGGGATGCCCGCTTATATTGTGATCTGTGTCACTGTCTTGAACCGGATCGGCCCGCTGCCGGGATGGATCGAGCTGCCGCTGTATATCGGGCTTGGGGTGATCTGGATCGTGCCGTTCAAGGGGCTGTTTCGTGGTATAGGTCAGCCGGACCCGGACGCGCCGGGACAAAGCGATGAATAACGCGTTCCCAGATACGCGGCCAGACTCGCGGGCGGTCTTGCGAGCGGCGCGGAGGGTTGGTAAGTCACTGTGAAACCATATGGTTTTTATCAGATCAAGGCGAGGGCCGACGTTTGAATGCCGCTGCCCAGAATAGCTTGGTGGAACCTGCGCCGGTTCCGAGACTGGAGATTCGCAGGCTGCGGCGCAGCTTTGACGGCCGTGCGGTGGTGGATGATGTGTCGCTCGGAGTAATGCCCGGCAAGGTCACTTGTCTTCTGGGGCCTTCGGGGTGCGGCAAATCGACGACGCTGCGGATGATTGCAGGCGTGGAGATGCAGGATTCAGGCGAAATCTATGTCGATGGCAACCTGATCTGCGACACGGTGTTTCGGGTGCCGCCGGAGCGCCGCCACATCGGGCTGATGTTTCAGGATTTCGCGCTGTTTCCGCATCTGAGCGTGTCGGAAAACGTAGCCTTTGGCCTCAAGGGCAGCAAGGACGAGAAGCGTGCGCGGGTTGAAGAACTGCTTGGCACGGTAGAGCTCGCGCGCTTTATCGAAGCCTATCCGCATGAATTGTCGGGCGGTGAGCAGCAGCGGGTTGCACTTGCGCGCGCGCTGGCGCCGCGCCCCGGTATCATGCTGATGGATGAGCCGTTTTCCGGGCTGGACAACCGGCTGCGTGACGACATCCGCGATCTGACACTGGAAGTGCTCAAACAGGAGGACGCCGCGGTTCTGCTGGTCACGCATGAGCCGGAAGAGGCGATGCGCATGGCCGATGAAATCGCCCTGATGCGCGACGGTCGGATTGTGCAGCAAGGCGCACCTTATAATATTTACAACGCGCCTCTGGATAAAGCGGCGGTCGCATTTTTTAGCGATATCAATGTGATACGCGGCAAGGTTCAAGGGGCTTTGACGGATACGGCCTTTGGGCAATTTCTTGCTCCGGGGGTGCCGGATGGGCAGGAGGTGGAGATCGTGATCCGCCCGCAGCACATCAAGATCGACTTTGACCGCAATGGACGCGGACCCGATCCGACGCCCCAGGATGGCGTGCCGGCGCGCGGTGTGGTTGAGCGGGCGCGCTTTATGGGGTCGGAAAGCCTGGTGGAATTCCGGCTGGATTTTGATGGCTCGATGATGAAGGCGACGGTGCCGAATGTTTTCCTGCCCTCGCCGGGCAAGCCGTTGTGGCTGACCATAAGGCGTGATCGCTGCTTTGTGTTTCCGCTCAAGCGCTAGGGTTTTGCGTGCATGTTTCGGGCGTGCGTCGGAGCGGGGCGCTGCCCCGCACCCCGGGATATTGGTAGCAAGATGAAGGGCAGGCAGGCGTGAGCGTGGGTCGGATTATTCGCGGAACAGAGTGTGTGGCCGAGGGGGCCGCGTGGCTGGCGGCGCGTGATGCGGGGATGGCGCGGGCGCTGGCGGCGGTGGAGGAGGTGCCGCTGCGACTTAAACCTGATGGGTTTCGGGAGCTGCTGAGTGCGATCGTAAGCCAGCAGGTGAGCGTGGCGTCGGCAGGTGCGATCTGGGCGCGTACGGTTGAGGCGGGGCTGACCAGTGAAGCGGCGGTGATTGCGGCGGGCGAGGAAGGGTTGCGCAGCGTTGGGTTCAGTCGGCCAAAGCAGCGCTATGCCCTGGCACTGGCGCGGGCGGGGATTGATTATGTCGCATTGCGTGAGGCCGAAAATGATGAGGTGATTGCCACATTGGTGGCGGTGCCGGGCATCGGGCTTTGGACGGCGGAGATTTATGCGATGTTCAGCCTGGGGCGGGCGGACGTGTTTGCGCCCGGCGATCTGGCGCTACAGGAATCGGCGCGGGTGCTTTACGGGCTGGAGGAGCGGCCCAAGGAGCGGGCATTTCGCCAGATGGCCGAGGATTGGGCGCCGTGGCGATCGGTTGCGGCGCGCGTGCTCTGGGCCTATTACCGGGTGGTGAAATCGAGGGAAGGGATCAGATGACACGGGTTTTGAAGGCAGAGCGGGTGGAGCCGCGCTCGGGTGAGACGCGCTCGGTGGTGGTGTTTCTGCATGGCTATGGTGCCAATGGGGCCGATCTTTTGGGGTTGGCCGATGTGTTGGGTGAACATCTGCCCGATACGTTATTTGTGGCGCCGGATGCGCCGGAAGCCTGCCCCGGCGCGCCGATGGGCTTTCAATGGTTCCCGATTCCGTGGATTGATGGATCAAGCGAGGAAGAAGCCGAGCGCGGGATGAACGCGGCCATTGATGATCTCAATGCGTTTCTTGATGCGCTTTTGGTCGACGAAGATTTGCTGCCCGAGCAGATGGTGTTGTTCGGCTTTAGCCAGGGCACGATGATGAGCTTGCATGTGGCACCGCGCCGCGAGGATGAGATTGCCGGGATCGTGGCGTTTTCGGGTCGTATCTTGTCGCCGGAGCTTTTGAAGGATGAGGCCGTGTCCAAGCCGCCGGTTTTGCTGGTGCATGGGGACAGTGACGACATGGTGCCGCCGCAGTCGTTGCCCGAGGCGGCGGAAGCGTTGCAGGAGGCCGGTTTCAAGGAGGTTTACGCCCATGTGATGAAGGGCACGGGCCACGGAATCGCGCCTGATGGGCTTTCGGTGGCCCTGGCCTTCATGCGTGACAAGCTGGGGCTGTAGGTGCGGGTTCTGCGGCAGCAGAATTAAGAATTTGTTAATGCCACCGCACGGTTGGGTGCGGCTCTGATTTGACCGAGCGAACGGTCTTTGCTATAAATTTGGCATACTGGAAGAAGTGGGCGAACGGCTCTGGGGAAACCCGGGGCCGTTTTTCATTTCTCTCATGAGGGCGGAGGAGAGACCCCATGAGGCAGGCATAACACACATGGAAAAAGACCAAATAACGGCCGGTGCAGAGCGTCTTGGCAAAGCGATCGTGACGGTTGAGCGGCAGTTAAAAATGCTGGCGCGGGAAATGGCGGTGATGCACGGCCAAATCCGCGCGGGTAACGCGTGCGAACTCAAGGATGCGAAACGTGTGGCCGAGGACATTCGGCAATGGCTTGGCATCGCATATGAATTGGAGAAACGACTTGAAAAATCTGGCCACGACAGGCGCGAACACAATGCGCCCAAATCCATCGACCTCGACAGTGCGCGACATCAGATCGGCTGCCGCCTGGATCGCCTCAGAGCCACGCGATGCCCAGGACGCTTTTCTCAACGATCTGAGTGAGGGCGAGCTTTTGGCGTTGCCGTTCCTGTTCGAGTTTTGGGCGATGGAGCATCAATTGCCGCCCGCGGGAGATTGGCGCATATGGGTGATCATGGGCGGGCGCGGCGCGGGCAAGACCCGCGCGGGCGCGGAATGGGTGCGCGCGCAAATCGAAGGGTCCGGGGCGCTGGACCCCGGAGCGTGTCGACGTATCGCCTTGGTGGGCGAAACCGTGGATCAGGTGCGCGAAGTGATGGTGTTCGGGGAGAGCGGGCTTTTGGCCTGCTCTCCGCCGGACCGGAGGCCGGAATGGCAGGCGGGGCGCAAGCGGCTGATCTGGCCCAATGGTGCGGTGGCGCAGGTGTTTTCGGCGCATGACCCCGAGGGGCTGCGTGGGCCGCAGTTTGACGCAGCGTGGGTCGATGAGTTGGCCAAGTGGAAGCGGGCGCGTGACACTTGGGACATGCTGCAATTTGGCATGCGGTTGGGCGAGAATCCGCGGGTTTGCGTCACTACGACGCCGCGCAATGTGGGGATATTGAAAGAGATCCTTGCCAGCGCGTCGTCGGTTGTGACGAGCGCGCCGACCGAGGCCAATGCAGCCAACCTTGCCAGCGGTTTTCTTGATGAGGTCAAGGCGCGTTATGCCGGGACGCGTTTGGGGCGTCAGGAATTGGAGGGCATCTTGATGGAGGATGTGGAAGGGGCGCTCTGGACCGCCGGCGGGTTGGAGGCCGCAAGGGTGGACGCCCCGCCAGAACTGGACCGCATTGTTGTGGCGGTGGATCCGCCGGTGACAGGGCATGCAGGCAGCGATGAGTGCGGGATTGTCGTGGTCGGGGCGATGACGCGGGGGCCGGTGCAGGATTGGCGGGCTTATGTTCTGGCCGATGCCAGCGTTTCGGCGGCGAGCCCGGCGACATGGGCCAAGGCCGCTATACGGGCGATGGAGCAATATGGCGCCGAGAAGCTGGTGGCCGAGGTCAATCAGGGCGGCGATCTGGTTGAGGCCGTGATCCGACAGGTCGACCCGATGGTGCCTTTGAAGAAGGTCCATGCGGCCAAGGGCAAGGCGGCAAGGGCCGAGCCGGTGGCGGCGCTCTATGAGCAGGGGCGGGTGCATCATGTGCGCGGTTTGGGTGAATTGGAGGACCAGATGTGCGCCATGACCACACAAGGGTTTGAGGGCAAGGGCAGCCCCGACCGGGTCGATGCGTTGGTTTGGGCGTTGCACGAATTGATGGTCGAAGCGGGGGCGAAATGGCGCCGCCCGCAGGTGCGCGCGCTCTAGTTAAAGCTCCTTAACCATTTGGGACAATGATGCACGACAAGCCGGAAATGACACCGGGAATGAAATGAACTTCCCGGGCCAGGCCTTTGGGGAAAAACATGAAAACTGAGGAGAGCCGAATGGCGGTTTTTGATTTCTTCAAGGGCAAGGGGCAGGAGATCCCCGAGCAGAAAGCCAGCGCGACGGGGCCGGTTCTGGCCTATCACGGGGCCGGGCGTGTGGCGTGGAGCCCGCGCGATACCGTATCGCTGACGCGCACCGGGTTTGCGGGTAATCCGGTGGGGTTTCGCGCGGTCAAGATGATTGCGGAGGCTGCTGCGGCGCTGCCTCTGGTATTGCAGGACACACAGCAACGCTTTAGCGAGCATCCGGTTCTGGGGCTGGTGCAGCGGCCCAATATGGCGCAGGGACGCGCCGAGTTATTCGAGGCGCTGTTTGGTCAGCTCTTGCTGACCGGGAATGGCTATCTTGAGGCGGTGGCGGGCGAGGATGGCGTGCCGTTGGAGCTGCATGTGCTGCGCTCAGACCGGATGAGCCTGATCCCTGGCGCGGATGGCTGGCCTGTGGCGTATGAATATGCCGTGGGCGGGCGCAAGCATCGTTTTGACGTGACCCAGGGCCAACCCGGCATCTGCCATATCAAGAGCTTTCATCCGCAGGACGATCATTACGGGTTTTCGCCGATGCAGGCGGCGGCGCAGGCGGTGGATGTGCATAATTCCGCGTCACGCTGGAGCAAGGCGTTGCTTGATAATGCGGCGCGCCCCTCAGGGGCGATTGTCTATAAGGGGGCCGAAGGGCAGGGAAGCTTGAGCCCGGATCAATATGACCGACTGGTCAGTGAGATGGAGAGCCATCATCAGGGCGCGCGCAATGCGGGGCGGCCGATGCTTCTGGAAGGTGGATTGGACTGGAAGCCGATGGGGTTCAGCCCGAGTGACATGGAATTCCAGAAAACCAAGGAGTCGGCGGCGCGTGAGATCGCCTTGGCCTTTGGGGTGCCGCCGATGCTGCTGGGGATACCGGGCGATGCGACCTATACCAATTATCAGGAGGCCAACCGGGCGTTTTATCGCCTGACGGTGCTGCCGCTGGCCACGCGGGTGGCGGCGAGCGTGGCAAATTGGCTGTCGGGGTTTGCGGGTGAGCGGCTGGAGTTGAAACCCGATCTCGACCAGGTGCCAGCGCTGGCGGCGGAACGCGACGGCCAATGGGCGCGCGTGAGCGGTGCGAGTTTCCTGACGGATGGCGAAAAACGGCGATTGCTTGGCCTGCCGGCATTGGCCGGGGACGATACGGATGCCTGAGGATGGGCGGCGCTATGGCTTTGAGGCGTTCGACTGTGCGCCCGCGCTGCGTCTGGAGGCCCACGAGCGGCTGTCCAAGCTGCACGTCGACGGGTTGAATCAGCGGCTTGAGCGGATCGAGATGATGATTGAGCGGCTGGAAAAGCGTTTGTGGTTGGCGGTTTACGGCGTGGTCGCGGTGATATTGGCGCAGGCGTTTCAGTCGATCCTCGTGGCGGCGCCGTGAGATGTGCGAATTTGGGAAACTGGAGATTATGATGACTTCTGAGACCGGTTTGGAGCAGAAATTCTGCCGCTTCGATGAGGTGTTGACCGTGACCGAGGGCACGCGGATCGAGGGCTATGCCAGCCTGTTCGATGCCTGTGATCAGGGCGGTGATATCGTCAAGAAAGGGGCTTATGCCGCCAGCCTGAAGCGGCTGAGGGCCGAGGGGCGCAACGTCAAGATGCTCTGGCAGCATGACCCGGCGCAACCCATCGGCATCTGGAGCGAGGTGCGCGAGGACGAGAAGGGGCTTTATGTGAAAGGCCACCTGCTCGACAGCGTCGGGCGCGGGCGTGAGGCGGCGGCATTGATCGAGGCCGGGGCGATTGACGGGTTGTCGATCGGTTATCGCACAGTCAGGGCGAGCAAGAATGACAAGGGCCGTCGGCTCTTGACCGAACTGGAGCTTTGGGAGGTGTCTCTGGTGACCTTCCCGATGCTTCCCAGTGCGCGGGTGGGGGCGAAGGGGGAGACCCCGCACGCCGATGCCTGGCGTGAATTGGCGGCGGCCATAGAGTCCGCGCGCTCTGAGTTGGCGCGCGACTGACGCGCCGGGATTAACCCGAACAGACAAGGACCGAAGAATGAGCAAGACCGAGATCGATTCTCGGATCGGGGAAGATGTGTCTCCGATTGCCGAGGTGAAAACTGCCCTGTCTGGTTTCATCAAAGAAATCAGCAGCTTCAAGACCGACATTCATACCAAACTTCAACAGCAGGAAGAGCGACTGACCATGCTTGATCGTAAATCTCATATTTCCCGACCGGTGCTTTCGGCGGCGATGCAAACCGAAGCCCCGCATCAAAAGGCGTTCAACGCCTATCTGCGCTCGGGCGATGATGACGGCCTGCGTGGGCTGGAACTGGAAGGCAAGGCGATGAGCACTGCGGTGGCGTCGGATGGTGGCTATCTGGTTGATCCGCAAACGGCGGCGCAGATCCGCAGCGTGCTGGAATCAACCGCCTCGATCCGTGCCATTGCCAATGTGGTGAACGTCGAGGCGACGTCGTTTGACGTGCTAGTTGACCACACCGACGTTGGTGCGGGCTGGGCCACGGAAACCGCCGCAACGACCGAAACCGGCACGCCGGTGATTGACCGTATCACCATCCCGCTGCACGAGCTTTCGGCGCTGCCCAAAGCCTCGCAGCGTCTGTTGGATGACAGCGCGTTTGACATTGAAAGCTGGCTGGCCGGGCGGATCGCCGACAAGTTCTCGCGCGCCGAAGCGGCGGCGTTCATCAATGGCGACGGCGTGGACAAGCCCAAGGGGATCATGGCGCATTCGACCGTGGACAATGATGTCTGGACCCGGGGCAATATTGGCTATGTGCCGACCGGTGTGGCCGGCGATTTCAACGGCGGCGAGGCGATCATCGATCTCGTTTATGCGTTGGGCGCACAATATCGGGCCAACGCAACATTCGTGATGAATTCAAAGACGGCGGGAGCGGTGCGCAAGCTGAAAGACCTTGATGGCCGTTTCTTGTGGTCGGATGGTCTGGCTGCTGGTGAGCCTGCGCGCTTGCTTGGCTACCCTGTGCTGATCGCCGAGGACATGCCCGATGTCGCAAGCGGTGCCGATGCTGTGGCCTTTGGCGATTTTGGTGCCGGTTACACCGTGGCCGAACGCCCCGATCTGCGGGTGCTGCGCGATCCGTTCTCGGCCAAGCCGCATGTTCTGTTCTATGCGACCAAACGCGTGGGCGGTGATGTGAGCGATTTCGCGGCGATCAAGCTTCTGCGCTTTGACGTTTCTTAAGGCTTAGACGGTTGGGGGCGGGTTCGCCCGCCCTCGGCGCGCGCCATTCCTGTTCGTGTTGTCCAGCTGCTCCCCTCCGTCCGAGCAACGCGGGCGGCGCGCGCCAAACCGCTTGGTCCAGTCGGGCGGGGCGTGGGAAATTTCGGAGTAATTCCATGATGTTGATCGAAGAAACGCCGGTACCGCTCGCCGCTCTCCCGGTGACTGAGTTCAAGGCACATTTGCGGCTGGGATCGAGCTTTGCCGAAGACAGCCTGCAAGACCCGGTATTGGAGAGCTTCCTGCGCGCGGCGATTGCTGCGATCGAGGCGCGCACCGGCAAGATCCTGATTTCGCGGGCGTTCTCGTGGACGCTGACGGTGTGGCGCGATGCGATGGGTCAGGCTCTGCCGGTGGCGCCGGTGAATTTGGTGAGCGAGTTGGTTCTGATCGACCGGCTTGACGATGAAAGCATCGTCGATCCTGGCCGCTACAGGCTGGATCGCGATCTTCAGCGCCCACGGTTGCGTCCGGTGGGTACGATGCTGCCCTCGGTGCCGAGCGGAGGCGCGGTGCGGATCGGGTTCGAGGCGGGTTTTGCCGCGACCTGGGGCGAATTGCCCTCGGATCTGGGGCAGGCGGTGCTGCTGCTGGCGGCGCATTATTATGAGTATCGCAGCGAGACGAGCCTCGGGAATGGCTGCATGCCTTTTGGTGTGACCAGCCTGATCGAACGCTATCGCACCGTGCGGATTTTCGCGGGTGCAGCTCAGACGGATGCGGGCCAATGAAGCGCGTGCATCTCAACCGCAAGCTGGTTCTGGAGGCGCCCGAACGGGTGGCGGACGGAGCCGGGGGCTATGTCGATGGGTGGATCGTGCTTGGCGAGGTTTGGGCGCAAGTAACGGCGCGCACCGGGCGCGAGAAACAGGGCGAGGGTGTGTCGGTTTCGAACGTGGGCTATCGCATAACGGTGCGTGGCGCACCCGTGGGCGCGAGCAATCGCCCGCAGCCTGACCAGAGGTTTCGTGAGGGCGCGCGGGTGTTTCGCATTCTGGCGGTGGCCGAACAGGGCCATGACAGGCGCTATCTCACTTGTTTTGCAGAAGAGGAGGTGGCGGCATGAGTTATGGCGTTTCATCGGCTTTGCAGATGGCCATTTACCAGCATTTGGCGGCGGATACGGCGCTTAGCGTTTTGGTGGGGAATGCGATTTATGACGCGCTTCCGGCGGGGGCGCTGCCCAGTCTTTATGTGACGCTGGGGCCGGAAACGGTGCGCGAGAAGTCCGATAAAACCGGGCACGGCGCGCTGCATACGATCACGGTTTCGGTTGTGACCGACCGGGCGGGGTTTCAGACGGCGAAAGAGGTGGCGGGCGCGGTGAGCGATGCGCTGGTTGATGCGGACCTTACGTTGGCGCGCGGTCGGCTGGTCTATCTCGCTTTTGATCGCGCACTGGCCAAGCTTGAAGGTACCGGCACGCAACGACGGATCGACCTGCGCTTTCGCGCCCGTGTCGAAGACAATTGACCCATCATTGAATTCATCAGAACGGAGAGAAAAAATGGCGGCTCAGAATGGCAAGGATCTTCTGATCAAAGTGGACCTGACCGGTGACGGTCAGTTTGGAACGGTGGCGGGGCTGCGTGCGACGCGGATCAGCTTCAACGCTGAAAGTGTGGACGTAACCAGCCTGGAATCGCAGGGCGGGTGGCGCGAATTGCTGGCGGGCGCGGGCGTGAAATCGGCGTCGATTTCCGGCTCGGGCGTGTTCAAGGACGATGCCAGTGACGAACGCGCGCGCCAGATATTCTTTGACGGCGAAACCCCGGATTTTCAGGTGATCATTCCGGATTTCGGAACTGTCGAAGGCGCGTTCCAGGTGACGGGCATTGATTATGCCGGATCGCACAACGGCGAGGCGACCTATGAGCTTTCACTGGCTTCGGCAGGTGCGCTGGCCTTCACGGCGGCGGTGTAACGCAGATGGGCAATCCGTGGGCGGGGGAGGTGGCGCTGGTCATTGATGGCGAGCGTCACCGACTGAAGCTGACGCTTGGGGCGCTGGCCGAGTTGGAAGCCGGGTTGGGCAGCGGGACGCTGACCGAGCTGGTGGAGCGGTTTGAGAGCGGCGGGTTTTCCAGCCGCGATGTGCTGGCCTTGATCGTGGCGGGGTTGCGCGGGGGGGGTTGGCAGGGACGGGCCAAAGATTTGCTCAGCGCTGAAATCGCGGGCGGGCCAATGGGCGCAGCGCGGGCCGCCGCAGAGCTCTTGGTGCGGGCATTCATGTTGCCCGAAGGCGAGAGCGATGCAGGGGTTTGATTGGCCCGCATTGATGCGCGCCGGGATGCGTGGGCTGGGTCTGAGGCCGGATGAATTCTGGGCGCTGACGCCTGCGGAGTTGCAATTGCTGCTGGGGCCGGAAGCTGCGTGCGCACCGATGGGACGCATGAGGCTGGAAGAGATGCTGGCGACCTATCCGGACAATGAAGGAGAGAGACAAAATGGCTGATTTGGAAAGCCTTCAGGATCTGGAGGACCAGATCGATGCGTTGGAACAGACGCTGGGTGATGCGGCGCAAGTGGCCGCCGGGTTTGACGCGGAAATGCAGCGGATGCGCGGCACACTGGTGGAAACCGGCTATGACGTGGCCACGCTTGAACGCGGGATGGGTCGCGGTCTGCGACGGGCGTTTGATGGCGTTTTGCTGGACGGCATGAAGCTTTCGGATGCGTTGGAAACCATGGCGCAATCCATGATCAACGCGACCTATAACGCCGCCGTCAAGCCCGTGACGGATCATTTCGGCGGGTTGTTGGCGCAGGGGATCGGCAGCCTGATGGGGGGAATACTTCCGTTCAAGGATGGTGCTTCGTTCAGCCAGGGGCGGGTGATGCCGTTTGCCAATGGTGGCGTGGTGAGCAGCCCGACCTATTTTCCGATGCGCGGCGGCACAGGTTTGATGGGCGAGGCGGGGCCAGAGGCGATCATGCCGCTGTCACGCGGCCCTGATGGCAAACTGGGCGTGCGCGGTGGCGGGTCGGCGCCGATTAATGTGGTGATGAACATCTCGACCCCGGATGCGGCGAGTTTCCAGCGCAGTCAGGGGCAGATCGCCGCGCAGGCAGGCCGGATGTTGGCCCGCGGGCAACGTAACCGTTGAGAAAGGACAAGCGACATGAATTTTCACGAGGTTCGTTTTCCCGCCAACCTGAGCTTTGGTTCGGTTGGGGGACCAGAGCGGCGTACTGATGTGGTGACGCTGGCCAACGGGTTTGAGGAGCGCAACACGCCCTGGGCGCATTCGCGCAGGCGTTATGACGCGGGTGTTTCGATGCGTTCGCTTGACGATATCGAGACGTTGATCGCGTTTTTTGAAGCGCGCCGTGGGCAAATGTTTGGTTTTCGCTGGAAGGATTGGTCTGATTTCAGGTCTTGTCTGGCCAGCGGTGAGTTAGCGTTTGACGATCAGGATATCGCGGTCGGCGATGAGGCAATATCGGCGTTTCAACTGAAGAAAACCTATCGTTCGGGCGAGCATGTCTATGTGCGGCCTGTGACCAAGCCGGTTGCGGGCACGGTGCGTGTGGGAATTGATGGAGTAGAGCAGCACGAGGGCGTGCATTACAGGGTCGATACCGCCACGGGATACGTGCATTTCACCCATCCGCCGGACATTGGCGCACGGGTGACTGCTGGATTCGAGTTCGACGTGCCGGTGCGTTTTGATACCGACCGGATCCTTGCCAATGTTGCCAGCTTCCGGGCTGGGGACGTGCCGAACGTGCCGGTGGTGGAGGTTCGGGTCTGATGGGGGTGACAGGCGAATTTCTGAGCCACCTGCAAAGCGGGGTTACCACGGTTTGTCGGGCGTGGGCGATTATGCGCACCGATGGGCAGGTCTATGGGTTTACCGATCATGATATGGGGCTTGAGTTCGACGGTATCACCTTTCGGGCCGATACCGGGCTGAGCGCAATGAGCTTGCAGCAAAGCACCGGGCTGTCGGTGGATAACACAGAGGCGCTGGGCGCGCTGAGTGATGCGGCGGTGACCGAGGCAGATATCGAGGCGGGCCGGTTTGACGGGGCCGAGGTGCGTTCGTGGCTGGTCAACTGGGCGGATATTGCGCAGCGCCAGTTGATGTTTCGCGGCACGATCGGCGAGCTGCGCCGTGCGGGCGGGGCGTTTCAGGCCGAGCTGCGCGGGCTGACCGAGGCGCTGAACCGGCCCCTGGGACGGGTCTATCAAAAGCCTTGCACGGCGGTGCTGGGAGATCGTGATTGCGGTTTTGATACTGCGACACCGGGGTATTTTGTCGAACTGGCGGTGGAGCAGGTCGAAGAGCGCAGCCGTTTTGTTTTTGAGAATGTGAACGGATTTGAGCCCGGTTGGTTCGAGCGCGGCGTGCTTTTGGGGCTGGATGGCCCGTGCGAGGGGCTGAAGGGGATCATCAAGCGGGATGTTTTTGAGAAGGGGCGGCGGGTGATCGAGTTGTGGCATCCGATGCGGGCCGAGATCCTTCGCGGTGCGCGGGTTCGGCTGGTGGCAGGCTGTGACAAGCGCATGCAGACCTGCCGTTTGAAGTTCAATAATTTCGTGAATTATCAGGGCTTTCCAGATTTACCGGGTGAAAGCTGGCTGATGGTGCAGCCGTCGCAATCGGGCGAGATGAGCGGCGGGAGCAGGCGGTAAGATGGACAGCCCACAAACCCGCATCGTGCGCGCCGCGCGCGACTGGATCGGCACGCCCTATCGCCATCAAGGCGCGGTAAAGGGGGCGGGCTGTGATTGCCTGGGCCTCATTCGCGGTGTCTGGCGCGAGATCCACGGGCAAGAGCCCGAGGCTGTGCCGGCCTATTCGATGGACTGGTCCGAGCCGCAGGGTGACGAGCGGCTTTGGGCGGCGGCGCGGCGGCATTTGCAGCGCTGCGTGGAAGGCGAGATGTTGCCGGGTGACGTGCTGTTGTTTCGGATGCGGGCGGGGTCGGTGGCCAAGCATCTGGGTATTGTGGGCGAGGCCGGAGCCGCCCTGACATTCATTCACTCCTATTCGGGGCATGGTGTGGTGGAAAGCCCGCTTGCAGCCCCCTGGCGTCGCAGGATCGTGGCGCGGTTCAAATTTCCTGAGGAGATCGGCTGATGGCTACGATATTACTTTCTGCGGCAGGGGCTGCGATCGGGGGCTCGATCGGCGGCACGGTTCTGGGCCTGTCGTCGGTGGCGCTGGGCCGGTTCGCGGGCGCCTCGCTGGGCCGGGTGATCGACCAGCGGATCATGGGTGCGGGTGCGGAAGCGGTGGAAACCGGGCGGGTGGAACGCTTCCGCCTGACGAGCGCGGGCGAAGGCGACCCCGTGGCGCAGGTTTATGGTCGGATGCAGGTGGCGGGCCATGTGATCTGGGCGACGCAATTCGCCGAGAGTGTGACCGTGAGTGGCGGCGGCAAGGGCGGGCCGCCCAAGCCCAAGTCGCGCAGCTTCAGCTATTCCGTCAGTTTGGCGATTGCGTTGTGTGAAGGCGAAATTACGGGCGTCGGCCGGATCTGGGCCGATGGGGTGGAGATCGCGAAAGATGATCTCAACATGCAGGTCTATTTCGGCACGCGAGATCAGTTGCCCGACCCGAAGATGGAAGCTGTTGAAGGGGCGGGGAAGGTGCCGGCCTATCGTGGCACGGCCTATATCGTGCTGGAAGATTTGCAGCTTGAGGCTTTTGGCAACCGGGTGCCGCAATTTGCCTTTGAGGTAACACGGCCGTCGCAACCGGGGTTGTTTGATGCGGTGGACGATCTCGCGCATGGCATTCGCGGTGTTGCGATGATGCCGGGGAGCGGGGAATATGCGCTGGCCACGACACCTGTGAGCTACAACCATGGTGTGGGGCAGTCGCAGATGGCCAATATCAACACACCCTCGGGCAAGGCCGATTTCACGACCTCGCTTGAACGGATGGTGGACGAATTGCCCAATTGCGCGTCAACCTCGCTTATCGTGAGCTGGTTTGGTGACGACCTGCGTTGTGGCGAATGCACGATCCGCCCAAAGGTGGAACAGGGCGCGTATGACGGGCAAGAAATGCCCTGGGCCGTGGCGGGCGAGACACGTGCCAGCGCGGATGTGGTGGCGCGCGATGGCGAGGACCGCCCGATCTATGGCGGCACGCCGGCGGATGCATCGGTGATCGAGGCGATTGGTGCGCTGAAGGATGCCGGGCAATCGGTGATGTATTATCCGTTCATCCTGATGGATCAGGTGGCGGGCAATACGCTGCCCGACCCCTATAGCGATGCCGACACGCAGCCCAAGCTGCCTTGGCGTGGGCGAGTGACGCTATCAGTAGCGCCGGGGCGCGATGGTAGCCCCGATGGCAACGCAGGGGCCGAGGCGGAAGTGGCCGCGTTTTTTGGCACAGCGAGCGCGTCGGATTTTATCGTTGCGGCAGGTGGTGTGAGCTATGGCGGGCCGGTGGAATGGAGCTATCGGCGTTTCATCCTGCATCAGGCGGCACTTTGCGCGGCGGCAGGGGGCGTTGAGGCCTTTTGCATCGGCTCGGAAATGCGCGGGCTGACCCAGATCCGGGGCGCCAGTGGATTTCCGGCGGTGCAGGCGCTGATCGCTTTGGCGGCGGAGTGCCGAACGATTTTGGGGTCGGAAACGAAGATCGGTTATGCCGCCGATTGGTCAGAATATTTCGGCTATAACGCGCCGGGGGGGGATCGCTATTTCCATCTCGATCCGCTTTGGGCGGATGACAATATCGATTTCATCGGTATCGACAACTACATGCCGCTTTCCGATTGGCGCGATGGCCAGGACCATGAGGATGCCGATTGGGGCGCGATCCATAACCTTGATTATCTGCAAGCCAATGTTGCGGGTGGGGAAGGCTATGACTGGTATTATCATTCGCCTGAGGCGCGCGCGGCGCAGATCCGAACGCCGATCACTGATGGCGAATACGGTGAGCCTTGGGTATGGCGCTATAAGGACATTCTGAATTGGTGGAAGAACAGCCACCATGAGCGGATTGGCGGCATGCGCCAGAGCGAGTCGACGGTTTGGGAGCCGGAATCAAAGCCGATCTGGTTCACCGAGATGGGCTGTGCTGCGATCGATAAGGGCACAAATCAGCCCAACAAGTTTCTCGATCCGAAATCGTCGGAATCGTCGCTGCCGCATCACTCGAACGGGTTTCGCGACGAATACATCCAGATGCAGTATCTGCGGGCGATGTTTCGGTTTTGGGCAAAGGCAGAAAACAACCCGCAATCAAGCGTCTATGAGGGCGCGATGGTGGATATGGGGCGGGCGCATGTCTGGGCCTGGGATGCGCGCCCGTTTCCGTTTTTTCCCGGCAATAGCGCGCTTTGGAGCGATGCGGAGAACTATGCGCGGGGCCATTGGATCACCGGGCGCGTCTCGTCGCGTTCGCTGGCTTCGGTCGTGGCCGAGATTTGCACCCGCGCCGGGCAGGTCCATTTCGATGTCTCGGGGCTTTACGGTGTCGTGCGGGGATATACCGTGGGCGATGTGAGCGAGGCGCGCGCAGCGCTTCAGCCGCTGATGCTGCGCTATGGCTTTGATGCGATCGAGCGGGACGGGGTTTTGAGCTTTCGCATGCGCGATGGGTTGCAGGATGGGGTGCAAGAGGCCGGTAGTCTGGCGATTCACGATGAGATTGAAGGACAGGTCGAGCGACTGCGCGCCTCGGAGGCTGAACTTGTGGGGCGCGTGCGGCTACGCTTTGTTCAGGCTGACGGTAATTTCGAGGTGCTCTCGGAGGAGGCTGTCTTGCCGGATGAGGCCACCCATGCGGTGGCAACAAGCGAGATGCCCATAGCGTTGACGCGCGGCGAAGGGCGGCAAGTGGTTGAGCGTTGGCTTTCCGAAGCCCGGGTGGGGCGCGACTCAGCGCGGTTTGCGTTGCCGCCTTCGCGGCTTGATCTTGCGGCGGGGGATGTTGTGCGGCTTGACGACGATGTGCGCAGCGATCTCTACCGGATCGACCGGATTGAGATGGGGGCATCGCAGATGGTCGAAGCCGTGCGTATCGAACCTGAGACCTATCGCCCGGTCCAGATTGAAGAAGATGCAGTTTCACTCAGCGAGTTTGTCCCGCCGGTACCGGTGTTCGCGCTGTTCCTCGATCTGCCGCTGATGACGGGTGGAGAGGTGCCGCATGCGCCGCATGTCGCAATCACGGCCCAACCTTGGCCTGGTTCGGTCGCGGTCTATAGTTCGGGCAGCGATAGCAATTACGGTCTCAATCGTCTGATCGCAGCGCGCGCGACCGTGGGGGTGACCAAGTCCAACCTGCGCGCTGCGCGACCGGGGCTTATTGATCGGGGTGACGGGTTGATTGTGGAGCTGACTTCGGGCGCTTTGGAAAGCGTGGAGGAGGAGGCGCTTCTGTCAGGGGCAAACCTTGCCGCCATCGGTGATGGCACGCCGGAGGGTTGGGAGCTTTTCCAGTTTCGTGATGCAATGCTTGTGGGAGAGAATACATATGTGTTGAGCCACCGTCTGCGCGGGCAGTTGGGCAGCGATGCGTGGATGCCGCAGAATTGGCCGACGGGGTCGTATTTCGTTTTGCTCGATGGGGCGCCTGAGCAGATTGAGATGAATGAAGCGCAACGCAATATTGCGCGGCATTACCGCATTGGACCGGCGCGGCGCGGGTATGATGATCCGTCGTATCGCCATGAGGTGCGTGCCTTTGAAGGGGTTGGGTTGAAACCGTTAAGTCCGGTTCATCTGCGCGCGAGAACACAAGGCGATGGCGGCGTCGCTCTGGGCTGGATCCGGCGCACGCGGATTGGCGGCGATAACTGGGATGGATTGGATGTGCCCCTTGGTGAAGAGCGCGAGGCCTATCTTCTGCGGGTGGTTCAGAATGATGAGATACTGCGCGAGATCGAAATCACTACGCCGAGTTGGGTTTATCCGGCCAGTGCACAGGCAATAGATGGGATCAGCGGTAGTTTCGAGGTTCAGGTGGCGCAGATTTCGGCCATGGCCGGGGCGGGGGCTTTTGCACGTCTTGAATTGGCGATCTAGCTTTGCGCGTGACTAACCCCTGATGCAGGACACACAGCGCGTAGCGGCGGGATCGAGGCGGAGTCGCCCTAAGACGATCTCGTCGCCGCAATCCTCGCAATAGCCGAATTCGCCTTCGTCAATCCGGGAGAGAGCAGCGCGCAGGCGGCTTGCTTCTATATCACGTCGTCCCTGGGTGGCCTTGGCCATGGCCTGATTTTGCAGGGCATCCATCCGCGACAGCCGCCCGACCGATTGCTGGTCTAGCGTGACCGTCTGCTGGCCCTCCTGACCCCTTTGGTTTTCCGCTTCGATCCCGTCCAAAAGCGTCTGGATCAGGCGGCGAAATTCCTCGACGATTGTATCATTCACGTTGCTCATCTCCGGCTTCACAGGTTTGCGTTTGGAAATCCTGCTGCATCTGGCGTAAACTGACCGCAGAAAAGGACGGATGCAAATGGCGGAACCACATGAGAGACTTGCTGAGCTTGACCCGGTTTGGGCGCAACTTGTCATAGAGGCCGAGCAGGCCGTGAAGGATGAACCCCTGTTGGGTGGGCTGGTGCATTCCAGCGTGCTCTATCACGGGACACTGGAGCGGGCGCTGTCATATCGGATTTCGATGAAGTTGGCCTCGGACGAGATGCCGGGGCAGTTGATTCGCGAGATATGTGATGATGCCTATGCCGCAGAACCGTCGCTGGGAGTGGATGCGCGCGCTGATATTGCTGCGGTATATGATCGCGACCCGGCATGCCACCGTTTCTTGCAGCCGCTGTTGTTCTTCAAGGGCTTTCAGGCCGTGCAGGCTTACCGCGTGGCGCATTGGCTATGGACCACTGGGCATAGGGACTTGGCCTATTTCTTTCAAATGCGGGTTTCAGAGATTTTCAGCATTGATATCCACCCGGCCGCGAAAGTGGGCAGAGGGATCATGATCGACCATGCCCATGCTATCGTGATCGGTGAGACCGCAGTTGTAGGCAATAACGTTTCGCTGCTGCATTCGGTCACGTTAGGCGGGACCGGCAAGGAAGATGAAGACCGTCATCCAAAGATCGGGAATGGCGTTCTGATCGGTGCCGGGGCCAAGGTTCTGGGCAACATCAAGGTGGGCAATTGCTCGCGCATCGCTGCTGGTTCTGTGGTTCTGACCGAGGTGCCGCCGTGCAAGACTGTAGCGGGCGTGCCTGCACGTATTGTCGGGGAAGCCGGGTGTTCGCAGCCGTCAGTGACGATGGATCAGATTCTCAAGAGCGGCGCGTAGGTTATTAGAATCGTTTATGAAGGCGGCGCCTGGGAATTCCGGCGCCGCCCTTTTCTTGTCTATTTGGTGAGGGCTTCAAGGATGCGCGCCCAGCTGCGTGTGCCCTTGTGGAAGCTTTCCATATCGTATTTTTCGTTTGGCGAATGGATCTGATCATCATCTTTGCCAAAGCCGATCAGCATCGCATCCATCCCAAGCAAGTCTTTGAAATAGCCAGCGATGGGAATTGATCCGCCGCAGCCGACATAGGCTGCGGGACTTGGCCATTCATCGCTGAGAGCCGCGCGTGCTTTCTCAAATGCCGGATCATCCACCGACATCTGCGACGCGGGCGAACCTTTTTCGGTGCGGTATTCTACGCTGAACCCTGAAGGCAGGTTGCTCTCTAGATAGCTGCGGAAGGTATTGCGGATCGCATCAGGGTCTTGTGTGCCGACGAGGCGGAAGCTCACCTTGGCGCTGGCTTTGCTTGGCAACACGGTCTTGAAGCCGTCGCCAGTGTAGCCGCCCCATATACCGTTTACGTCACAGGTCGGGCGCGACCAGATCTGCTCAAGCGGGGTGCGGTCTTGTTCGCCAGCAGGTTGTTCAAGCCCGACATCACCGAGAAAGGCGGCGTGATCGAAATTCAGCCCCTGCCATTGGGCGCGGATTTCGTCGGGCAGTTCGGGAACGCCGTCATAAAAACCATCAAGTGTCACAGCGCCGGTTTCGTCGTGCAGACCGGCGAGGATTTTCGTTAACACGCGAATCGGGTTCATCGCCAGACCGCCATACATGCCGGAATGCAGATCGCGGTCAGGGCCGGTGATAGTAAAATCTTCGCCGAGAAGGCCACGTAACATAGTTGTGATCGCCGGAACCGAGCTTTCAAACAATCCTGTGTCACAGATCAGCGCGATGTCGGCGGTCAACTCCTTGGCGTTTTCTTTCATGTAAGGAACGAGAGAGGGGGAGCCGGATTCCTCTTCGCCCTCAAAAAAGAAGGTGATCTTGCAAGGCAAAGTGCCGTGTTCGGCCTTCCAGGCGCGACAGGCCTCAACAAAGGTCATCAACTGGCCTTTGTCATCAGATGTGCCGCGACCACGGATCACCTTGCCAGCGTCGGTTTCTTCGACTGCGGGGTCGAATGGGTCACGGTCCCACAGTTCGAGCGGATCGACTGGCTGAACGTCGTAATGTCCATAAAACAAAAGGTGGGGGCCGGGTCCGTCGATATGACCTACGACCATCGGATGCCCCGGAGTGGCACGTTTTTCAGCATTGGCTCCAAGGCTTTGCAGATCAGCAACCAGCCAGTCGGCGGCGCGTTCGCATTCGGCTTTATACGCAGGGTCGGTTGAGATCGACGGGATGCGCAGGAACTCGATCAGGCGGTCTGTCGCGGCGGGCAGATCGCGATCAATTCTGTTCAGAACATCTGTGAGCGACATGAAGGTGCTCTCCGTTTATGGGGTGAGGTGAGATTTGTCGCGCCAAGAGTAACAGCCCGCCCGAGCGTGTCCAGAGCAACCCGCAGGGGGGATGGCGACAGATTTGTCAGCAAAGAGGAAACGCTTTCGTTGTATTGATCGAAGTCAAAGCATATCCAAGGCGACAAATTGTAACCTTACATCAAGAAATTCGGCTGGGTATACTGGTCGACAATGCGAACAGGGCCGCGGCCCGATCCGGCAGCATCCAAGACTTGGATACATCCTGCTGACCGGTGAAATTACGAAAAGGGGATGTCGCGTGGATTATATGGCGCAGCTGGACAAGGCACTGAATCGTCTGCACGAAGAAGGGCGGTACCGCACCTTTATCGATATCGAACGCAAGCAGGGGAATTTTCCGCACGCTACATGGTGCCGCCCTGATGGTACCGAACAGCCGATCACGGTTTGGTGCGGCAACGACTATCTCGGGATGGGGCAACACCCTGTCGTTCTGGCCGCGATGCATGAAGCAATTGATGCAACCGGTGCTGGCTCGGGTGGGACACGCAATATTTCTGGCACCACGGTCTATCATAAGGCGCTGGAAGCTGAGCTTGCCGATCTGCATGGCAAGGAAGCGGCGCTGGTCTTCACCTCGGCTTATATTGCCAATGACGCCACGCTTTCGACTTTGCCCAAGCTGTTTCCGGGACTGATTATCTATTCGGATGCTCTGAACCACGCTTCGATGATCGAAGGAGTGCGCCGCAATGGCGGTGCGAAGCGTGTCTTCCGTCACAATGATGTGGAACACCTGCGTGAGTTGCTGGCAGCGGATGATCCGGACGCGCCCAAGTTGATTGCATTTGAATCGGTTTATTCGATGGATGGCGATTTTGGACCGATCGAGGCGATTTGCGATTTGGCTGATGAATTTGGCGCACTGACCTATATCGACGAAGTGCATGCCGTGGGTATGTATGGTCCGCGCGGTGGTGGTGTAGCCGAGCGTGATCGGCTGATGCATCGGCTCGACATCATCAATGGCACATTGGCCAAAGCCTATGGCGTGATGGGCGGATATATCGCGTCGTCGGCAAAAATGTGTGATGCGGTAAGGTCATATGCACCGGGCTTCATCTTTTCGACTTCGCTTGCGCCGGCCATCGCGGCGGGGGCTACCGCCAGCGTCCGCCACCTGAAAACCGATCAAGCGTTGCGCGACAAGCATCAGGAACAGGCCAAAATCCTGAAAATGCGGCTCAAGGGGCTTGGATTGCCAATTATTGACCACGGGACGCACATCATTCCGGTGATCGTGGGTGATCCGGTTCACACCAAAAAGCTTTCGGACATGATGCTGGAACAGTTCGGGATTTATGTGCAACCGATCAACTATCCGACCGTTCCGCGCGGCACTGAACGTTTGCGCTTTACGCCGTCGCCGGTGCATGGACCAGACGAGATCGACAAGTTGGTTCGGGCAATGGATAATCTTTGGGCGCAATGTGCGCTGAATCGCGCCGAACTGAGCGCCTGATCCTTTGCCGCATATTCAATCGAACTTGTAATATGCTATGACTATGTCATGACAAAAAACGAGTCGCGCAGGGGACGCGCGCGATTCGGCTACGTGACTGGGGCAGAGATATGATCGGGCGCAAAACCAAGCGCAAACCCGAGACGGAAGACGTCGAACCCCGGTGGTTCGACGATTTTGATCTGCGTCTTGGCGATCTGATGCGGGGCGAACGGGCCACGATGGGTAAGTCCCTGCTCGATGTGCAGCGCGAGTTGAGGATCAAGGCAGCCTATATCGCAGCCATCGAAAATGCCGATCCAAGCGCCTTTGATACCCCTGGGTTTATCGCTGGATACGTGCGCTCTTACGCCCGCTATCTGAATATGGATCCTGATCGCGCGTTTGCCGCATTCTGTAAGGAGAGCGGATTTTCTACGGCGCATGGCATGTCTGCCGAGGCCTCGACCATCCGCAAGCCGCTAAAAGAGTTGAAGGGCAGTGGGCTGGGGCGGGTCCAGACGGATCCATTCAGCCGCTCGAATACCGGTTTTGCGCCTGTGGGTGACAGTTTCCTGTCGCGGGTTGAACCACGGGCCGTTGGCTCGCTCATTGTTCTGGGTGCGCTTGTGGCTGCGCTTGGTTTTGGTGGCTGGACCGTTCTGAACGAAGTGCAGCGCGTGCAGGTTTCGCCGGTCGATCACACACCCAGTGTGCTGGCCGAACTTGACCCATTGCAAGCAGCAGCGCCGACTCGTGATGTCACGCTTGGCAATACCACAGAGGCCGCTGGCGTCTTCGCACCGCCGACTGACACGATGGACCGGCTCTATCGTCCGCAAGCGCTTGATGTGCCGGTAATGGTTGCACGCGATGCGCCGATCTCTGCGCTTGATCCGGCGTCGATGGGAACTTTTGCCGAAAACGAGGCGAGCCGTCCTGCTACACCCACTATCGAAAGTCCGGTGACCACCACGCCCCAGGTTATTGCGGATAGGCCCGAGGGTGTCGTACTGTTCGCTGTGCGTCCGGCTTGGGTGCGTATTCGCGCGGTTGATGGCACGGTGATTTTCGAAGGCACGCTTGATGCCGGCGCTGAATATGCCATCGCGCCGGATGTTGAAGCGCCAACTTTGCAAGCTGGTATGTCTGGTTCGCTTTATGTTGAGGTCGATGGGGAACTTTTTGGCCCGATGGGGCAGGGCACCTCGACGGTGCGCAACCTGTCGATGGCGCGCAACGATTTGCTGGCCGCCTTTGAACCTGCTGATTTTTCTCAGGATCCGGAGTTGAGCAAGGTTATCTCGATGGCCGACGCGCAATCGCTTACCCAGCCGCAGGAATAGCCTCTCACTTCATGCATTGCAGGCATGTCGCCGGGTGGCTATCTAGCAAGGCGAAGCAAAGCACCCTTTCACAAATTCGGGACAATCGGCCATGTCGATCAACCACCTGCGCCCCTGGCGGACAATCGAACGGCGCAAAAGCCGCCAGATCCATGTCGGGTCGGTTCCGATTGGGGGCGATGCGCCCATCGCGGTGCAAACCATGACGAATACTCTGACGACGGATGTGGCCGCGACGGTTGCGCAGGTTCAGGCTGCTGCAGAAGCCGGTGCAGATCTGGTACGGATCTCGGTTCCTGATGAGGCCTCTTCAAAGGCATTGCGCGAGATTGTAGCGGAAAGCCCGGTGCCGATCATCGCCGATATCCATTTTCATTATCGCCGCGGGATTGAGGCCGCCGAGGCCGGAGCTGCCTGCCTGCGGATCAACCCCGGCAATATCGGCGATGAACAGCGTGTGCGCGAAGTCATCGCGGCGGCGCGCGATCATGGCTGCTCGATGCGGATCGGAGTTAATGCCGGAAGCCTTGAGAAACATCTGCTGGAAAAATATGGCGAGCCTTGCCCGGAAGCTATGGTTGAATCCGCCTTGGAGCATATCCGAATTTTGGAGGATCACGACTTTCACGAGTATAAGATCAGCGTGAAAGCCTCGGATGTGTTCATGTCCGCCGCAGCGTATCAGCAACTGGCCGAGGCGACCGATGCACCGATCCATCTTGGGATTACCGAAGCGGGCGGTCTGGTATCGGGCACGATCAAGAGCGCGATTGGTCTGGGCAATCTGTTGTGGATGGGGATTGGTGATACGCTCAGGGTGTCGCTATCGGCAGATGTGGTCGAGGAAGTGCGTGTCGGCTTTGAAATCCTGAAATCAATGGGTCTGCGGCATCGCGGTATCAACATCATTTCCTGCCCGTCCTGCGCACGTCAGGGGTTTGATGTGATCAAAACGGTGGAAGAGTTGGAAACCCGGCTGGCCCATATCCACACCCCGATGAGCCTTTCGATCATCGGCTGTGTGGTCAATGGACCGGGTGAGGCGCTGATGACAGACGTTGGCTTTACTGGTGGTGGCGCAGGTGCGGGGATGGTTTATCTCGCTGGCAAGCAGGACCATAAGCTCGACAATGAAAAGATGATTGATCACATTGTAAGCTTGGTGGAAAAGCGGGCGGCTGAGATTGAGGCGGCGAATGCTGTAGAAGCTGACGCCGCGGAATAGACTTTTTCTATTGGCCGGTTGCGCGGGTGAAATATTGATCGAGCACGGTGGCGGGCATCGCTCCACGTAACATCATGCGCGGCATGATATAGAACGGCAGGGTGTCGACACCCAAGTTCTCTTCAAGCTCAGGGTGTTGCGTCATATCTATCACGTAGACCCGCAGATCATGGAGCTTGGACAACTCCAACAACTCTTGCTCGGCTTTCAGACAGCCTTCGCATGCTGGTGAGGTGAGGAAGGCCACTTTCAACTGCGCCGTTTCAAGGCCGACCCCCGATAAGGCCTCCGCGAAGATCGTGGCGTGATGTCGGCGTATCAACGCTTGGTCAGAGGCTACTTCTGCCTCATAGCCTGCTGCAACTGTCGGCCCATCCGTATGCAGGAGTTCGGGCGTCGCAATCAAGACATCACGAATGACCCGACCGAGAATTTGCCGTTCGTCAGGACGTAAATTGAAAATATCGGTTTCAGCCCGCAATGGCCCAGCGAAAACCGCCCAGAAAGCGGTAATCGCCAAGACTTTCACACCGTTCATTTCACGCGGATCACTTCTGGCGAAGCTCTGCAACAATTGCCTGCATTCCGTCGAGCGGCAGGTAGCCGCGCAGCATTTGATCCTCGAGGACAAATGTAGGCGTGCCGTTGATCTTCATCCGGCGGCCAAGCGCGTGGTTTGCCGCAATGATCTCTTCAACCTCGGGAGACATCATTTGTTTGAGTATTTCATCGCCCTTGAGCCCGAGCGTCTCTGCCAGTCGTTCCAGCGCAGCATCGGTAGGTTGACCATTGAGCCTTATCAGGGCTTCGCTGGCGGCGTGATAGGCCTCATCTCCGGCCATTTGCCGCACGGCAATGGCAAAGCGCGCGGATGCCGTCGACGCTTCGCCGAGGATCGGAAAATCCTTGATGATCAAGCGGATATTGCCGTCTTCTTTCAATAGAGCTGCGACTTCATCATGGGCCTTGCGGCAATAGCCGCAGCGATAATCGACGAACTCGACCAACGTGATGTCACCTTGCGGATTGCCGCCGACCCAGGAGTTGGGGTCGTTGAACAGAGCGTCGGCATTGGCCTGCACCAGCGCGCTATCTTCACCGACCTGTTGCGCCGTTTCGCGCTGTTCGAGAACCGCGACGGCCTCCATGATCACTTCGGGGTTTTCCAGAAGATAGGCCCGGATTTCTGTACGTAACGCCGCGCGCTCACTGTCTGTCATGGAGTTCAAATCGAGGCTCAGAGCCGGGCTTGCAAGCGCCATGCAAAGGGCAAGGGCAGAGGTCAGGTGGTGTTTCATATTTTAGGCTCCATTTATTTGGCCAAAGCGACTTCGGTCGCAGAAAGCACATCCTGCGCCCTTTGCCAACCGGCCGACCCGCGCGGCAAAAGACCTACCGCGCGTTTGGCATGAATGCCGGCGTCTTTCAGCCGACCTTGGAAGGCATAGCGTTCTGCCGTAACGACAGAGGCCATGCCCGGTTGTTTCAATGTCGCGTAGGTCTGCCCCAGATCGCGCAGCACCCGGGCATCCTGCCCGTCGCGAGCGCGCGCTTTTTCCAACACCGGCAGCGCGGCCTTGGCATTGCCCGTAACCAGCAGGGCGTGGCCATAGCCACCCAGTATCTGCGCATTGCGCGGCGCCAGGTTGACCGCATTACGATAGGCTGTAATGGCCGCGCTGTTGTGGCGGCTTTCCAGAAGGATCTGACCATAAAGTTCATGGTAGAAAGGATCGCGAGGCTTTTGCTTCAAGAGCGCCTGCATCGTCGATACAGCTTTTGCGGTATTGCTGTTACGGTGATAGGCGACAGCGAGACGCATCAGGCGGATATCCTCCGAGGCGCTGTCAGCGGCGCGTTTTTGGGTCCATTTCGGGGCGCGCAGGAAGCTGGAAAGCTTGCCCTTGGCGCGCGAGAACCAGTAGTGAGCTGCGGTATCGTCTTTGGGTTGGTGGCCATAACTTTCGGCCAGCGCCTTTACGTGGCGCAACCGGTCGCGTGACATCGGGTGGCTGCGGGCATAGGGGTCTTGCCGTGCCGCCGAGACAAGTTCCTGCCCGTTGAAAAGTTCCATCACCCGAACCGCGCCTTGCGGATCGACACCGCTGCGCACCAGATAGCGTACCGCCGATTGATCGGCTGAAGCTTCTTCGGCCCGGGTATGAGACATGAAGACGCGATTGGCTGAGCTGGTGATGCCGATACCTAACGCCGCTGCGGCGTCGCTGCTGCCGCTTGCCGCGGCGGCTACGGCCAGGGCCAAACCGATCCCGACAATGTTTTTGGCAGAACGCGCATTCAAGGTTCTGCGCGCGATATGCCCATTGGCAATATGCGCCGCCTCGTGGGCGATCACGGCTTGTAGCTCTTGTGCGGTGCCAAGGCGCAGGATCATGCCCGAGTGGATGAAGATATGATTTGAATCAATCACGAAGGCGTTGAGATTGGAATCCTTCACCACAAGTATCTTGACCCGGGAGGGTGAAAGCCCTGCTGCTGTCAAAACCGGCTTTGCCAGTTCGCCGAGTGCATGTTCGATGTCCGGATCGCGCAGCAAGCTGACAGCGCGCGCGGGATTGGCAATCACCGAAACGAACGTCAGAAGAGCAAAGAAACTGATAAGCCGTTGCATTGGCGGCGGGTTCCTAGTGTAAAGCCGGTGTAACATTGATAGGGAGAAAACCATGCGAAACTCAAGACGCGGTGCGGTCGATCCCTTTATTGTGATGGATGTCATGGAAGCCGCGCGCCGGGCCGAGGCGGAGGGGCGCCACATCATTCATATGGAGGTGGGGCAACCCGGTACACCCGCACCAGCCGGGGCGCGCGCGGCTCTGGCGCGGGCGATGGAGCACGATTCTCTGGGGTATTCGGTGGCTTTGGGGCTGCCCGCGCTGCGCGCCCGGATTGCGCGACATTATCAGGAACGCTACGACGTCGATCTGACGCCCGAGAGAGTGATCGTCACCTCGGGGTCGTCGGGGGCCTTTCTTTTGGCTTTCACGGCGTTATTTGACACCGGTGACCGTGTCGGTATTGGCGCTCCGGGCTATCCGTCTTATCGGCAGATACTCAAGGCGCTCGATCTTGTCCCGATTGATATTTCGACCCGTCCGGAAAACCGGCTACAACCTGTCGCCGACGAGCTGAAAAGTCTTGATTTGCAGGGATTGATGGTCGCTTCTCCGGCCAATCCCTCAGGCACAATGCTGGATCGACCTGCACTGGAAGCTCTGATTTCCGCGAGCCGCGCAAGCGACATGGCGTTTATCAGTGACGAGATTTATCACGGGATCGAATATGAGGCCAAGGCTGTCAGTGCGTTGGAAATTACCGATGACACCTATGTGATCAATTCCTTTTCCAAGTATTTCTCGATGACTGGCTGGCGCGTCGGATGGATGGTAGTGCCCGAGGACCATGTGCGCGTAATTGAGCGGCTGGCGCAGAACATGTTCATATGCGCACCGCATGCGTCGCAGGTGGTGGCGCTGGCGGCGATGGATTGCGACGATGAATTGCAGGGCAATCTGGCCGTGTATCGAAAAAACCGCGCCTTGATGCTGGAAGGGTTGCCCAAAGCCGGGTTTGATCGGATCGCGCCACCTGACGGTGCTTTTTTCGTCTATGCCGATGTATCCCACCTGACGCAGGACAGCCGTGCCTTTGCCGCAGAAATCCTTGAAAAAGCGGGAGTGGCCGTTACACCCGGGCTTGATTTTGATCCCGAGCGCGGAAGCGGCACGCTTCGGTTTTCCTATGCGCGCGCGACCAAAGATATTGAAGAGGGGCTTTCACGCCTTCAGACATTCATGGCGACGCGTGGGTGATTTCCAAGCCATTGGCTTTGCGTTAGGGTTGCGAAAACAAACTTTAGGGCAGGATATGAGCAGACTGGCCGCAATCCTTATTTTTCTCGCTGTCTCTGTTATGGGGACATCTGTTGCGGCTCAGGAGTTCTCGGGCCTTGCGCGGGTTGAAGCCGGTGTCAGCAGGGTCACTGATACGCGTGGCGGTATTCGGATTGATATTGGCTTGTCTCAGGGGGTGCCGTATCGGGTTTATACTTTGCCCGATCCAGATCGCTTGGTCATGGATTTTCGCGAAGTTGATTGGACTGGCCTTGATCCTGCGGTGTTTGATCAGGCCCAAGCGGTGTCAGAGGTTCGGTTTGGCGGCTTGCGGCCCGGGTGGTCGCGGATGGTGATCGACCTGGGCAAACCAATGCTTGTGAACCTTGCCGAGCTGCGCACAGATGTCGAAACCGGTGCCGCGCAACTTTCAGTTACATTGAAAAACGCCACGCGGGAGGCTTTTGATGTTGCCCCGATTCCTGCCGACTTGGCCTCTTGGGGAATGCCGGGGGCATCGTCTGATAAACCCGTCAAACCCGTGCGCAATGGCCGACTGACCGTGTTGATTGATCCGGGCCATGGGGGAATCGATCCGGGTGCTGAACGCGACGGAGCGAACGAGAAAAACCTGATGTTGTTGTTCGCTTTCGATTTGCGCGATGCGCTTTTGCGGGTTGATGGGGTGGATGTTGTCTTGACGCGCGAAGATGATCGCTTCGTGTCTCTTGAGCGTCGTGTTGCCATTGCCCATCAGGAGGGCGCCGATGTCTTTTTGTCGTTGCACGCAGATGCCCTCTCGGAAGGGCACGCGCATGGTGCGGTGCTCTATACGCTGTCCGATGAAGCCAGCGACGAAGCCAGCGCGCTCTTGGCCGAGCGGCATAACCGTGCCGATCTTCTGGCCGGTGTCGATTTGACGGGCAGCGATGATGTGATTGCCGATGTACTTTTGGATCTTGCTCGAATGGAGACCCAGCCACGGACTGAGGCAATGGCGCGTTCTCTGGTCGAAGCGCTTGATAAAGCGGGCGTTCCACTTAATCGTCGCCCGTATCGCGCCGCAGCATTCTCGGTTTTGAAAGCAGCCGACATTCCTTCGGTTCTTCTGGAGATCGGATTCTTGTCGAGTGATCGCGATCTGGCCAATCTGTCTGACCCGATCTGGCGGCGCAAAGCGGCGGCAGGAATCCGCGATGGTTTGCAAGCATGGATGATTACAGATGACGCCGCACGCAGCCTGGTGCGGCAATGATATGAATGATCACTGGCGATAAGAGCGCAGAGGTGGCGAAAACCAGCCGTCACTTCATGAGGATGTGTTTTGACGCCACCGGCCATGATGCCTATATAGTTGACGTAAGCAGCAGGGGGCCTTTGTGCTGAGATTTTTCCTTTCCGCACTTGGCGGTCTTTTCAGTTTGGTGACACTGGGTTTGATGATGATCGCCGTGGTGTTGGGGGCTGTGTTCTGGGTGTATGGCCGGGGCCTTCCCAGCCATGCCAGTTTGGCGCAGTATACGCCGCCGACAATCAGCCGCATCTATTCGGCCGAAGGAAAGATCATTGACGAATTTGCGCGCGAACGTCGTCTCTTTGTACCAGCGTCAGATATCCCTGATCTGATCAAGCAGGCCTTTATCAGCGCAGAAGACAAGAACTTCTATACCCACAAGGGCTATGACACGCGCGGCATCCTGTCGGCTGCTTTTGAAGCGGTGAAATCGCGCGGACGCAACGTGCGCGGCGCTTCAACGATTACCCAACAGGTGATGAAGAACTTCCTGCTCTCGGGAGATCGGCGAATCGAGCGCAAGATTAAAGAGATTATTCTTGCCACGCGGCTTGAGGAATCTCTGAGCAAAGAAAAGATCCTCGAGCTTTACCTCAACGAGATTTTTCTTGGCCAGAACTCCTATGGCGTGGCCGCTGCTGCACAGACCTATTTCAACAAGACCCTGTCGGAGTTGGCCCCGCACGAGGCCGCGTTCCTCGCCTCCCTGCCCAAGGCTCCGTCGGATTTCCATCCGGTTCGCCGAAAGGATCGACTTCTGTCGCGACGCAATTTCGTTCTCAAGGAGATGAAGGAGAATGGATATCTGAGCGAAGCCGACTATCAGCAAGAAGTCGCGCAGCCGCTTCGTTCGGTCCAGAACGGCGATTTTGAAAACTACCGTGTCGCGCTTCCGCCGAGAGACTTTTTTACCGACGAAATTCGCCGCCAACTGAGCCGCGATTTTGGCGAGGAGGAATTCTTTTCGGGCGGGATGAGCGTGCGCGCGACTATCGACCCAGAGATGCAGGAGGAGGCCGCACAAGCACTGCAACGCCAGCTTGAGCTCTATGACCGCGGGCTTGGCCTGTGGCGCGGTAGCGGCAAGAAGATTCCGCCAGAACAACTCGGTAGTGAGGCAAGCTGGCGTGCCGCTCTTGCCGAAGTAAATATCGCGCGCGACGTCAAATTGGAAAACCGCTGGTATCCGGCTGTTGTGCTCGAAGTTGGCAAACAGGATGCGCGCATCGGGATTGAAGGGGTTGAGGAAGATGCCGAAGGCCACTGGATCCCTGCGAAAGATGTACAGTGGGCGCGCAAGCTTCTTGAAAACGGCAAGCGCGGCAAGAAGGCGCGCGTGGCTGGCGATCTGTTGGAGGTGGGCGATGTGGTGCATGTGCGCCGTATGACCGCCGACAACGATGGCAGTTTTATCCGATGGACGCTCCGGCAGGTGCCGCGCGTTCAGGGCGGTTTTATGGTGATGGACGTCAATTCGGGCCGCGTGATCGCGATGCAGGGCGGCTTTTCCTATCAGTATTCGGTGTTCAACCGCGCCACTCAGGCACGTCGCCAGCCAGGATCGTCTTTCAAGCCCTTCGTCTACGCCTCGGCGCTCGATAGTGGTTATACGCCGGCAACGATCATTGTTGACGCGCCGATCGAGATCAATACGCCGCAGGGAGTATGGCGCCCGAAGAACGCGTCGCATCAGTATTATGGCCCTACTCCGTTGCGCACCGGTATCGAGCGGTCACGTAACCTGATGACCATTCGTCTTGCTCAGGAAGTGGGTATGGACGTTGTTGCCGATTATGCCGAGCGTTTTGGCGTCTACGAACGGATGAGTCCGTTCTTGGCCAACGCACTGGGCTCGGAAGAGACCACCTTGTTCAAGATGGTGTCGGCCTATGCCATGTTCGCTAACGGCGGTGAGCGGGTCGAGCCGACGCTGGTCGACCGCGTTCAGGACCGCTATGGCAAGACCGTGTTCCGGCATGACAATCGCGAATGCCAAAATTGCGCAGACCCGACCATTCCGCGCAGCAAATCCCCGACGATTACGTCAAATCGCGAACGTGTCATGAATGCGGTGACTGCTTATCAGCTTACATCCATGATGCAAGGCGTGGTTGAACGTGGCACAGCTTCGCGACATGTCAACTTGCCGGTGCCTGTCGCTGGCAAGACCGGCACAACCAACGATGCCAAGGATGTGTGGTTCATTGGCTTCACTTCGAACATCGTGGCAGGTTGTTACATTGGCTATGATACGCCACGCAGCATGGGGCGCGGTGCATCCGGGGGCGGCATGTGCGGCCCGGTGTTCCAACAGTTCATGAGCAAGGCAATCAAGAAATACGGTGGCGGCAAGTTCCGTGCGCCCGCCGAGTGTGAATTTATCAAGATCGATCGATTTACAGGTGCGCGGCTGACGCCAGATGCCAGCGGACCGAGCGTTGTCTCTGAATGCTTCCGCGAAGGCGAAGAGCCTATTTTCGGCATCACTTTCGATGGTGGCTTTGCCATGGGATCGAACCTGCCGTTGTTCGAAGAAGCCGAATCTGCGGGACGGCAGGTCACGACATCGACCGGCAAGAAGGCGGTTGTCGGACCCAAGGCGAGCTTTGGCACACTCAGTTCAGGCGGGCTCTATTGATCAGCCGCCTTGCCGTGGACTTGCGGCTGGTTTATCACCCGATTTCAAGCCAATCTTGCGGGATATACAATGCGCGCCGAAACCCAGACCATCGTGGCCAATATCGAGAAATCGCTGCATTTGTTGCAGCAGCGCATGGATTGGGATACCGCCGAGCACCGGCTTGAGGAATTTAACGCGCGGGTGGAAGATCCAAACCTTTGGGACGATCCGCAAAAGGCGCAAAAGCTCATGCGTGACCGGCAGGCTTTGGTCGATGCGATGGAAGTCTATACCACCATCCGCCGTGATCTCGATGACAATGTCGAATTGATCGAGATGGGCGAAATGGAGGACGACGCCGAGATCGTTACCGAGGCGGAAGCGGCGCTGAAAAAGCTCGAAGCCAAAGCTGCTGCCAAGGAGCTTGAAGCGCTTTTGAACGGCGAGGCAGATGCCAACGACACCTTCCTGGAAATCAACTCCGGGGCAGGCGGTACGGAAAGCTGTGATTGGGCTTCCATGCTGGCGCGGATGTATGTGCGCTGGGCGGAAAAGAAGGGCTACAAAGTTGAGTTGCAATCGCAAACGCCCGGTGAAGAGGCCGGAATCAAATCGGTCGCCTACAAGATTTCCGGGCATAATGCCTATGGCTGGTTGAAATCCGAAAGCGGTGTGCACCGATTGGTGCGTATTTCGCCATTTGACAGCGCGGCCAAGCGTCATACGTCGTTCAGTTCGGTCTGGGTCTATCCGGTGGTTGACGACAATATCGAAATTGAGGTCAACCCGGCTGATATCCGGATTGATACATACCGCTCCTCGGGTGCCGGTGGTCAGCACGTTAACACCACCGACTCGGCGGTGCGCATCACGCATGCGCCGACAGGCATTGTCGTGACCAGTTCGGAAAAGTCCCAGCACCAGAACCGCGATATTGCCATGAAAGCTCTGAAATCGCGTCTCTATCAGCTTGAGCTTGACCGCCGCAGCGCCGATATCAACGCCGCCCATGAGGCCAAGGGTGATGCAGGCTGGGGCAATCAGATCCGCTCGTATGTGCTTCAGCCCTATCAGATGGTCAAAGACCTGAGGACCAGCGTTGAGACATCGGATACGCAGGGTGTTCTGGACGGTGATCTGGACAAATTCATGGCCGCAACGCTCGCCATGGATTTGAGCGGCAAGAGCCGCGGCGAGGCACAAGCAGACCTCTAGAGCGAACCGGTCTCCAAGGCTTGAACCCCAAGGCGAGCTTCAACTTGCGTCGTACCAACGCCCTCTGGAAAAGGAGCGTCACGCGTCTTTCGTGCCTTCGCGTACTCGCTAGGTTGTCTTTCTCTGATTGCATCACCGCTCGAACGTATTAACCTGACTGAAAACTGGGGGACAGATCGCGTGACCGATATCCTTGAGCTTGATGCGTTGGAGCAGGCGGCCCTACTTGAAAAGCGCGATATCAGCGCCGAAGAGTTGATGCGTTTGACGTTGAAACGAATTGCGGCTGTGAACGGCAAGGTGAACGCCATTGTCGCACTGCGTGACGAAGCCGAATTGTTCGCCGAGGCGCGCGCCGCCGACACTTCTCCTCGCAAGGGCTGGATGCATGGGCTGCCTCTGGCTGTGAAAGACCTGGCCAACGCCAAGGGTTTGCCCACGACTATGGGGTCGCCGATCTTTAAGGATCAGATTGCCGCTGATGATGATTTGATGGTCGCGCGTATGCGCGCGGCCGGAGCAATTATCATCGGCAAGACCAACACACCAGAATTTGGCCTTGGGTCACACACCTTCAATCCGGTGTATGGCACGACGCGCAACCCCTATGATACTACGCGCTCTGCCGGTGGTTCGTCAGGCGGCGCGGCTGCGGCTCTGGCGTGTCGAATGCTGCCCGTGGCAGATGGGTCTGACATGATGGGGTCACTGCGCAACCCTGCCGCCTGGAACAACATCTATGGGTTCAGGCCAAGCTGGGGGCGGGTGCCTTCAGAGCCGATTGGCGATAGCTTTCTGCATCAACTCGCGACGAATGGCCCGATGGGGCGAAGCCCACGCGACGTGGCGGCATTGCTTGATGTGCAATCTGGCCCTGACCCGCGCCAACCACACGGGTTTACCGTGACGCCTACGCTTCCCGAAATCGATAGACCTGTAGGTAAGATACGAATTGGGTGGCTTGGCAATTGGGGCGGCGCATACCCTATGGAAGCGGGCGTGTTGGAACATTGCGAAGCGGCTTTGCCCAAGCTGCGCGATATTGGCTTTGAGGTTGAGCCTGTAGCCCCCCCATTCGAGGCAGATCAGATATGGCAATCATGGACCACCTTGCGGTCTTGGGCCGTGGCGGGGGGGTCTGAGGCTCTGTATGAGAACCCGACAACCCGTGCACTTTTGAAAACAGAGGCGATCTGGGAAATCGAACGTGGACTCGGTTTAACCGCGATGGATGTTCACCGCGCCAGCGTTGTGCGGTCGCAATGGTTCAAACGAGCAGCAGAGCTTTTCGAGAGCTATGATGCGTTGCTTTTGCCGAGCACGCAGGTTTGGCCATTTCCCGCCGAATGGCGCTATCCCGAAGAGATTTCGGGGCAAGCGATGGATACCTATCACCGCTGGATGGAAGTGGTGATCCCGGTTGGGCTGATCGGGTTGCCATGTCTGAACATTCCCATGGGCTTTGGCGCAAACGGGCTACCCGCCGGTTTGCAGCTTTTTGGCGCGCGCGGATGCGATGCCAAACTACTTCAAATCGGCCAGGTGTGGCATGACGCAACGAAGTTTCCCGAGCGCCGCCCCGCAATCTTGCCGAACGCTTGATTTGTTAAGGAAAAAACAGTCTCTTTTTCGCGATACATGTGTGATCGGGGAGAAGACATGCACGAACCCTTAGAACTTGGCGTGCCAGAGTTTCGCGCAGTCGAAATGAAGATGCTGAGAGACGCGTTGCGGCGAGGCTGGTCCGACATGAAACGCGCGCCTGGTTATGGTTTCATTTTCACCAGCGCCTACGTTGTCATCGGTTTGTTGCTTCTGGTTGTGACCTGGGTCACCGGTCAAACCTATTGGCTGGTGTTTGCGGCTGTCGGTTTCCCTCTGGTTGGTCCGTTTGCGGCGGTGGGTCTCTACGAGGTGTCGCGCCGGATCGAGCAGGGCCAGCCATTGGACTCAGACAAGGTTTTCGGGGTCGTGCTACAGCAAAGTCGACGTCAGCTCCCTTCGATCTGTGCCATCGTCATCATGATATTCCTGTTCTGGTTTTTTCTGGCACATATGATTTTCGCCTTGTTTCTGGGGCTATCCACCATGACGAATGTGTCCAGTTCGTTTGAAGTCTATCAGTCGAGCAGTGGGCTGACGATGTTGGCGGTGGGATCTGTCGTGGGCGCGGCGTTTGCACTTTTGCTATACACGATTACGGTGATATCCATGCCTTTGCTGCTCGATCGCGAGGTTGATTTCGTAACTGCAATGATAATCAGCTTTCAGACGGTATCAGGCAATCCTGGGCCGATGCTGGCATGGGCATTGCTTATTGCGGTGTTGACCTTTGTAGCGCTTGTTCCGGCTTTTCTGGGACTCTATCTCGTATTGCCACTGCTGGGGCATGCCAGTTGGCATCTTTACGATCAGATTGCGATCCGGGAAGAGGTGTCAGGCCCCCTCACTTGAAGGGGACATCCAGATTTAACAGTTTGGCGTGAAATGGGTGCAGGTCTTCGCGCCGCTTCATCCCGCCATGACGCGCGGTGTGATAAATCGCAGCTCTGTTTGACTGGATATGCTCGTACACCATGCGCGCGGCGCGCCGCCCACTGTGACTTTCGCGAACCGTACGGGTGGCATAGCCTTCCCAGAAGTTGTTTTCATACGAAGAAACACGCGACAGAAAATTGAATGAACATGTGAGTGCCTGGTGGCGGGCTATCAATGCGGCGATACCTTGTTCCTGTCGCAGGATTACACCGCGAAATTCGCGGCTGGCGGCCTCACTGGTCAGCCCTTGTTGATGCATCGCCTCGCGCGGTTCGTAGCCGCGAATGAACGAATGCCCGTCCTTGCGGAAAACATAGACCAACCCGACGACAAAGAGCGCGTTGTCAACGAAGCTGGGGCGGCTGAACCGGTAAAACCCTGATGGAAATTCATCTTCCTTGATCGTGATTGACCCATTTCCCAGAAATTCTGCAATTTCCGGGTGATTGAAAAGATCGTCTCTCACAGGCTGAATGCTGTTGACCGGTTCCAGTAGGATTCGTGCGTCGACACCAAAGAATTGGCAGATACGATGCAGAACATCCGGTCTGGGGAAGCTTTCCCCAGACAAGTAGCGGTTGAACTGTGTTCGATTGATTCCCAACTGGCGGCATAATCCCGCGATAGAAGTGTATTTGAGCGCGAGTTGACGCAAATTGGCGCCAAAAATGCCTCTTAATTCGGCGGGGTCAATTTTTGTTGCCGCTGTTTCCAAGGAGTTCTGCACACGTAATTTCCCTCTTTGGCCCGAATTTTACCTATTCCCGGTCTATTGGGCGATTCCTTCCTCTGTATTATCAGTGCTTTGTCGCGGATGTGACGCAATTATGCGCCACAAGTGACGCCAATAGGCGTCAGTCAGCTTAATCATTGTCACAATCATGAGCGCTCGCGACACGTAATTGGGAATGTCCCTTAGGCTTTGTTTTTCGTCAAATTTGTGGGGCAAGGGGAACTCTCGCTTGGGGATAGAGTATTGGGGATCAAAATGTATGGAGTTGTGCTTTGGAGCGACCAGGTGGACCGGAAAGCCGTGATCTGGTGTGAAGATCATGGTGATCTTGCGTTCTACAGTGGTCAAGAACAGAGTGTTTTTGATGGACCGCAATTGGACGCTGGGGATTTTGTGCAATTTCAGCTCAGCGAAAGTCAGGATGTGCGGGTCGCTCTGGAACCGCAATTGGTTGCGGAAAAACAATACCATGGCCTGGCTGAAAGTCTGAAGGGTGGCAGCAAGAATGTGCCGCGCCCAACGGGCCGTGACATGGCGCAACGCAATGATAGCGACGACAATATCATCGCATTCGCGCCGCGCCAGGAGAAGGCGAGGCTGGCATCCTGATCCAAACGCTTTGGCCCGAGGGCGGCTCAGTGGCCGCGTGAAAGCGCAGCAACGCCGGTACGGGCAACCTCCAAAAGGCCGAGAGGGCGCATTAGATCGGCGAATGCGTCGATTTTCTCAGGCGTGCCTGTGATCTCGAATACGAAGCTCTCCAACGTGCTGTCGACAACGTTGGCGCGAAAGATGTCAGCCAACCGAAGGGCTTCTACCCTTTTGTCGCCATCGCCGATGACCTTCAGAAGAGCCAGTTCCCGTTCAACCGCAGCACCCTCAACCGTCAGATCATGCACTTCGTGCACCGGGATGATGCGCCCCAACTGGGCCTTGATCTGCTCGATCACCTGCGGCGTGCCGCTGGTTACGACGGTGATTCGGCTGGTATGGCCGGTATGGTCCACCTCGGCCACAGTGAGGCTTTCGATGTTATAGCCGCGCCCGGAGAAAAGTCCGATAACGCGGGCCAATACGCCGGGTTCGTTGTCGACGACCACGGCTAGAGTGTGTCTTTCCGTAACGTCGCTGAACGTCGGGCGTAGATTGTAGGCCGAATGCTTGTTCGCGCCTTTTTTGATTTTTAGAGGAGACATGTGAACAATTCCTTTCGCACGCGTTCCGGCATCACACCAGAACGGCCCCGCTTGAGCCGATCGCATCTTTGGTGGAGGCTTCGCCCAGCAACATCTTGTTGTGCGGCTGTCCGCTCGGGATCATCGGGAAGCAGTTTTCATGCTTCTCGACGCGGCAATCAACAATCACTGGCCCATCATAGGCAATCATTTCCTTGATGGCAGCGTCCAGATCATCGGGATGATCGACCCGGATACCCTTGCAACCGAAGGCTTCAGCCAGCTTTACGAAATCGGGCAGAGCTTCGGACCAGCTATGAGAGTAGCGCTCGCCATGCAACAGTTCCTGCCATTGGCGCACCATTCCAAGCCGTTCATTGTTCAGGATAAATTGCTTGACGGGCAGGCGGTACTGCACTGCGGTGCCCATTTCCTGCATGTTCATCAGCCAACTTGCTTCGCCCGCGACATTGATCACCAATGACTCGGGATGGGCCACCTGCACGCCGACGGATGAGGGCAGGCCATAGCCCATAGTGCCAAGGCCGCCCGACGTCATCCAGCGGTTGGGATCGTTGAAGGTGAGGAACTGGGCGGCCCACATCTGGTGCTGGCCCACTTCAGTGCAAACATAACGATCCATGTCGCGCGTCAGCGCTTCGAGTCGCGCCAGCGCATGCTGTGGCCTGATCGTTTTTTCTGAAGTTTTGAACTTCAGGCAATCCACACCGCGCCATTCATTGATCTTGGACCACCAGGATTTCACCGCTTCCTTCTCGGTCTTGCGGCCGCGGGATTTCCAGACTTTCAGAATGTCTTCAAGCACATGGCCCACATCGCCGACAATCGGGATATCGACACGGATCACCTTGTTGATGGACGATGGGTCGATGTCGATATGGGCCTTGGCGGAATCCGGGCTGAATGCGCTGATCAAGCCGGTGATCCGGTCATCGAAACGCGCACCGATATTGATCATCAGATCGCAATCGTGCATCGCCATGTTGGCCTCGTAAAGCCCGTGCATGCCAAGCATGCCCAGCCAGTTCTTGCCGTTGCCCGGATAGGCACCCAGACCCATCAGGGTCGAGGTGATCGGGAAATTTGTGCCTTCGACCAACTCGCGCAGGAGCTGGCTTGCGGCGGGGCCGGAATTGATCACGCCGCCGCCGGTGTAAAACACGGGTTTCTTGGCTTTTTCAATGGCTTCGACCAGTTCGGTGATCTCGTCCATGTCGCCTTTGACTTGCGGCTGGTAGTGCGAAAGCTTGACCTTTTGAATTGGTGTGTAGGTGGCCGAAGCGAATTGAACGTCCTTGGGAATATCCACCAGAACCGGGCCGGGGCGGCCGGTGGTGGCGACGTGGAAAGCCTCGTGAATGGTGGCTGAAAGGGCGGAAGTTTCCTTGACGAGCCAGTTGTGCTTGGTGCAGGCGCGGGTGATGCCCACGGTGTCGGCCTCCTGAAAGGCATCGGTGCCGATCATGAAGGTCGGAACCTGGCCGGAAAGAACCACCAGAGGTATTGAATCCAACAACGCATCCGTAATGCCAGTGACGGCATTTGTTGCGCCAGGACCAGAGGTTACGAGGACGACGCCGGGTTTTCCGGTGCTGCGCGCATAGCCTTCGGCGGCGTGGACGGCGCCTTGTTCGTGGCGCACGAGGATGTGGCGGATATCGTTTTGAAGGAAAATCTCATCGTAGATCGGAAGAACAGCGCCGCCGGGGTATCCGAATACGACTTCCACGCCCTGATCCCTGAGGGCCTGAACCAACATCTTCGCTCCGGTCATCTGACGTGTCATCTTGTTTGCTCCGTTCAACGCCTTGTTTATACACATAAAAAAGCCCCCGGAATTTCGGGGGCGCATGGGGGGGAAGTAAGGTTCCGTTACCGGCCCATGCGCGACTTTTCTAGAATTACGACGACTGCGTTCATCGAGAAATACCTCTTTTACGTGGCCGGACCTTAGGTTGGTGAAAACGGGGCGTCAACCGCAAAGAGATCAGAAAAACATGTCGCAAACCGGATTTTCTGCGACATTTTGTTGCGCCAGGCCGCCAGTGTCGCGCATGAAACGCAAATCAAGTGCGTTTTTCAGGCGCGTCGGGCCGGGTTTGAAAACCGGAATCCGGCCAAAAGTTAATGCCTTGGCGCGGTTGCAAGGAGGGGGGTGACTCCCGGCTGCCGGGCGTCTGCTTTCCGGCTGCCGGTGAAACGAGAAGTTCTTTAAGCTGAATTAAGTTAACACGCCGCGCACCGGGGCAAGGTGGTGGTCGTGTTTTGGTAACGTCTCGGTCGTGTCTTAACGGCTCAGATCGGGCAGCGAGATGTTGGCGACCTGCTCGGCGATGGGATCGGTTGAGAGCGGGTGGGACTCGGCCTCGTGAACGGCCGGGTCTGCGACCGGCATCCAACTGCCGTTCTTGTAGATCTCAAGCCCGGAGAATTTGGCCTTGTAGCCCATCTTGGGTGAACCGGGCACCCAATAGCCAAGATAGACATAGGGCAACCCGGCCTCGCGGGCGATTGCAATATGATCAAGGATGATATGGGTGCCCAGTGAATTGCGCATCAAATCGGGTTCGAAGAAGGAATAGACCATCGACAGGCCATCATCGAGCACATCGGTCAGGCAGACAGCGATCAGCGCACCGGTCTTGCGGTCGCAATATTCGATGACGCGGCTTCGGATCGGGGTTTCCTCGATCATCGCGGCGAATTCGAACACGTCCATATCGGCCATGCCGCCCGTCGCGTGACGGCTGTCGAGATAGCGGCGAAACAGGTCGTATTGATCTTCGGTCGCCCAGGGCGAGGTGGCGCGGCGTTCAAGAAACGCATTGCGTTTGAGCACGCGCTTCTGGCTTTTGGATATGGTGAAGTCGGCCACCCGAATGCGCGCCGAAAGGCAGGCGGCGCAATCGGCACAGGAGGGGCGGTAGAGCACGTTTTGCGAACGGCGAAAGCCCTGTTTGGAGAGCGCATTGTTGAGCTTGACCGCGCCTTCGCCCTGCAACGCGGTGAACAGTTTACGCTCCATCCGACCCTCGAGATAGGGGCAGGTTTGGGGCGCAGTAACATAGAATTGCGGTGCAAGAGGTAGGGTGTGGCGCATGGTGTCTGTAAATTGATTGGCAGCCTCAACGATACCAATCAGCGACTGGATGTCAAAGCATTGATGAAAATTGGAGTTAATGGTGATCGCGCGGTGGCGCCCGCGCAGGGCATCACTCGGGTCGCTCGCGCCTACGGCTAGTAGACAGGTGTCAGCGAATGACGCTTCAGGCGCCGGCGCGGTGGTTGAGCGCGACGGAGCCCAGCGCGAGATCGCTGAGACCCTGGCCGCGCGCGGAGGTGGCCATCAGAACCATCGAGACGAGTTGAACCGGGAAGAAGGCAAAGGACAGCATGAAGCCCAGCGAGTGCAGGAAGGCCTCGGACGTATCGAAACGCTGCCCGCGGGCGTTGCGAAATTCGATGGCGAACAGGCGCATGCCCGGCGTGGCCGATGAATTGGCCAAACTCACTGTGCGGTAAGCAAGGTTGAGGAGCCACCAGACCGGCACGATGAAGATCGCCGCCAAACCGAGCGTGAAGATCACGATCAGAACGGTGATCACCAGCAACAGAACGGTATCGACCAGAAAGGCCAAGAGCCGCTTGAGCGGGACATCGGCATAGAATTCGCCCTGCGAGTAAGGGTCGGGAAGGTGCCAGTCGGGATCGTCTTGGTAGCTCATTTGTGAGACCTTTGTTGCAGGTTTGCGCCCGACCGGGGGAAAGGGCCGGGCGCAGCAGATGCGCTTATGGTAAGCCTGTGGGTATCAGGCGGGCGCTCTGTCGTCGTTTTCGCCTTTGTCGTTATCGGCATCGGCGGCGGCGTTGAAGGCGCGTTCTTCCATGAACTCGTCGAACTCGGTCTTGTCCTTGGCTTCGCGCAGACGTTGCAGGAAGGATTCGAACTGCTCTTGTTCTTCTTCAAGCCGACGCAGGGTCTCTTCCTTGTAGCTGTCAAAGGCGGTGTTGCCCGAGCTGCGCATTGCGGAATGACGGTGTGCGTGGCGGTGGCGGCGATGGCCGCAGCTTCCCTTGAACATCTGTTTGCTCCAACGGTTGGTGTAAGTCATGTAGAAAACGAGGGCGAGGCCAACGGGCCAAAAGAAGACGAAACCCAGAACCATGGCGGCGATCCAGGCGCCTTTGCCCTTGTCGTCCAGCCAGGCCTCGGCGCGGCGGAACCATGCCATAGGGCCAGATCCGTAGGCTGTGTGCGTGGCGGTTGTCATGTCTCTCTCTCTCCAATTTGAGGCTGTGATGCCGTATGTGAATGCTTTTCACATTGAATAGATTGGCATTCCTCGGGGGTTTGACAAGGGATTATGTGAATGTTTTTTACATTAATTGAAATTATTGTTATAAATTAGTTTGTTAGGTAAAAAATTTTGTGCCGATGCCTGGTGTTCAGAGGATGAAATCAGCCGTTTGAGCGCCCGAAATCCGGGTGAGTTCCTCGGGGGAGAGCGAGAAAACGTGGCGCGGTGTGCCCGCCGCAGCCCAGATCAGCGAGAATTCCTGAAGCCTTGGGTCAAGGAAGGCGCGAATGGGCGTGAGATGCCCGACGGGGGCGACGCCGCCGATGGCAAAGCCCGTCTGGGCGCGGATCAGGGCGGCATCGGCCTTGCCCAGAGGCTCCCCGGCGAGTGCCGTCGCCTTGGCGGGATCGACCTGATTGCCGCCTGCGGTGATAAAGAGGATCGCTTCGCCGCTGTCTTCGCCACGAAAAATGATCGACTTGGCGATCTGGTCAATCTCGACGCCGAGTTCATCGGCGGCCATCTGGGCGGTGCGGGCCTCGCCGGTTTCCTTGATGAGGGCGGAGGCGTCGCTGAGGGCGGCGCGGACGCGGGCGAGGGATTTGGACATGGGTGGGCCTTTATTCGGTTCTGTGACGGGTGCAGAGTGCGTTAGGTCATTGACGATGCGCAAGGGGGGCCGCAAGTTGCGGTCCATGAATTTTGCATCCCGTATCACCCGCCTTCCACATGCTTTTGATCCCGACCGTGGCGCCGAGGCGCGCGCGCTTTTGCCCGGTGTTGAGGGCGATATCGCGAAGCTGTTGGAAGGAACCGGGGGGTGCAGCCCCTATCTGGGCGGCCTTCTGGCCAAGGAGGCCGATTGGCTGGAGGGGGCGTTTGATAACCCGGAAGGCGCGCTGGAGGCCGAGTTCAAGGCGCTGAAAGAGGTGGCGCCGGGTGATCTGGGAAGTGCGCTGCGCCGTGGCAAGCGGCGGGTGGCATTGATTGTCGGGTTGGCCGATCTGGCGGGAGTTTGGGCCTTGGAGGAGGTGACGGGGTGGCTGACCCGGTTTGCCGATCTGAGTGTGACGCTGGCGATGCGCGCGGCACTGGTGCCTGAGATCAGCCGCGGCAAGCTGCCCGGTGCGAGTGAGGACGATCTTGAGACCGCTGGCGGTTGGGTGGCGCTGGCGATGGGCAAGATGGGAGCGGGGGAGCTGAATTACAGTTCGGATATCGACCTGATCTGTCTGTTTGATGAAACCCGGTTTGAGCGTGGTGAGTTTCACGAAGCGCGCGCCAGTTTCGTGCGTGCCACGCGCAAGATGAAGGCGACTTTGAACGATCAGACCGGTGAGGGCTATGTGTTTCGCACCGATCTCAGGCTACGGCCTGATCCGGCGGTTACACCTGTCTGCATCGCGATGGAGGCGGCGGAGCGCTATTACGAGAGCCTTGGGCGGACATGGGAGCGCGCGGCCTATATCAAGGCGCGGCCCTGTGCCGGGGATATCGAAGCGGGTGAGCGGTTTCTGACCACGTTGACGCCGTTCATCTGGCGCAAGCATCTGGATTTTGCGGCGATCGAGGATGCCCATAACATGCGGCTGAGAATTCGCGAGCACAAGGGGTTGGGCGGGCCGATCGTGTTGGCCGGACATGACATGAAGTTGGGCCGGGGCGGTATTCGAGAGATCGAGTTTTTCACCCAGACGCGCCAGATCATCGCCGGGGGGCGTGATCGTGATTTGCGGGTGCGTGGCACGGTGGAGGGCTTGAAGGTTCTGGCCGCGAAAGACTGGCTGCCAAAGGCGACTGCCGAGACGTTGAGCGCGCATTACCGCGCGCATCGTGAGGTCGAGCACCGTATTCAGATGGTGAATGATGCCCAGACCCATGAGTTGCCAAACTCGCCAGAGGGTATGGCGAGGATTGCCGCCTTCATGGGGGTGGAGCAGGCCGCATTCGAGGCGGATGTGCGCGCGCGGCTGGAGGAAGTTCACGCGCTGACCGAAGGGTTTTTCGCGCCTGATGAGTCCGTCTCGTCCGCTCCGGTGAGCGAATTTGATGAGGAGGTTCTGGCGCGCTGGCCGAGCTATCCGGCGTTGCGCTCGGGGCGGGCGGTGGAGATTTTCAAGCGGTTGCGCCCGGAAATCCTGTGCCGTTTGAAGGAAAGCGCCAACCCAAGCGAGGCATTGCTGGCGTTTGACGGGTTTCTTGCGGGTCTGCCTGCGGGGGTGCAGCTTTTCTCATTGTTTGAGGCCAATCCGCCGCTGGTTGATCTGTTGATTGATATCGTGGCCACGTCACCGGCATTGGCGGGGTATCTGTCGCGCAATTCAGGCGTGTTTGATGCGGTGATCGGCGGTGATTTCTTTGCCGATTGGCCGGGCGAGGATGCGCTGACCGCCGAGTTGAAGGCGGAGTTGCGCCAAGAACCGGATTATGAGCGCAAGCTGGATCTGTCGCGTAGATGGGCCAAAGAATGGCATTTCCGGGTGGGGGTGCATCATCTGCGCGGATTGATTGGTGCGAAAGAGGCGGGGCGCGAATATGCTGATCTGGCCTCGGCATTCCTGCGCGCGCTTTGGCCCGAGGTTGTGGCGCAATTTGCCACCAAGCACGGGGTCTTGCCGGGTCGTGGGGCGTGCCTTTTGGGGATGGGGAGTTTGGGGTCGCAACGCCTCACTGCGACCTCGGATTTGGATCTGATCGTGATTTATGACCCGGATGGCGCCGAAATGTCGGAGGGGCGACGCCCGCTTGCGGTGCGCCCTTATTATGCGCGCCTGACCCAGGCGATGATTACCGCCGTGACGGCGCAGATGTCGGAGGGGCGGCTTTACGAGGTTGATATGCGGCTGCGCCCGTCAGGCACGCAGGGGCCTGTGGCGACCAGTTGGGGCAGCTTTCAGACCTACCAGACCGAGAAGGCCTGGGTTTGGGAGCATCTGGCGCTGACGCGCGCGCGGGTGGTGGCGGGTGATGATGGGCTTGGCGAAGATATCGAGACGTTTCGCGCCGAGATTTTGGCGCAAAAGGGGTTGGATCGGGCCGAAGTTCTCAAGCAAACTGGCGAGATGCGGGCGCGTATTGCGGCGGCGAAAGCGCCCAGCAATGTCTGGGATGCCAAGATCGGGCCGGGACGGTTGCAGGATGTGGAGATGATCGCGCAGGCCGGTGCCTTGATGGCGGGGGCGGTGGGATGCTCGGTATCTCAAGGGCTTGAAGGGGGTGTCGCAATTGGTTGGTTGAGTGACGCGGACTTGAAAGCGCTGGAGGCGTCTTACCGGCTTTGCTGGCAGGTGCAGGCGGTGGCGCGGCTTTTGAGTGGCAAGCCATTGACGCCTGAGGGGGTGGGCGCCGGAGGGGCCGCGATGCTGAAACGTGAAACCGGGATTGATGGGTTTGCGGCGTTGGCCGAGGAAATGCAGGCGCGCAGCGCGGCGGCTGTGACGGTGATTGAGGCGGCTCTGGGTCGGGTGCCGCCCGCGCGAAAGACCGGGGGCAAGGGATGAAGGGCGATACACTTGATCCCAAGGCTCTGATCCGCGAGGCGTATCGCATGGATCTGGGGCTTGAGGAATGCCGCTCGGTTTTTCTCGATTGGGCGCTGAGCCTGCCCGACGGGGCAGATGCGCGCGCGGCGATTGCGACGCTTCTGGAGCGCCACGAGGGCGAAGGCCCGCATCCAATGAGCCAGGTGTTGCGCGAAGGGTTGGAAAAGGCGGCAAAGACCGGGCGACGCGGCGGGCGGCGCGGGCGGCTGGGCTGACGCGCGCGGTGCAAGCCACGGCCAAGGTGAGATGTCAGGTGCGCGGCAGGGCGGCGGCCTGTTTCGCGATAGCCTCGATAGCGTCCCAATCCCCGGCGAGGATCAGATCATTGCGGCAGACCCAGCTTCCACCAACGCAGGCGACATTGCTCAGAGCGAGGTAGTCAGCCACATTGCCGGGTGAGATGCCGCCTGTCGGGCAGAAGGTGATCTGGGGCAGGGGCGCGCCGATCGCCTTGAGCGCGGGCGCGCCGCCGATTGCTTCGGCGGGGAAGAATTTCTGGGTGCTGTAGCCGCGTTCAAGCAGGCGCATTGCTTCGGTTGCGGTGGTGGCGCCGGGAAGAAGTGGCAAGTTCTCGGCCTCGCAAGTATCGAGCAGCGTGTCGGTTGCGCCGGGTGAGACCGCGAAGCGCGCGCCTGCGGCTTTGGCGGCGTTTACGTCTTGGGGGCTGAGCACCGTGCCCGCGCCGACGATGCCGCCGCGCACCTCGGCCATCGCCGCGATTGCCTCAAGTGCGGCATCGGTGCGAAGGGTCACTTCGAGCACCGGCAACCCGCCTTTGATCAACGCGCGCGCGAGGGGGGCGGCATGGGCCGGATCGTTGATCACAATGACCGGGATCACCGGGGCGATGCGGCATAGACGCAGGGTTTCGGCGCTTGTGGCGGCGGGGGTCATGGCGCGTCCTCGTCCGAGAAAAGCGGGCTTGCGCCGGTTGTGGATGAGGTGGCGTTGCGGCGGAACAGTTCGAACAATTCGCGGCCGGTGCCGGAATGGAGCGCGGTGAGATCGGGGATTGCTGGCGCGCGGTTGGCAAAATCCTGCGAGAGGTTTTCGAGGCTGCCAGCGGCCCCATCAAGGCGGATGATGTCGCCATCCACAACCCGCGCAAGCGGGCCACCCATCGCGGATTCCGGCGCAAGGTGGATTGCGGCGGGAACCTTGCCCGACGCGCCGGACATGCGCCCATCCGTCACCAGAGCGACCTTTTGGCCGCGATCCTGCATCACCGAGAGGGTCGGGGTGAGGCCGTGGACTTCGGGCATGCCATTGGCGCGCGGGCCATGAAAGCGCAGCACCACGACGACATCGCCATCGAGCGTGCCCGCCTTGAAGGCGTCGATCACCGCTTGTTGGGTTTCAAAGACGCGGGCGGGGGCCTCGATCAAATGATGTTCGGGCTTGACGGCGGAGAGCTTGATGATGCCTTCGCCAAGGTTGCCAAGCAGACGCTTGAGGCCGCCTGTGGGTTGGAAGGGGTTGGAGGCGGGGCGCAGGATCCTGTCGTTTTCCGGGTGCGTGGCACCGGGGGACCAAGAGAGCGGGCCGCCTTCGGGGAAGTGGGGTTCCTTGGTATAGGCGCCGAGGCCGGTGCCGGTGATGGTTTGCACGTCTTCATGCACCAGCCGCGCGTCGATCAGCTGGGCAATGACATAGCCAAGGCCGCCGGCGGCGTGAAAATGGTTCACGTCTGCGAGGCCGTTGGGATAGACGCGCGCCAAGAGGGGTGTGATTTCGCTCAGCTCGGCAAAATCTTCGAGCGTGAGGTGGATGCCGAAGGCGCGCGCCATGGCGGGCAAGTGCAGCATGAGGTTGGTTGAGCCACCCGTGGCCATCAGCCCGACGATGCCGTTGACGAAGGCGCGTTCATCCAGAATGGCCGAGACGGGGCGGAAATCATCGCCAAGTGCGGTTTGGCGCAGGATCGTCTCAACCCCCGCATCGGTCAGCGCGTGGCGCAGATCGGTATTCGGGTTGACGAAGGCGGCGCCGGGCAAGTGCAGGCCCATGATCTCCATCAGCATTTGGTTGGAATTGGCGGTGCCATAGAAGGTACAGGTGCCGGGACCATGATAGGCGGCCATTTCGGCGGCCATCAAGGCGGCACGATCGATCTTGCCCGCGGCGAATTCGCGGCGCACCTCGGCTTTGTCATCATTCGAGAGGCCCGAGGTCATCGGGCCGCCGGGAAGGAAGATGATCGGCAGATGACCAAAGGCACCCGCCGCCATGACGAGGCCCGGCACGATCTTGTCACAGGTGCCCAGCAAGATGGCGGCGTCAAACGTGTTGTGCGAAAGCGCCACCGAGGCGGCCAGCGCGATTACGTCGCGCGAAAACAGCGACAGTTCCATGCCGGCCTGACCCTGGGTGACACCATCGCACATTGCAGGCACGCCGCCCGCGACCTGCGCCGTGGCGCCGAGGCGGCGGGCGGTTTCCTTGATGCGGTCGGGGAAGGCGCCGAAGGGCTGATGCGCCGAGAGCATGTCATTATAGGCGGTGACGATGCCGAGATTGGGCGCCTGAGTGGTAGCAAGCCGGTCCTGATCGCCAGCCATACCGGCATAGGCGTGGGCCTGGTTCGAGCAACTGAGATGGCCGCGTGCCGGGCCTTGTTCGACGGCGGCGCGAATTGTGTCGAGATAGCGCGCACGCCCGTCGTGCGAACGCGCGATGATGCGATCAGTGACTTTTTGAACCGTTGGGTGGAGAGCCATGGTTAACGCCTCGTTCCTGTCGATGAGAGCCAGTTTGCCTTGTCTGGCGAGACTTACCAGAGAGATTTAGCGCTAACAACTGCCTGATCTGTTGCACGAAAGACTCAAAGTAGATGCGAATGACTGTGCTGCCATGGCATTACCCCGCCATTTCCGCAGGTCTGCCCAAAATTGGTCTCAATTGGAACCGATCCTCGAAAGCGAGCGAAAAATGGGCAGTAGGCCCGAGGAGATTGAGCATGAAATATGTTCGTATGGTAGCACTGATCGCATTGGGAACGGCCGTTTCGGGCTGTGCCAGCATGGATGTTGCATCGCGCAACGCACCGTTTGAAGCGAGCACAGAGGCGGCGGCGACGACTATCGCAGCACCGTCGATGAAGGTCGAAGGGTTCGAGGTCCGCGTGCCGCAAGCGCTGAAACCGTCGGAAGCCAACAGCTATTACCCCTCGGGAGATATTGTGTGGCGCGGCGAGGCATTGGGCGACCGCCGGGCGCAGGTCAAGCGGATCTTTGAAGACAGCCTGGTCCAGGGCACGAAGGGTGCCAATGGCGCGATGCCTGTGATTGTCGATGTGGAAGTGAAGCGCTTTCATGCGCTGACCGAGAAGGCCCGTTATACAGTGGGCGGACGCCATGAAATCATGTTCGTGATGAACTTCCTTGACCCTGAAACACGCCGCCCGGTGGCCGCGCCGCGCGAGATCGACGCGACGTTCAAGGCCTTTGGCGGGGCGCGCGCGATTGCGGCGGAACGCAACGGGATCACCCAGCGGGTTCGGATCAACAACCAGTTGACGGCGGTTTTCCAGCAAGAGTTGGGGATCACCGGGGCGCCGGTTCGCAGCATGGCGACAGATACGGTGACAAGGAATGCCACGGCGGCGCCGCTCAAGTCGGGCGACCGGACGACCGGGCTGTTCTAAGCCCTCTTCCACAGGCTTCATGAAACATGTAAGGGGACGGCCATGCAGCTGTCCCCTTATCCCGTTGTCCGTCTGAAACCGAAAGCCGATGCGCGCAGGCTGCGCCATGGGGCGCCCTGGGTCTTTGCCAATGATATGGTGAGCGACCGGCGCACCAAGGCGCTGTCTCCCGGCGCGATTGCCCTGTTGCAGGACGCCGAGCGGCGCGATCTGGGGGTTGTGGCGGTCAACCCGAGTTCCAAGATTTTCTGCCGGGTGCTGGACGCCGACCCCGCCGCGGTGATTGATCGCGCCTGGATCGCAGCCAAGCTGCGCCGGGCGCTGGACCTGCGCGAGAAGATTTACGCGACGCCCTATTACCGCCTGATCCATGCCGAGGGCGATGGCCTGCCCGGTGTGGTGATTGACCGGTTCGGCGATGTTGCGGTGGTTCAACCGAATGCGGCGTGGGCCGAGATGATGTTGGACGATCTCTGTGCGGCGCTGGGCGAGGTGACGGGGGTCACCTGCATTTTGAAGAACGCCAGTGGGCGCGCGCGGGGGCTTGAGGGGCTTGACGAGGGGCAGGCAGTTTTGCTGGGCGACGCACCCGAGGCGCCTGTGGCCGTGGAGATGAACGGTGCGAGTTATCTGGCCGATCTGATGGGCGGGCAGAAAACCGGGCTCTATTTCGATCAGCGTGAAAACCATGCATTCGCGGCGCGCATGGCAAAGGGCGCGAAGGTATTGGACGTGTTCAGCCATGTGGGCGGCTTCGGGTTGGCCTGTCTGGCGGGAGGGGCCGAGAGCGCGCTGGCGGTAGATGGCTCGGCTCCGGCACTGACGCTGGCGCAGGAGGGCGCGGCGCGAATGGGATGCGCCGAGCGGTTTGCCACCCGCAAGGGCGATGCCTTCGAGGTGATGACGGCGCTGGCCGATGAGGGCGCAAAGTTTGACATGGTGATTTCGGATCCGCCCGCGTTTGCGCCAAGCAAACAGGCGTTGGAGCCGGGGTTGCGTGCCTATGAGAAAGCGGCGCGGATGGCGGCGACGTTGGTCGCGGAGGGCGGCATATTGGTGCTGTGTTCGTGCTCGCATGCCGCTGATCTTGAGCGGTTCAGGGCGGCGTCGATCCGGGGGATTGGCCGGGCGGGGCGCAGCAGCGCGCTGATTCACACCGGTTTTGCCGGGCCGGATCATCCGATGCATTCACAATTGGCCGAGAGCGGCTATCTCAAGGCGTTGTTTTTCCGGCTGTGAGAGCGGTTCTGGATACCTGCGTTCTTTACCCGACGGTGATGCGCGAAGTTCTTCTGGGCGTGGCGGAAACGGGGGCGTTTGCGCCCTTGTGGTCAGAGCGTATTCTGGAGGAATGGGCGCGCGCGGCGGCCAAGCTTGGCCCCGAGGGCGAGGCGCTGGCGCGCGGCGAGGCGGCGGTGTTGTCGGTCGCATGGCCTGCGGCGCGGGTCGCCTGGGCGCCATCGCTGGAGGCGCGGTTGTGGCTGCCTGATCCTGCGGATGTTCATGTTCTGGCGGCGGCTGTGGCGGGGTCAGCGGATGTGATCGTGACGCTGAATGCCAAGGATTTTCCCCGTGGGGTGTTGGCCGAAGAGGGACTGAGCCGGGCCGATCCGGATGCGTTCCTGCTCGGGTTTTGGCAGGCGGATCGGGCGGCGGTCGAGGATGTGGTACGTCGTGTCTTGCAGGAGGCCCGGCGGCTTTCGCAGGAGGCGTGGAGCGCGCGCGGGTTGATGAAAAAGGCGCGGCTGCCCCGTTTGGGCAAGGCTGTAAGCGCGCGTCTGGATTGAGCTAGGGGATTGCAGGGGCGCTGCCCCTCGGTCTCAAAATCATAGATTTTGCGCCCTCACCCCGGAATATTTTTGGCAAGATGAAGCGGATCAGGACCACTTTTTCTCGTGGGTTTCTATGGCCTTGATGCGTTCGCGCGTTTTGGGGTGTGACAGGAGCCAGGCGGGGGCGCTGCCGCTGTTGGACTGGGTGAGCGCTTCGAGTTTGGTAAAGAGGGACTTTTGCGGGGCAGTGCCGATGCCGGCCTTGGTAAGGAGGGCAGAGGCGTATTCATCGGCCTCGTATTCGTCCGAGCGCGACAGGCGCGCGGCGACGAGCGAGGTGATCAGACCGGCAAGATAGGGGCCGACGCCCGGAATGAAGCGGCCCAGCACCATCATCAGCGCCGTGCGAATGGCGTTCTGGCCTGAGAAGTCGATCATCCGGCGGCGCGAATGGCCCAAGGCGACATGGCCGAGTTCATGCGCGATGACCGAGGCGAGCTCTTCGCCAGTGACTTCGCCCGCGCGGTATTTTTCGTAAAAACCACGGGTCAGGAAGATGCGCCCATCGGGGGCGGCGAGGCCGTTGACCGGGGCGACCTCGTAGAGATGCACACGTATGCGCGGCAGGTCGAGCGCGGCGGCCATGCGATCAAACAGCGGTTTTAGCGAGGGATCGGCAAGCTCGCTCGATTTCTCGTCAAGTTCGCGCGCGGTGCGCCAGGCGGAGAACCGATAGAGGACGATTCCATAGATAATCGCCAGAAGGATGGGTGTGAAACGCAACATATCAGAGATATGGGGCAGGGCGTGCGCGGGGGCAAGGCTAGACCGTCCAGGCAACAGGCATTGAAAGCGGGCCGCGAAAGGCCCAGCCGTGAAAGCGGGCACTGTCGGTGAGGCGTAGGTTTGGCAGATGCGCAAACAGCAGCGGCAAGGCGATATCGGCAATGAGGGTGCGCGCAATGGCGGCCCCACCGCAAAAATGCGGACCCGCGCCAAAGGGAATCGCGGCGGCGGTGTTGCGGGTGATGTCAAATTGGTCGGGGGCATCGAAATAGGTTTCGTCGCGCCCGGCGGAGGAGAACATGAAAAAGACCCGGTCGTCTGGTGCGAAGGTGACGCCACAATTGGTGTCGGGGCGTGCGATCCGGCGCGGTGACATGCCGATGGGAGAAATCCAGCGGGTATATTCTTCAAACGCTTGGGCATATGTGGCTTGGCCCTGATGGATCAGAGCGAGTTGGGTGGGATGGGTGAGCAGCGCCCAAGCTGCCCCGGCGATGGCATCGCGCGGCTCGTTTTGACCACCCGATATGATCAGTTTGATGTTGGCACGGATAGCGGCGTCATCAAGCCCGGCCTGCATTTGCACCGAGAGGGCCGATTGGTTGGGCGATTGGGCGAGGAGCGGCATCATTTCGGTGATATGGGCGTCGATCGAGGCGGTGCAATCGTGGCAATTGGCCTCGATCTGGGCGTTGCCGGTGTAATTTGAGCAGCCGTCGATCATGCCCTGGCTGACACGGTCAAGTTCACTTGCAGGCATGTTGGTGAGGCCGGTGACCAGCTTGAGCGCTTCGGCCGAGACCGGCATGGCATAGTCGCGCACCAGATCGCAGGCGCCCTTGGGAGCGAGTTCTGCGAGAATGTCTTCGGCTTTGTCGCGAAACTGCGGCGCCCAATGGTCGCGCGCGGTTCTGGGCGAGAGGCTGGGAAACAGGGCTTTGCGTTCAACGGCGTGGGCCGGGCCATCCTTGCGCATCATGTTTTCGCCCATCAGGATTGTCATCAGGCCGTCGGGCTGATGCGAGGAAAAGACCTCGACGCGTTTTTCCTGCTCAAAAATGTCATCGCGACGGGTAAAGAGCGTGGCACCGAGTTCAGGCACGAAGGTGACCGGCGCTGTGGCGCGCATGGTTGCCAGAAACGGGTAGGGATCGGCGGCAAAGGCGACCGGGTCGATGTTGGTGACGGGGGCGTCGGACATTGGGCTTCCTTTCCCTTGGTGGTCTGGTGGAAGTCTGCGCGAAAACGCGGCGGCTGCAAGGGCTGGCTTTGCGATGCGGGTGTTTCATGCCAGATTGAAGGGGAAGGGGGGCGACATGGGGTTGAGTTTTCAACTGGACGAAGGGTCCGGCGTGCTGGGGCGGTTGGGTCTGATTGTCTTGTCGACGGATGAAACGCTGGAGGATGAAGCGCGCAAGATACTGGCGCGCAGGCCTGTGAGCCTGTTGCATGCGCGCATCCCGGCTGAGGCGGATGTGACGCCCGAGGCGCTGAGAACCATGGAGGCCCATATGAGCGCGACTGCGGCGCTGTTGCCCAAAGGGCTGGACGCGGTTGGCTATGGCTGTACCTCGGGGGCCACGGTGATCGGACCCGAGCGGGTCGCGGCGCTGATCGCTCAAACACAGGACACGGCGGCGGTCAGCGATCCGCTTAGCGCGGTTTTGGCAGCGCTCGCGGCGTTGGAGGTGCGCAGGATTGCATTGCTGACACCCTATGTGGAAAGCGTGAACGCGCCACTGATCAATGCGCTCGCGCAGGGCGGGATAGACGTGCTTGCTCAGGCGAGCTTTCAGCAGAGTGATGACTGGACGGTGGCACGGATCTGCGAAGCGGACACATTGAACGCCATCAAGACATTGGGACGCACAGAGGGCTGTGAAGCGGTTTTCGTAAGTTGCACGAACCTGCGAACGCTGGGCATTCTGCAAACGGCGGAGGCGGACCTCGGGATTCCTGTGGTTTCGTCCAATCTCGCGCTGGTCTGGCATCTGCTACGGCTGGTGGAGGTAGATGCGCAGGGGTGGACACGGACACGGCTGTTTGAACGGTTCTGAAAAAATCGGACGTTTGCGCAGGTTGCGCAGACAGGAGCGTTCAAGCCTGCGGTCTCAAGCGAAGTCCATGAATGATTGTGCCTTGCGTCTGGCGATGATGCGATTGGCCAAACAATACGGCCGCTATGGCGACCGAAAGGTGACGGCGCTGTTGCAAGGGTTGCAGTTGGCTAACCGTCGGCACGAGACGCGAAGGCGGCCGTATCACAAAGGCACCTCTGTTATCGGGCTACGCCCCACGCATTCCACCCCCATTTGGGCGACAGGTTTCGTGCATGACAAGCCACCACCTTTAGAGCGGGAACAGAATTAGCAGGCCGCAGCCCAAAAAAACCACGTTCGTTTTCCGCTCAGCGCTTTTGTGCTCCGTAACTGGCAGAAAGACCTTCAGCCGGGTCGACCGCAACGCTGTATGGGATGATCGGATAGCGCAAACCCGCTTTATGAAGCCCTTTCAAACCGTCTATACCGCTCAGGAATTCGTCTGGTGGCATTGCAATCAACAGCTCGTCATCAGCGACGCCGCCGAAGCGTCTTTCGGCATAACAGGGAATCGAGATGCTGGTTTCCCTTGTCGCGAGCGCACGTCCCCAACTATCGGCGCAGGCACTTTCACCCGTGATCGAGAAATCGTACCGCTTGTAGGTTTTCCGCTGCAAGCCGTTGACGAACAGGATCATCTGGCCGGGAGTGGCGTAGAACATGCAGATGTCAGGAGGATCAAGCCGAGCATTGCGCAGCGGTGACGCCGCCAGACCACTATACCGACCGGCCGGAACACGCGGCATCTGCGCCTGATGCGCGCGAGAAGCTTCTCTGTTATCGAACCAGACTCCGTCCATCTTTTCACCACTGAGATAGTTCTCACCTGGAACGTTAAGTCCGACGACCCCGCCACAGTTGGAGTTGGGGAGAAGATTATCGTGCACAATACCAAGTGTAGTGCCGTTGTAGCGCGACTGGGTAACGAGCTGGCAGGTTGAGAAACGCTTTCCGTCGCGTGGGGTCCGGATGCCCTTGATGCGCATCATCTCGTCCACATCCTCAAACAGCTTCAGGCCAATTGGAAGCGTGCGCAATTTGAGCAGATCCGTCAGTTCGGCCGTGGCCTTGGTGAGCATCGACGCGTCGATGGTTTCAGTGGTCGTATTGGGTTCCATGTTGCAGGGCTTTCTTTCAGATTTCATAATGCGCAGTGGTCACGACAGGCCGAGCGAGCGAAGTTGTTTCAGCCAACGAATGAGCCACCAGCCGACCTGTGGCGGTATGTTGTGCCCGGCTTGATCAGGGTCGAGAATCTGGCGGGCATGTTCAGGCCAATTCGGATCGTTCAGCGCACCCCGACCAATCGCAATCATGTCGGCGTCGCCTGCAGCAAGCACTGCTTCGGCTTGTTCCGGTGTCAAGATTAGCCCGACCGCCATGACTGGCAAACCAGTATGACGCCGAATGGCTGCGGCATAAGGAACCTGAAACCCGGCACTTCGTGGCAAATTCTTTGCGCCTGGCGCGGTGGCCGAAGCTGCCAACCCGCCGGACGAGCAATCTACGAGATCGGTTCCGGCTTCGCGAAGCATATCGGCAAGTCGCAATGAATCGTCCAACTCCCAACCGCCTTCCATCCCGTCTACCGCGGAAATGCGCACAAACAGGGGCTTGTTGGCGGGCCACACGGCGCGAACGGCGCGCACGATTTCCAGAGGCAGGCGACAGCGGTTTTCGAAACTGCCCCCCCATTCATCCTCGCGAGTATTGGAAAGTGGCGAGAGAAAGGAATGTAGCAAATAGCCATGTGCAAGATGTAATTCGAGCACGTCGAAACCTGCACGTTCGGCGCGCTCGGCCGCCGCGCACCAAGCTTCAATCTGCGCAGCAATATCCTGCTGTGTCATCTCGTCCGGCAATAGCCAACCTTCGTTACCGGGAATGGGGCTGGGCGCAATCACCCGCCATGGCAATTCACCTCGCGCATGGTCTTCTGGCCCAAGCGGGCCATTTCCACGCCAGGCGCGCTGCATGCTCGCCTTGCGTCCGGCGTGCGCAATCTGAATGCCGGGAACGGATCCATTGCTACGCAGAAAATCGGAGATTCGTCGCAATGGTGCTATTTGCTCATCACGGTAAAGCCCGAGATCGCCGTGGCAGATCCGTCCGCGTTCTTCAACTGCCGTGGCCTCGACCATCACGAGACCTGCGCCACCGATGGCAAAACGACCCAGATGCACAAGGTGCCAGTCATCGGCCATCCCATCTGTGGCGCAGTACTGGCACATTGGAGAAATCGCGATGCGGTTGGGAAATTCGACCTCACGCAATCGCAGCGGGGTAAAAAGAAGGGGAGGGGAAGCGGATGTCATGAAACGCGCCCTTTCATTCCGAAGGATCGGGGGTGACCCGGACCAGAGCCTGTCCTGATGATACCGTATCACCTGGCGCGCAAAGCACCTCGTCAACCACACCGTCAGTGAGGGCAAGAACGGGGTTTTCCATTTTCATCGCCTCAACGATGGTCAACACCTGCCCGCGTGTGACCCGTGCGCCGGCTTCAACCAACACCGCTGAGACCACACCGGGCAAAGGAGCCACCGCCTTTCCGGCCCCACCATCAAGCAGGTCGTCTTCGATATTGGGCCGTGCAAGTAAGTTACGCCAACCGTCGATCTGGGTTTCAAAACCGTCGGAAGTGGCGATTGCCGTCCAGCTTCGGTTGTCGATTGTGCCTGTCCAGGGCCTATTGGGAGACCCGGCCTTTGCAATCTCGACGTGAAAAGTCCTGTCGCCGATGGCTAGGTGTGCCAGATCACCGCTGCGCGCGATCACATGGACGGTAAGAGGGGCTTCGTTTTGCAAGATAACAACACTGCCCATTGGCGCATCGGCAGCAAGCGCCTGGCGATCAAACCCGCCACGGCCATGCTGTCCGAACCAGGGAGAGGCGCATGCATCAGAAAATTGCGGGCGCACAAGTTGCATGGCGCCAGCAACTGCTGCGGCTTCTTCATCGGGAGCGTCTGCGACAAGCGCGTCGAGATTATTGGCGATCAAACCCGTATCAGCGGTACCTGCGATTACTGCCGGATTGGTCAAAAGCGTAGCCAAAAAACCAATGTTTGTGGTGACACCAGCGACTTGCGTTTCAAGGAGTGTCTTGTGTAGCGATCTGCGTGCCGTTTCACGATCTGGTTCGTGGACGATGATTTTGGCAATCATAGGATCGTAGAATACCGGGACGTTACCGCCTGATTGCACACCGGTGTCCACCCGTGCGCTAGCGGGCCAGCCCGCGTGCGTGATACGTCCAGGGGCGGGGCGGAAATCAAGCAAGGGGTCTTCTGCGCAGATACGCGCTTCCATTGCATGACCACGCGCGACAATCGCATCCTGAGGCAACGGGAGATTATCACCAGCCGCCACGCGCAATTGCCATTCAACCAGATCGAGACCGGTGATTGCCTCGGTCACTGGATGCTCAACCTGAAGCCGCGTATTCACTTCAAGAAAGAAGAACTCGCTGCTATCGGGGCTGAATATGAATTCAAACGTTCCCGCATTGCGATACCCGAGCGCCGCTGCGCCCTTCACTGCCGCCTCGCGCATTGCGATACGGGTAGCGTGGGGCAAATTGGTTGCAGGCGCTTCCTCAATCACTTTTTGATGACGTCGTTGCAGTGAACATTCGCGCTCAAACAGGTGAACAACATTGCCGCTGCTGTCTCCGAAGACCTGAACCTCAATGTGACGCGGAGCGGTAATAAACCGTTCAACCAAAAGCCGGCCATCGCCGAAACTTGCCTTGGCCTGCCGGATGGTTGCTTCTGCGGCTGTTTTCAGGTCGGTTGGGTCGTCTACAACAACCATCCCTTTTCCGCCGCCGCCGCCGGTTGGTTTGAGTAACACCGGAAACCCGGCCTCACTGGCAAGCTCGACAAGGCGGGCGGGATCGTCGCTGGCCACGTCGCTACCGGGCACTACCGGCACACCGGCGGCGCGCATCATCGCTTTTGAACGGGCCTTATCACCCATCGCCTCGATTGTTTCGGGCCGAGGGCCGATGAAAACCAATCCCGCTTGCTCAACGGCGCTGGCAAAGCTGGCATTTTCGGACAGGAACCCATAGCCAGGATGCACCGCCTGACAGCCGGTCGCCGTGGCGACGACTATCAGTCGGGCCATATCAAGATAGCTTTCGCTTGACGGTCCGGCACCGATACAGACCGTCTCGGCGGCACCTTCAAGATGCAGCGCGCCAGCATCTGCCTCAGAATAGACAGCGACATATTCGATTCCGAGCCGCCGACAGGTGCGTGCGATCCGACAGGCGATTTCGCCGCGGTTGGCGATAAGGATACGTGAAAACATCTTCATATTCTGAACACCCCAAAGCGCGTTTCCTTGCTTGGGCCGCCAGCCGCCATAGACAACCCCAGGCCAAGCCAGTCACGGGTTTGCTGTGGCGTGATAATGGCGTCCACCCACATCCGAGCAGCAGCATGGAGCGGTTGGCTAACTTCCTCATAGCGCTTGAGGATCGGTTCCTTGAAGGCTGTCTGCGCCTCGGAATCGAACTCTTCGCCTTGTTTGTTGAGCTGCGCCTCGCGCACCAACGCCAATACGGTGGCCGCCTGTTCACCCCCCATGACCGAGGTGCGAGCATTCGGCCACATCGCCATCATGCGCGGTCCGAAGGCACGCCCGCACATGGCAAAATTGCCGGCACCGTAGCTGCCGCCGATCAGAACGCTGAATTTTGGCACCGCAGCGCAAGAGACGGCATTCACCATCTTGGCCCCGTGACGCGCAATGCCGTCCGCTTCATATTCCTGCCCAACCATAAAGCCGCTGATATTGTGGAGAAAGACGAGCGGGATATTGCGCTGACAGCATATTTCTATGAAATTCGCGGCTTTCTGTGCACTTTCGGAAAACAACACGCCATCATTGATGAGCACGCCCACAGGAAAGCCACCAATTGCGCCGGTGCCACAGAGGATCGTCGTTCCCCAACGGGCACGATATTCGTCAAACCGACTGCCATCGAGCAGCCGCGCTAGAATTTCGCGTGGACGGATCGGTTCACGCGGGTTGGCGCTGATCAAGCCTGGCAGTTCCGCCGGGTCATAGAGCGGCTCCTCAGGAGGGAGAGGAGGAGCGACGGGAGACGCCCCCGGGCTGCGTGCCATGATATCACGCACCAGACGCAAAGCATGTTCATCGTCGCGCGCCAGATGGTCTGCCACAGCACTTTGTGTTGTGTGCAGATCGGCACCGCCCAACGACTCGGCGTCAATTTTAACGCCTGTGGCTGCCTGCACGAGTTGCGGTCCACCAAGAAAGATCGTTCCGGTGCCGCGCACAATCACGGTTTCATCGCACATTGCCGGAATATAGGCCCCGCCAGCAGTGCACGACCCCATCACGGCGGCGATTTGCGGCAGGCCGAGCGCAGACATTTCCGCGATGTTCCGAAAAATCGTGCCAAACTGGTTCTCGTCAGGAAAGATTTCGTCTTGAAGCGGCAGGAACGCGCCGCCGGAATCGACCAGATAGATGCAAGGCAGTCCGTTCTCACGGGCGATCTGTTGGGCGCGGATATGCTTGCGAATGGTGATTGGATAATAGGTTCCGCCCTTAACGCTGCCATCATTGGCAACGACCATTGCCAGCCGTCCGCTTACCATGCCGATGCCGGTCACAATCCCACCAGAGTAGACCGCACCACCATACATGTCATGGGCGCCAAACTGACCCACCTCTACAAACGGCGAACCGGGGTCGAGTAGCCGGTTTATCCGAACACGCACAGGCAGCTTGTCGGGCTTCGTCTTGCCCGAGCCAGACAGGATTGCCTGACGCGCGGTCTCAACGGCCTCAAGTTGCAATTCAAAGGCTGCCTGGTTGTTGCGAAATGCCTCAGAGCCGGGGTTTATGTCTGATCGAAGCACGCTCATGCGTTGTCTTTGTCCACGGGCAAGCGCAGGATAGCGTTACCGAGGGCCTTGCCGGTCTGATCCAACCGCAAGGTACGCGTCGCACCGCCGCCCAGCGCGGCTTCCATGTAGACGACAACGGATTCGATATTGTCCATCTCATAGATGGTAACGGGCCCCTTCACCCAGTCGCCAAAGAGATCACGTACCTTATCTACGGTTACACTGCGTTTGATGCGCGGGTAATCATCGGGGCTACGCGCGATAACTCCGATGGTTACGGTGTCGCCTTTGTCGCCAGAACGGACATAGGCAATGTCGGCCAAAATTCTGCTCATGAGTATCAGACCTCCAAATGGGTAACGGTTTGAGTGACAGCGGCAGGGTCGATCAATGTCGGCCAGACGGCCACCACCGGGCGCGGCTTGGATGGTGTTCCAAACGCCGATCCGCCCGGCCCCATGATCCAAAGCTGGGTACAAGCGCGGCGGATCTTGTCGGCTTCGCTTCGCGAACGGGTTTTGGCCGCGACGCGCAGACCGATTTCGTTCAGATCAGGAATTTCGGTATTCTTGGCCGCCGGGCCATGCAGGGTGTCAAGCCCTACAAAACTGAACAATATGTCGTCGGCCACAAGTCCGAGACGCTCAAACCGCTCGGTCAGAGTTTGGCGGGCCTTCACGGCACGCTCATAGGCACGCGGCCAGGGAAACATCACCGTTCCCTCTCCGATCCAGCCATCCTGATAGCCAACCACCAGCTTCAGCCGGTCGGGAACACCCTTGCCGCGCACGCCACTGACGCGTACTCGGTCGTTTCCCAAATCCTCTAGTGTCAGGGAGGTGAAATCGGCGATGCCGTCGGGCATGATATAATTCGCAGGATCCGCGATTTCATAGACAAGGTGTTCCTTGACGGTGAAACTGTTCACCTTTCCACCCGTCGCTTCAGGCTTGGTCACCACGAATGACCCGTCGCGCGAAAACTCGACGATGGGAAACCCTACCATGCCCATCTGCGGCATCTCGTCAAAGCATGAAGACATCCCGCCGCTGCACGCCGAAGCGCATTCAACGATATGGCCTGCTGTGATTGCCGACCCGATCAGATCGGCATGGTCTGCATCATGGCTCCAGCCGAATTCGTGCATAATCGGCCCGACGTAGAGCGCGTTGTCGGAAACACGTCCGGTCACGACAACATCCGCACCTTCGGCAAGTGCCTGGCGAATACCCGAGCTGTCAGTATAGACATTGGCAGCCACAACCCGCTCGCGCAGCTCGTTAAAGCCGTTCTCGCCAGTTTCCATGTTCTCCAATGTCTCTCCGGCCTCGACGAGCTGATCCATCCTGTCGACCATGTCGTCGCCCTCGACCACAGCGATGCGCAGGCCGGAGAGGCCGAGTTCGTTGGCAAGTACCCGTAGCTGTTCTCCCGCCGCGCGTGGATTTACACCACCACCATTGCAGATGATGCGCGTGCCGGATTTACGCGCCAGCGGCAAAAGCGTGCGCATGTGGTCAATCAGATCGGGAATATAGCCGGCCTCGGGGTTTTTCAGCTTCATGCGCTGCAAGAGCGCCATGGTCAGTTCCGCAAGATAGTCCATGCAGAGATAGTCCAGCTTGCCCTTGCGCAGGCTTTCCTCTGCCGGATCAATGGCATCTCCCCAGAAACCTGACCCGGAACCTAAGCGTATTACGTCTTTCATCTTTACCTCTCAGTCTTACAGGCTATCCACGGCTGGCGTGTGATTTTTCAAGAAACTGCCCTAGTCGCGTTTTGTGCTCCTGACTGCGGAAGGCAAAACTCTGTAGATAGGCCTCATACTCCAGGCTCGCATCGAAAGGCGTTTCGGCACCACGCCGCAGTGCCGTTTTGGTGATGGTACTGCCCCGGCGAGATTGACGCGCGATTGATCCAGCAGCCCGATTGGCGGCATTCATCAGTTCGTTGGGCGGCACCACATCGACGAACAGGCCCAACTCGCGCCCGAGTTCGGCGTCAATCACACCGCCTGTCAGCAGGTAATAGTGCGCCCGCGCCGCCCCAAGCGCACGCAACAGTAATGTCGGCGCACCCATATCTGCCGCGGAAAGCCCGATCCGCGAAAAGGCAAAATGATAGGCTGCTGTCTCGCTGGCGATTGAAAAATCACATGCAAGAGCAAGGCAGGCGCCGCCCCCCACTGCAGGGCCATTCACCGCCGCGATGATCGGTCGGTCAAAATGATAGATACGCGAGATCAGCCGGTTATAGCCGAGCACGAGTTCGAATTCCCATTCGGGATCGGTCTCCTGCGTGCTCATGATTTCATTGAGATCTCCACCACCGCCAAAGACCGGCCCATTTCCGGTCAGGATAGCAACCCGGACTTCCGGGTCGGCCTCGACTTCATCAAGGGCCGCCATCAGGTTGGGTGTAAACTCCGTGCCTTGCGCATTGCGCTTATCCGGGCGGTTCAACGTGATTGTTGCGATACTATCGTCTTTTGAAACAAGGACATCCGGTGTGGTCATGTTATTATCCTAAAATGTCAGGGTCAGAGCGCGTGGCGGCCAAGAATTTCCCGGGCAATGACCAGGCGCTGGATCTGGCTGGTGCCTTCGCCGATCTGATACATCTTGGCATCGCGCAGAATGCGCTCGATCGGGAAGTCGCGCATGTAGCCGTATCCGCCATGGATCTCGACGGACGCATTCGCGGCTTTGAGTGAAGCTTCGGCAGCGAGGTATTTGGCCATCGCGCCTTCCGTCTTGATCGGAAGGCCAGCGTCGTACATACGCGCTGCGTTCAGCGTCAATTGCCGAGAAGCCTCAATGTCGGCCGCCATTTCTGCGATCGGCCATTGGATGCCCTGAAAGCTTGCGATTTTTTGACCAAACTGTTCGCGTTCCTGCGCATAGGCGACCGCTTCGTCGAATGCCGCCTGCGCCAAGCCGACGGAAAGCGAGGCAACGTTGACGCGACCTCGGTCAAGAGTTTGCGCGAATTGGCGAAAGCCTTCGCCTTCGGAGCCAATCATGTTGTGTGCCGGAACGCGCACATCGTCAAAGAACAACATCGCCGTGGGGGAGCCGTTCATCCCCATCTTTTTGTCCTGCGGACCGACGGAAAAGCCGGGCATTCCCTTCTCCAGAATGAACGCTGACACGCCTTTTGATCCGGTGCCTTCGGCAGTTCTTGCTGTAACGACGAAAATGTCGGCGACAGTGCTATTGGTAATGAATGCCTTGGTGCCATTTAAGACGAATTCGTCGCCGTCTCGTCGTGCGGTGCTCTTGCATCCGGCAGCGTTCGAGCCGCCTGACGGTTCAGTCAGACCGAAAGCGCCGATGCTTGTGCCGCTTGTCAGAGCGGTGAGATATTTGCGCTTTTGGGCTTCGCTCCCGTGATCGGCGATGACCGAAGACGCCAGGCTGATATGAGCATTTAGTGAGCTGCCCACTGCACCACTCGCTCGTGATACCTCCTCCAGTAGCAAGCAGACCATCACGGCGTCACAACCGGCCCCGCCATAATCCGGATCATAGGGCGCACCAAGAAATCCCAGTTCGGCCATTTCCGCAAACAACTCTCTGGGGAACTCGGCAGTCCGGTCAATCTCGGCGGCTTGCGGTGCAATACGTTCATCGCAAAAGCGCTTCACGGTTTCATGAAACACGATTTGGTCTTCGGTCAAAAAATAGCGCTGGGTATTCATCTTAATCCTCTGCGATTTGCTGTTCGGGGCTGCGCAGGATGTGCCGCCTGATTTTGCCCGATGCCGTTAGTGGCATTTCGTCGATCACATGGATGGCGCGTGGCACCTTGTAGCGCGACAGCTTCTCGCGGCAGTAAGCGATTATGGCTTCGGGGTCGGGGGATACGTCCGGTTTGGGCACGATGAAGGCGTTGATTACTTCACCGCGAATGTCATCTGGAACGCCAACAACAGCACATTCCCTGACGCCTTCTATTTCATGGATGACGTTTTCGATTTCTTTGGGAAACACGTTGAACCCGTTGGAAACGATCATGTCCTTGGTCCGGTCGAGAATTTGGATTTCGCCCTTTTCATCGACGATTCCGACGTCGCCGGTGTGCAGCCATCCATCTACGATTGTTTTCGCTGTCAATTCCGGCTGGTTCCAATAGCCCAACATGAAAGTGTCAGAACGGAAATAGAGCTCACCCGGCTCATTTGTCGGCGTGTCCTGCCCATCCGGACCGACCGCGCGTACCTCAAACCCTGGCAACGGAAGACCACAGGATGCAGAATCAAAATTGTCGGCAGTTCTCTGAACGCTGGCCACTGGTGAGATTTCGGTCAGCCCATAGCTTTCTACCACGCTGATTCCGAAATCCTGCGTCAGCATCTTCTTGAGACGTACCGAGACCGGCCCGCCGCCCACATCAATCAGTCGCAAGCTGGAAATGTCGCGCCCGGCAATTGCCTCATCGGTGAAGAGCCGCGCAAACATTGTTGGCACTCCGGCAAGAAAGGTGACACCGAAGCGTTCAATGCAATTCAGCGCCGCATCTTCTGCAAATTTTCTGAGAATGACCGTGCTGTTTCGTGTCATCGCCATATGCAAGAAGTCAAAGGCAAATCCGAAACTTGAGAAAAGCGGCAAGAGCGTCAGAGACCGGTCTCCGGGCTGATAACCAAGAGCTTCGATGATTGCCTTGGCATTGTGCACAATACCGTGGTGGGATAGCAAAATGCCCTTTGGCCGCCCGGTTGTGCCAGAGCTGTAAATCATGATTGCCGGCTCGTGCTCTCCAAGAGCCTGATCAACGGGTAGGGGCTCGGCGTCTGAAACAGCCTGCTGATAATTCTGCCAGTTGGGTGCTTCGGCCTCGGACAATAGACGCAACTTGAGTTTGGCGATGCCGGGAACTTCCGCCAACCTCTCAAGAAACATACCTTGGGTGACAATACCGGAAGGTGTGCAGTCGTCCATCAATGCGACAATTTCAAGCGCGGTACTGTGGTAGTTGACGGCAACACCGATAACCCCAGCGACGGCGCAACCGACAAAAAACTCGATTGCCTCACGGCTGTTTTCGACCAAGCTGAGTACGCGCTCACCCGGTTCAATGCCCGCTTTGGATATTACCGACGCCAGGCGCGAAGCCCGGTCAAACACATCGCTGTAACTGGCCGAAGTTCCGTCCTCGAACAGCAAGAACGGCGCGTCGCTGCTGTCGCTGGCTGCGGCTTGAAAGATGCGGTCTATCCTGTTTTGGGGCATAGTCATTTCCATTTCCTCCCACCGAACGTCGCCAAACTTTGTCAAATGTGCGACTTATCGGTTCAATCTCAAACGCTCATGCGTTGTCCGCCGTCGACAACATAGGTTTCGCCGGTAATAAAACGCGCCTTGGGTGAGGCCAGGAAAGCGACGAGATCGGCCACCTCAGAGGGCTCTCCCACCCGACGTTGCGGGATGCGTTTCAAAATATGTTGCGATAATTTCGGATCATCAAGCACGCGTGCCGAGATATCACTACGCACATAACCCGGAGCCACGCAGACGACCCGAACTTCTGATGGCGCCCATTCCGCAGCCAGGGCACGGGTCAACCCCTCAACCGCCGCCTTTGAGGCGCAATAAGAAGCAGCGGATGCGACACCCAAAGCGCCAAACATTGAACCAATGTTGATGACGCATCCCTTGCTTTGCCTCAGATACGGGAAGGCCGCACGCGCAAGCAGGAAATGGGAGACCAGATTAACATCCATCACCGACCGAAACGAAGCAGCATCTGTGTCTTCCGCACGCGCCTCGCGCATGACACCAGCATTGTTAACCACCACATCGATGCGCCCATGCAGCTCCGCGGCATCACTGACGAACTGCTCAAGCGCGGCATCGTCGGACACATCTCCAAAATGTGCCGAGGCGGTGCCGCCTTCTGCTTCGATCAGCGCAATAGTTTCAGCCAAGGCTTCTTTGTCGCGAGCGAGACAAGCAACCTTGTAACCCGCCTCGGACAAGGTCAGGGCAATGGCACGACCAATGTTTCGGCTCGCACCGGTGACAAGAGCAACGGGCGCGGTCATAGCTTGGCTTCCGGCAGAAGAAGTGCGCCCTTGTTAAGCCACTCGGCTCCGTCGATCGTCAGAACCTCGCCGCTCATGTAGTTCGCTGCGTCCGAGCACAAATACATCCCCGCTTCGACGGTTTCTTCCAACGTGCCAAAGCGGCCCGCGGGAATTCGATCCATAAGGTGCTGACGTGCTTCGTCTCCGGGCCAAAGCTTATCACGCGATTGTTCGGTATCGACAAAGCCGGGACACAGGCAATTGACCTGAACATTTCGTCCACCCCATTCAACGGCCAGCGTCTTGGCCATGGCGATCAATCCGGCTTTGGCCGAAGCGGAATGGACCGTTCCGGGGCCGCCAACCCACGCATAGCTGGCCGTGACGTTCAGGATCTTGCCTGACCGTTGTGGCAGCATGTGGCGTGATGCAGCGCGGGCGCAAAAAAACGAGCCATTCAGAACGATACCGACCACAGCGCTCCAACCGTTGGCAGTGATATCTTCTGCGCGGGCGATGAAATTTCCTGCGGCGTTATTGATCAATATGTCGATCCGACCGGTTTGCGCCACAAGGTCATCGAACGCTTTTTCAACCGCATCGTAATCCCGGATATCAAGTGGCATGACCACGGAGTTTCCATCAAGGCCGCTGATCAGTTCTGCCGTCTCTTCCAGAAGTTCAGCTCGACGCCCTACCAAACCGACGGTAGCGCCCAGTTCGGCCAGTCGAAGCGCGAAAGCCCGACCCAAGCCTGTGCCGGCTCCGGTGACCACGGCAACCTTTCCCTTGAATGAATCAAAACCTTTCATTCTTCCTCCTGTCTGGTTCGTAACGCACGCATGCGCCGTCACCTTATTCTTTCCTCACATAGTGCCTTGATATGCATCATGGCGAACGACTGTCAATAAAAATAAAATAGTGTTCCGCACATTGAAATTAGATACAGATCCAGCTTTCGAATATTAATACCGCAGCCACAAAACAGCCTTACAAATGCAGCGCCTGATCAGCAGCTGCATAGATACCAGAAGTCATGGCGCCGGCCTCGTAGGCATCAACGATCTCAATGGTGTCGCCATCGCCTGCCGTTGCTTTTGGTAGTGGTTCTCCCGGTTCGACTTCGCCAGCAATGACCGCAACCCCCGGCGCCACAGCTGCAAGCTTGTCGCGCCAGTCTTCGCAACCGGTCAAAACCTCTACTCCGAGTGCAGCAAGCCGATTGCGCGATACTTCGCGATAACCAGGATGGGCGTCATGCGCGATATCGCGCATCGCTGTGACAATGCGTACCCTGCGTCCAGCCGTTGCAAGGCGAATGGCGGCTTCTGTGGTTGCAACATCGCTGCCAAAAACCTCACAGAATTCATTTCCTTGGGGAAGTGTGTTCTGAACAAGGATGTCACTTGTCGGAAGAGCATTTGGCCGGGATTCGAGGATGGCCGAGGTGATGGGAAGCTGCCCAATTTCACGCCATACCAGACCAACAGGTGCGGTGTCTGGTTCGACGATCTGCACACCGGCAAGTTTGGCACGAAGCCACGCGGCTTCTATTGCCTCGTCGTATTCTTCCATTCCCGGCACCCTGGCACGCCATCCTTGCATCCCGCCCAAGCCGGTGCCGTTAACGGCAAGCTCTACGCTATGGCCGCGCTCGGCCGCGACCCATGCCGCAGTCAAGCTGGCCAGAGAACTTCCCTCAATTCGAAGTTTCTTCGATTTCTCGGCCGGCCTGAAACGCCAGCGCGCCTCGTCGCCAACGGCCGGATTTAGCGGGCAAATGGTTTGCGGGCGCGAAGATCGACCTAGACAGATGTTGCAACCGATACAGAAAATCGTTGTGTCTTCCTGATGGGTGCGGGCTTTTTGGGGGAGAGCCGGATCGGCGATGGAGGCCCGCCCGAACGCGGCAAGATCCATATCGCCACGAACCAGCGCTTCTTCTGCGATATGAGGGCGTTTAAGACGCCCGACTCCCATAACGGGGATCGACACCGATTGTTTGACCAGACGTGCAAGCGGGAGCCAACGCCCTTCCTTTTCACCGGTTATCATCGATAGCCGGTTGAAGGATTCATAGGTTCCGACCGACGCTGAAATGGCATGCACCCCCGCAGCTTCCAGGGCGCGGGCAATCTTGCAGGTCTCGTTAGAGGTCAACCCATCGGTCACAAATTCTTCCACGCTGAGACGGACGCATATGGGAAAATCGGACCCGCATCGTTCGCGGATCTGAGCAATAATGTTCAACAGAAACCGCATCCGGTTTTCCAGACTGCCCCCGAAGTCATCGCTTCGCTTGTTGGCATAGTTCGACAGGAACGCCGCCACCAAGTAGCCATGAGCGCCGTGAATCTCGACCCCGTCAAACCCTGCTTGCTTCAACCTGAACGCGGCGGCGGCAAAAGCATCCACCAGCATTTCAATCTGCGACACCGTCAATTCCAGCGGCATTTCCCGATTTAACGGGCAGGGGAGTGGCGACGGCGCGAGCAGCGGTTGGCCCGTGATTTTGCTGCGCGTCTGACGGCCAGCGTGACTGATCTGTCCCAGGAGAACCGCACCGTGGCTTTTCACCGCTTGGGCTAGACGCGCCAAATGTGGAATGCGTTCATCCGTATCGGCCATGCCCATGCGAGGCATTACCCTTCCGGATTCGTGAACGCCAAGGTTTTCCGTTACGATCAGACCAAATCCGCCTTGTGCACGAGCGGCAAGATAATTGATGAGACGGTCACCGACGTCTCCATTGGGTTCAGCAAAATTTGTCGTAACCGCGGGAACCACGAACCGGTTTTTGACCTCCAGTTTGCCAATCCGCATGGGCGAGAAGAGTTTAGGAAAATGCGGGTTGCATTCGTTTTGTGTCATTGAAAAGTTCCGGATCGCAGCATGAAGAATAGGGTTTCGCCATTCTGAATGTCAAAGCAGCCCCATCGTCTTGGCGATGACGTGCAATTGAATTTCATTGGTGCCTTCACCAATCCAGGCTTCGGGTGCATCGCGGAAAAGCCGTGCGATTTTCATGCCTTCCATGTAACCGGCACCACCGTGCAACAACATCCCGGTGGTGGAGGCGTTTACCGCCAATTCGCTTGCCAGAAACTTACCCATGGAAGCCTCTCGGTCGCATTTTGTCCCACTCATGAATAGGCGAGCCGCGCGGTAAATCATCAAACGCGCAGAATCCGCGCGCACTTTCATCTCGGCGACCTTGAAGGCAACGCCCTGAAACTTGGCGATGGGTTGACCAAAAGCCTTTCTTTCCTTGGCGTATTGCTCAATGAGTTCACATGCTTCTTCGCCAATACCAAGGCCACGGTTAGCAACCAGAATTCGCCCCTCAACCAGCGTATCCTTGAGTTGTCGTATTCCCTCGCCGTGCGCACCCAAAATGGCAGAAGCGGGTACGCGCACGTCGTCAAACGAAATCAGCGCGGTCGAGGATGAATGATTCCCCACTTTATCGAGCAGAGTCCGCGTTATGCCCGGATCATCGGTTGGAACAAGAAACAGTGTAAGGGAGTCTTGCGCACGATCTTCGCCAGTGCGCGCAGCAACCAGAATGAAATCGGCAATCGTTCCGTTGGTGATGTAAAGCTTCGACCCGTTTAGCAGGTAGTCGTCACCATCGCGACGAGCGGTGGTGCGAATGCCGCGAATGTCGCTGCCTGCATCAGGTTCGGTCAGGCCAAAGGCCCCGATCATGTCGCCGGTCAGGCCAGGCTCAAGATAGAGCGCCTTCTGTTCCTCGGTTCCAAACCGCATCAGAGGGGTCAGAGCCAGGTGTTGATGGGCAAACACGCCGGCCGAGATACCGGCTGATGCGCGCGTCAGTTCCTCATAGAAAATGCACCCTATCAGCAAATCCCCACCACCGCCCAGTGGTTCGGGCAGGTTGACAGCAAGATAACCCTGCTCGCCCAACATGCCGTAGATTTCTCGTGGAAAGCGATGTTCTGCCTCTGCGGCCTCTGCGAGAGGGACAAGACGGTCCTGTACGAAGCGTCTGAACTGTGCGCGAAATTGTTCGTGCTCCATATCGAGGCCGAAATCTCGAAACTCACCCATTTGCCATCCTCCCCTGTATCGCCATGATGACCAATCCATAAAAACTAAAATGATGTTCTGCAAGGTGAAATTGATGTATCTTTTTGCCGTGATAGTGCAAGCTTGGTGGATCAGGGCTTGTGCTTGTTTGAACAACTTATTTGGCGCTACTATTGTCCCTGACAGGTTTTCGCGGAACGGAGCGGACATGCAGACAGCAGAGAAACAAAACTCGATCATCTCACTAGACAGGGGGATGGATCTGCTGCGCGCCTTTAGGTGCGAAGAAAAGGCGCTTGGAATCAATGACCTGACCCGAATAACCGGGCTACCCAAGGCCACCGTGGCGCGACTGGCGCATACTTTGGTGACGCTCGGTTATCTGGGGCAAACGCATTTCCAGGGCCGCTATCACCTTGCTGACCGAGTCTTTGATCTCGGTACATCCTTCCTGTCCAGCATGCCGGTTTGTCGTGTTGCGGTTCCGGTGCTGCAAGACATCGCCGACCGGTTCAACATGTCTACTGCCCTGGGGGTCGGCAACCGTTCAGATATGGTCTATCTGGCCTATTGCCGAGGCAAGAATACCGTCACATTGCGGATGCGTACTGGCGCACTGATTCCGATGCATGAAACTGCCATGGGCAGAACGTTTCTCTGGGCGGTTGATTCTGAGCAACGAGCCTTTCACCGGAAATGCATCGAAGAAAGCGGAGCCGACATGGCGATTGTAAACGAACGATTTGAAAAATCAGCCGTGGAACTCGAGGAAACAGGGGTCTGCACCTCTCTGGGAGACTGGCGTCGAGATATCTATGCTGCTGCTGTGCCCCTTGTCATCGACAATGGCGAGACTGTACTTGCAATAAATTGCGGGGCTTCCCGTCACGGGCTTAGCGCTTCGGTTTTCCGCCAGGAAATTGGCCCGGCCCTGAAGGAAGCCTCGCGTGAAATTACCAACACAATGTCGGACTTGAGATACAATTTCTGGAACGAATAGAAATTTGCAAGACAGACCAAAAATTAGCTTCAATCAGCCGTCTTTTTGGCGAGGGCATCCATGATCTTTGCGGCATCGGCAACGAGACGTTTACCGATAATCGCCATCTTTTCCCGCGTAAGGTGCCGACTTGGCCCGCCGCAGGAAATTGCCAGAACCGGAGATTCCCCCTCTGCAACGATCGGCACGGCGACGCCGTTGATATCGCTTTGCCAGCCGTGAGTTGAGGAGGCGAAGCCGACCGTTTCAACTTCTTTTATGCCGCTCAAGACGCGCGTCTCCAATTCCGCCCACTGCTTTTCATGGCGACGCGCCAGGTAGCCAAACAGAAACTTGCGCTCCTGTTCCGGAATGCGTGACAACAATGCGTGGCCGCTGGCCGTCCCGGCAAGGGGAATACGCGACCCGATTTCGAGTTGCAGCGTCATCAGCGTGTTGGAACTGTGACAGACCTCAAGATGGATGACGTTGGTCTTGTCACGCCCGACCAGCGCCGCGTGCAGGTTGAAGTCATCCGCAAGCCGTTGAAGATAGCCGCGTACAACGTCGGTAACGCTGTTACCTGCCCGCCCAGCAAACCCCAACGTCAGGACGCCTGTGCCAAGCCTGTATTGGCGTCGGGCCGGCGAATAATGTAGATGCCCCGAAGCGACCAAAGCCTTACTGAAGCGCGATACGGTTGGTTTTGGAATTCCAGTAATATCCGCGATTTCGGCATTTCCCAGCCAGACGGCCTCGGGCGTGAAGGCTTCGAGAATGCGCAGCCCCTTTGCCAAGGCGATTACAAATGCACGATCTGGCGATGCCTTAACCTTGTCTCCCGAATCTCGTGGAGAGTCGTTTGGGGGATGTTCTTTCATCGGCAAATCTATTCACATTTGTACACTATCATACCCAAGACCCATAACTTACTTGAACACAAGATGAATCAGGAGTCCGCAGCCAGTGTTCCCCCAAGATAGGCGGTTTTGACGTGATCGTCATGTTGAAGCTCCTTGGCCGGACCTTCGAGTACGAGGCGCCCCGTTTCCAACAGATAGCCGTAGTCCGACAGTTGCAACGCAAGACGCGCATTCTGCTCAACAATCACAACGCTAATCCCTTCGGCGTTGACGGTCCGTACAATGCGGGCCACTTCTGCGATCATGATCGGTGCAAGGCCAAGCGACGGTTCGTCGAGGAGTAATACCTTCGGGTTGCTCATCAAGGCGCGCCCAATCGCACACATTTGCTGTTCTCCGCCCGACATACTGCCGGCGCGTTGGCTGATCCGTTCGCGCAGGCGCGGAAAATAGGAGAATACCCGTTCCATGTCGGATTTCCAGGAATGCCGACTGCCATTGAGATAGGCTCCCAGACGCAGGTTGTCGCCCACCGTCATATCCGGAAAAAGCCGCCTTCCTTCGGGCGACATGCTGACTCCGCGCTCGACCATCTGGTCGGATGACAGGCCTGTCACGTCGTTTCCCTCGAGAAGGATACGGCCGGACGAGGGCTTTATCAGACCGGAGAAGGCACGCAACGACGTTGATTTGCCGGCGCCATTCGCTCCCAGAATACATACAACTGAGCCTTTCTCGGCCTCGATGTTCAGATTGTCCACGGCCGTGATAGGACCGTAACGGACGGACAGGTTTTCAAACTTGATGAAGGTCAATGTCAGCTCCTAGATAAGCCTCAATGACATCGGGATGCCTTTGGATAACTTCAGGCACATCGATGGCAAGCACTCGGCCGCGATCCAAAACAAGGATGCGGTCACATATACGCGTGACCATGCCGACATCATGTTCGACCAGGACCACGTCAATGCCGCGTTCGGCACGGATGCGACGAATAAGTTCTCCCATCGCGCGCGTCTCAACCGGGTTAAGCCCCGCTGCTGGTTCGTCCATCAGCAGCTGCGTTGGACTGGCGGCAATCGCCATGGCCACGCCGAGCGTCTTCTGCACCCCATACGCAAGCTCTCCCGCGGTCCGATCACGGTCTTCGGTGATCCCACAGAAGTCCATGACATCCTCGGTAATCGTTTCGGCCAGTTTCCGCGAGTTGCGCAGAAGCTTACGGTCTGCAAAACGTCTTGGGACAGCCAATTGACCGAACAAATACCCGAGCCGGATATTCTCGCGAACGCTCTTGTTGCGAAACACGGTGGCTGATTGGAACGTGCGGATGATCCCCTTTGCGGCGACGCCTTCAGGACCAAACTTCGTGATGTCTTCTCCGTTGTAAGTGATCTGTCCCTTGGTCGCCGGATAGGTTCCGGTAATGAGGTTGAAGAGTGTGCTCTTGCCTGCACCGTTAGGCCCGATAATCCCAAAAATCTCACCACTACGGGTCGCGAAGCTAACGTCATCAATCGCCGTCAGCCCCCCGAACTGCTTTGTCACTCCGGTGAGTTCCAGCATGATTGGTTCATCTGTCATCTCGTTTCCCCCACAATTTTCCGATCAATCCATAGAGGCCGTCCGGCATGAACTTGAGAAAAAAGATTAGCACCAAACCATAGAACAGAACCTGATACTGAACCGCATCCCGGAACAGTTCAGGTAGTGGCACAAGGATAGCGGCCCCCAATATCACGCCGACAGGCGATGCAATTCCACCCAGCACGTTGATCACAATCAGATTGACCGCCGTCCAGAAATCGAATGCCTCTGGTGATACGAAGGTATAATAGCTGGCAAAAAAGCCGCCTGCGAAACCGGCCATCGCCCCGCTGATAACAAACACAGCCAACCGATACGCCATGGCATTTACGCCCAGGGAACGTGCTAGCTCTTCATCTTCGTCAAGAGTTTCCATGATTGCGCCGAATTCACTGCGATAGAGTGCGCGCAGCAGAAAGAAACCGCCCGCCGCCATCGCCAAGGCGATAAGATAGTAGACCGACTTATCACGGATCACATAGCCGAAGATTTGCGCGCGCGGCACTCCGAAGATGCCGTTCACACCGCCAAAAACATCTACCCATTCGATAAAGGTCAGCAGAACGATCTCGCCGAATGCAAAAGTCAGCAAAACGAAATAGACGCCGCGAATGCGAAGCAGAATGGGGCCGATGATCAGAGACACCAGCCCGCCGACTACCCCAGAGAGAAGAAAGCTGATTACAAATGGAAATCCGAGCGACATCATCGCAAGCGCAGAGGTGTAGGCCCCGATGCCCATCAGTGCGCCATGCGCCAGCGACAATTGCCCGATCCGCAACATCAGGTTCATGCTGAGCGCCAACAACGCATACATGCAAACCATCGTCCCGATATGGGTCAGGAAACGGTTCCCGACAACGAAAGGCCATGCAATCAGAACCACGGCGAGCGCGAGCCCGAATAGAACTTTTGTAGTTTTCATCGTGATTGCCCCAATAGACCAGCGGGACGGAACAACAATATCACAACGACAAGCGCAAATGAGATCATTGTAGCCACTGTTGTGTTGATGAATGTCGCAACGCCTGCCTCGACCACTCCGAGCAGCAAGCCCCCGACAACGGCACCCGGCAAGCTACCAAGGCCGCCCAGGATGACGACGATAAAGGCTTTCAGCATCGGCACTTCGCCGATGAAGGGGCTAACCGTATAGATGGGGGCCATCAACGCGCCTGCGAGTCCAGCCAGTGCACAGCCAATCCCGAACGAGAGTAGATAGATCCGCTGCGGCCGGATGCCCTGCAATGCGGCGGCCTCCCAATCCTGAGCCACGGCACGCATGGCAAGCCCAGCGCGCGCAAAGCGCAAAAAGAAATAGAACAGAACGAGGATTGCAATGGCAATGAAGCCAACCAGCATCCGGTCGTTCGGTATGAGGATACCGGCGATGTTCGTAACACCACTTACAGGACGCGGAATGGACATTTCCTGCGGTCCAAAAAGAATGGTGGCACCGGCCTGGAGGGTGATGGCAATGGCGAGAGTCATGATCATGCCGTTCAGTTCACGTCCAACGAATTGGCGTAATAGTAAGCGCTCGATCACCATACCGATCACGGCAACTATGATTGCCGCGATGATCACCGCGAGGAAGTAGTTGATTCCAAGCGTGGAAAAAAGAAGCATGACGGCTATTGCCCCAAGCATGTAAAACTCGCCATGTGCGAAGTTTACGATGCGCATGATCCCGAAGATCAGGGTAAAGCCCAACGCCATCATGATGTATACCAGCCCCATCATGAGACCGTTCACACCAATTTGAATCAGAAGCTGAAGCATTAGAAAATTCCGTAGGGGGCAAATCGCGTAGTGTGGCACCGGACCCCGAAGGGCCCGGTACGCACCGCAATTTCCGGTATCAGTTAACGTCGACGCGACCGATGATCTTTTCTTCACCATCGGAGATCATTCCGATGAACGTCGGTCCGATCAACTGGTTGTTATTGCCATAGGTTTCCATACCGCCCCATACCAACGCGCCTTGCGCGCCTTCATAGGGAGTCATGGTGACAAGTGTATCGCGAACAGCGTCTACATCAGTGACGGTTCCGGCCTTCTGCATGGAAGCGAACAGGAGATGGGCCGCGTCATAGAAGAATACGTTGAAAGCATTCATGGGTGGGTTGTAGATTTTCGCGTATTCTTCTTCCATCCACTTGTATTTGTCGGAAGTGGTGTCAGCTGCCGCATAGACGATCGTGCCTTCTGCGAATTCCTTGCCCGCCGCTTCGACGATGGCCGGAACACCCGGGCCGCCAATCTTGACGAACAGCCCCTCAAAGCCAAGCTCGCGCGCCTGACGGATGATCAAGCCAGCTGTGCTGGGTGGAGTTGTGTCAAGCTCGATGATGTCAGGCGAGGTCGCCATCAGACGCGTGATGATCGACTGGAAATCAACCGAAGAGCGTTCAAACAATTCGTTTCCGACAATTTCAAAACCCGCCTCACCGTAGGCTTTAACCTGCATCTTCTGGCTGTCCCAGCCGGTCTGATCGTTGGGCGAGATGACCGCGACCTTGGACTTGTCAGGATTGTTTTCTTTAACCCAGTGAACAATCTGGTCGATATACTCGGTGGTCGTCGGCAACACCCGATAGACATATTGCGGGTTGTTGGCCAACGTTTGAGGCGAATAGCTGTTCATCAGTGCGAGAACGCCCTCATCCTCAAAGATTGGCTTCACGGCAAGTGCAGAAGCCGATCCCAGCGGGCCAAGTATGAACTTTACACCATCTTGCTCGATCAGGCGCGTAGCCGCGGCCACACCTTCTGCTGGCTTGTAGCCGTCGTCATAGGACCGTACTTCGATCATGTAGGTCTTGTCACCAACAACCAGACCACCATTGGCGTTGATTTCAGCGACCGCGATTCGTGCCCCCGCATCAACGCCACGGCCCCATTCCGAGCCCGGACCGTTCAGCGCACTAATCGTCCCAATAGTTAACGTTTCCTGGGCAATCGCCGGCGTCATAGCCGTGCCGAGAAGTGCCGCGACACCGCCGATAATTGTGGCGAGACGCCCAAAACTGTTGCGTTTCATCATCTATCCTCCCTTGGATACCATTAGTCTTCGATAGCCCGGCCAATCTTCGGTGACGAGCGAAATCGAAACGATGTTCCGCAGAATGAACAAAATTCTGGTATTATCAACCCAAACTTTGCTAAAAGATGGTGTGCGAGGACAAATTTTTTGCCGGGCCCAGTGAGCTTGAGACATTTCAAGTTCCTCCGCCTCGTGCGGTATTTTTTGGCAATGCGGTCTTTCGCAATAAATTCGCATGAAAAGGAATCTGAATCCTGATGACGCACGAACCTGAGAATTGCGAGGCTAACGGGTTTATAGGCCGGGCGGCATTGGCCACAGATGAAGATCGGCTTGCCGCGCTGAAGCTGGTCAGGAGCGGCGCAATCATGGAATTAGGCCAGGTTCTTCGACCTCACGCGCCGCATTATTCAGGTGTTCAACCGCCGTTTCTGATGAACCTCTGGACAACAGCGCAGGGCGTAATTCGAGCGCTGGCTCGGAAAGGTATAACCAATGCGCCCGGCGTTAATCTCGAACACGCATCGATGACATTTCATGCTGGCACCCATGTCGATTCGCTCGGACATTTTACTGCCGGGCAGCACATGTATGGTGGGCGATCGGCAGATAAGGTGATTGGTGATCTCGGCCTTTATGATCTGGGTGCCGAGATGATTCCTGTAATAATTGCGCGCGCGGTTTTACTGGATGTGGCCAAAGCTGAGAACGCAGAGTCTCTGGCGGGCGGGCAGGTGGTAACCCGCCAATTGCTGCAAGCCGCCGAAACCGCGGCGGGCACGCGTCTGGGTGCCGGTGATGTTGCCTTGATTCGTACTGGCTGGGGCCAGTTTTATCGCTCGGATCCAGTCAAATACGTCAAATCCGAACCTGGCCTGGATCTTGACGCTGCCCGGTATCTGACAGAGGCCGGCGTAATTGCGATCGGAGCGGATAACATGGCGGTCGAAGTGATGCCGGGTACCGACCCGAAAATCTCGATGCCGGTCCATCAGCATACGCTTGTCGAGTGCGGCGTTTACCTTATTGAAAATCTCGATTTGGAGGCGCTCGCCGCCTCCGGATACAACGAGATTTGTTTCGTGATGCTGGCCATCCGAATCAAGGGAGCCACCGGCACGCCTGCTCGTCCGATCGCATTGTTATGACCCCATATCGATCGTCTCGTCGGGCTAACATAGATTATTCTCAAACCTAAACTTTTTTGGGGTGTCACCCCAGCTTTTCCCTCACATTCGCGACCAGAAGGCAAATATCACATGCTTAATACTGATCTCCAAGAAGGTATCCTGACCGTCACCATTGACCGGCCCGAACGTCGAAACGCTTTGTCGGTTGCTATGTCCAATGCCCTGACCGACCTATGGGAAGAAATCGAGAAAGACGAACGGATTCGCGTCACCATTCTGACGTCAGCCGACTGTGGCACGTTTTGTGCGGGTATGGATTTGAAGGAAGCGGCAGAAATCCAGGAACGTGAAGGTGTTGACGTGCTCACTCTTATTCGCGACCCGCATCACAGCAACATGTTGAAGCTACGCAAACCTTTGATTGCCGCAATGACGGGCCATTTTGCGGCGGGCGGTATGATGCTGTCACTGAACTGCGACTTGAGGGTAGGTATGTCAGGCACAAAAGGCGGCATCACGGAAAGCAAGATCGGACGCGGTTCGCCGTGGGCGATGCCGCTGGTATGGAAACTTCCCGAAGCTGTGCTTAAGGAGCTGACCCTTTGTGGCGAGATGATTGAGGTCGAACGCCTGCATGCGCTGGGTTTTGTCAACTTTGTCGAACAAACTCCAGATGCTGTGCGCGACCGAGCCATGAAATTGGCGCAACGTATTCGGGACAATGCGCCGCTTTCCGTTCTTGCGGCCAAGGCCAGCATACACGCCACGATGTCGCTGGGCTTGGAAGCCGGACTTGCCGAGGCCAAACGGATCTATGAGCCGGTCTACTCCAGCGAAGATGCGCAAGAAGGCCCTCGCGCATTTAGAGAAGGGCGCAAGCCACGTTGGATAGGACGCTGAGAGATAGGAACACCGAATGTTTAAGAAACTGACGCCCCACATCGGCCTTGTGACGCTGGACGATGGCACAACATATAACAAGCTTTCAGACACTGCGCTGATCGCTAATCTGACGGAGATCATGGAAGAAATCGGTGATGATTCTGAACTTCGCGTCATTATCGTGACCGGAGCGGGCCGGATCTTCTCTGCAGGTGGCGACATCCGGGCGATGCGGGACAAAGAGGGGCTCTTTAGTGGTAGCCCAGCCGAGATTCGCGCAGGATATAAGGCGGGTATTCATCGGATGTGCCGCGCTGTGGTTGCACTGGATATCCCCATAATCGCTGCGATAAATGGACCGGCCTACGGGGCTGGTTGTGATCTCGCGATGATGTGCGATATCCGTATCGGCTCCGAAAAGATGGTGTTGTCTCAAAGTTTTGTCCGCCTCGGGTTGATTTCCGGTGATGGGGGGAGTTGGTTTTTGCCGCGCGTGGCCGGTCTTGCGCGCGCCGCTGAGATGGCTCTGACGGGCGATCCGGTCGATGCACAGACCGCCTATGACTGGGGGTTGGTTTCGCGTCTGACCACTCCAGACGAGCTTTTGCCCGAAGCGCAACGCCTTGCAGAACGGATTGCTAGCGCTGCGCCTTTGGCCGTGCAGGGAGCCAAGCAACTGTTGCGCAATGCGTTGCAAACCACGCTGGACGAGTCACTTGACGATGCCGCCAGTAGGCAAGCGATCCTTCACCACAGCGCCGATCACCACGAAGCAGTTACGGCGTTTCTGGAAAAGCGAGATCCCCTGTTTCATGGCCTCTAAAGTGTTGCGCCCAACCCCAAATCACGGGGGATGGGCGTGCGGCGTTAGATCTTTATACAGGGCGCCTTAGAAACAGGTGTCAGCGTCTTGGGCAATGAAACCAACCGGTTCGCCCAATGGCCCACATGCTGATCATTTCTTGTCCCTAACCTGCACCAGCGCGGGAAAGTAATTGTCGCCAAATCCCGCGGCACGTGCCTTCTCCATTCGTGACCGGGCAAGTTCCGCACCGGGCGCGCTGAAACCTGTCAATTCGGCAAGTTCGAGCGCGTAGCTGACATCCTTTAGCGCATAATTCGTGGGAAACGCGCCGGTTGGGAAATTCCCTGGTAGCATCGCTTTCATTCCATGGTTGCGCAATGCAAAGCTATCCGCCGACCCCTTGGATAGGGTATCAAACAACAGGGTCGGATCGACCCCTGCCACCTCACCAAGGGTTAACGCCTCCGAGAGCGCCACCACCGTTTCGAAAAGTACCATGTTGTTGAGGATCTTAACCACTTGACCGCTCCCGACGGGACCGCAATGGGTAATCTCGCTGGCAGCGTGAGCCAGCAAGGGGCGCAGACGTTCGAACACATCGTCGCTGCTACCGACCATGATCGACAAAGTTCCCTCTTGCGCTGCTTGGCGCGTGCGCGCCACCGGAGCATCGGCATAGCTGATATCACGCGCGGCAAGTTCTTTGGCCAATTCACGTGTTAGCCCCACTGGCGCAGTCGATGTATCGACAAGCAACAAACCCGGACGCCCCCGCTCCAGCACCCCACCGGGTCCACGGATGACCGCCTCAACCTGTGGTCCACCGGGCAGCGACAAAAACAGAATGTCCATTGTTTCGGCCAGATCACCGACGCTGGCAGCGGTGTTCGCCCCCAGTTCTGCCAGACGCGCCATTGGTTCCGGGTTCAGATCAAAGACATGCATCTGCGCTCCGGACTTCGTCAGGATGTTGCGGCAGATTGGCTCTCCCATCACGCCAAGGCCTGCAAAACCGACCGCTTGTTCAGTCATGCCAAGTCTCCTTCAAGCGAAATTGAGAGAATAGATGTGCCACAAAGCGATCCAAGATAGGCCCGGCGTTCATCCTCAGAAAACGCGATGCTGGCGATGTTGCCAAGACGGCTCTCGCCGCAATCGTAGAAATGCTCGCGCCCCATGCGCCCTTCGGCCAGCGCCGTCTCGACACGGTCGACAAGGGCGACGTCAAGATCCTCAAGGATCAAAGTCAATTCACCGTCAGGCGAAAATCGCCACAGTCGATTCGACACGATACAGGTGATCCACAGATTGCCTTTGCTGTCATGGCGGATTCCATCGGGGAAGTCGCCGCGCCCGAGTTGTACGAGGGTGCGACGGTTGCTCAATCCATCAGGCCCGAGATCAAACCGCGTGATGCTACGAGAGAAGGTTTCGCTGATCACTAAACCGGTGCCGTCCGGCGTCAGGCGGCATTCGTTGGAAAAACAGATGTCATCGGCAAGGATGCGCGCACCCGCCTCGTCCTGCAACACGATCAGACCATCTGCGACTTTGTCGCTATAGGCTGCGAAGCGGGGCAGGCGCGTGGTGCTGACGGTGATCCAGTTGCGCCCCTTTTCATCGGTCATCACAAAATTCGCGGCCGAGAGAGCCACTCCCTCTACCTCTTCCAAATGCGGGGTCAGCACCCCTTCAGGCGACAGGCGCCAGATGCCGCCACCCTCGCCAATATTGGCGATCAGCGTGCTGCCGTCGGCCTGCGGGGCGATACCGTTGGGAATCAATTCGTGCCCGCCAGCCAATGCCGGGTCGGGACCGAGTGTCGATACCGTTCCATCCGGCGCAATCCGGCTAATGCCCCGGCCGCGGTGCGAGACAATCAGCGCTCCATCGGGACATACGTGGACCGATTCTGGACGTTGTAGTTTCGTGCCGTGATGCGAAACGTCCTCAAAGGAAAGACGGGAAACATGGGTCTGTGTGTTCAAAGCTGGCTCCTCCTCATCCGTGAAATAATTCCTGAATTCTGTGCTGCGCAACGTGTGGCTACTCCAATCCCTGGCGGTCATTGACGGCTAGATGCCGACCAGGAGCAAAATCCATGTTGCGTCGCGCGTAGTTTGAACCTTATAAAATTGAAAATGCGTTCCGACAAGTGAACCAGTGGGAGGGGCTATGCCGGAAGAAATTGTTGAAACCTTTGCGCGTCTGCCCGGGCTTTTTGCAGGCTCTGAAACGCTGCGACGTCGCTCAGCCCGAGCGCAGCTCGTCCTGCTCCTCGAAGCAGGGGACACGCGAAGGCGTCTGCGACTGGAACCAGGGGCGCTATTCCTGGAAGGCGCGGATGGCCCGATGGACAGTTGGGATGTTGCATTGCGCGCCACCCCTGAGGCCTGGGCAGATCATTGGGCGGCTCTTCCCCGACCCGATGCAGCCGACATTCTTGGAATGACACGCCACGGGCGCATGCGTATCGAGGGCAATTTCGCGCCGCTCATGCGTCATCTGCAATTGGTGAAAGATATTCTTGCATTGCCGAGGGCCGAACGATGACACCGCAATTCGATCCCATAACCGGGCGTTACTTACGGCTTGATATAGGCGGAACACCGCATCGGCTTTATTTTGAAGAAGCGGGACAAGGAATTCCGCTGCTTTGTCTTCACACCGCAGGGGCGGACGGACGACAATACCGCGGCCTGATGCTTGACCCAGAGGTGACGAGTCGGTTCCGAGTTATTGCCTTCGACATGCCCTGGCATGGGAAATCCAGTCCGCCCGAAGGCTGGCAAGACCGTGAATACAAACTGAGCACTACCGATTATGTGGGGCAGATCCTTGCCGTTTGCGACGCGCTTGCGCTCGATAGGCCTGCTGTCTTGGGGTGTTCCATCGGCGGGCGTATCGTTTTGCAATTGGCGGCCGATCACCCTGAAAGGTTCCGTGCGCTTATCGGCGCGCAAGGGGCCGCGTGGCAGGCACCTTGGTATGATACCGACTGGCTGCATCGTCCGGATGTGCATGGCGGTGAAGTGTGTGCTGCGCTGATCTCGGGGCTGGTGGCTCCGGGTGGGCCTGCGCAGGAACGGCATGAAACACTTTGGCATTACATGCAGGGTGGGCCGGGTATTTTCAAAGGTGACTTGTGGTTCTATCGTGTTGATGGCGATCTGCGTGAAACGCTTGGCCGGATCGACACCAACCGCTGCCCGCTCTGGTTGATGGGGGGTGAATACGATTTCTCCTGCCGCCCCGAGGATATGCTGGCCACCGCCAATGCGATTCCGGGCTGCGAGGCCGTCGTCATGGAGCAACTCGGCCATTTCCCGATGAGCGAGAATTATGCGCAGTTTGCGCGTTACCTGCACCCGGTGTTGGATAGTATTGCTGCCCAGAATTTAACGGAACCCGGCGCCGTGCCCGTCCAGAGCCAGCCGTCAAGCCGCGCTAAGTCTTGAGGGCCACCATACAGGACAGGTTGCCGTATTCGTCCAAAACTGCGGCTTGGACGCCGCTACACGGATTTTGGCTCGGTCAGCCATGCAAAAAAGAAAGTAATCCATGACGCTCTTTACAAACCCACCCACGATGCCAAGTCCGGACAAGACCGAAGACTTGTTGATTGGCGGCAAGCCCACGCCGGGCGACGGGCCGGCACTCGACGTCATAAATCCGGCAGACGGAAGTTTGATAGGGCAGGTGGCGAGTTCCTCGCCTGCGCAAGTTCGCGAAGCCGTTTCAATAGCCGCGCAAGCTCTGCGTAAGACAGACTGGGGGAGCGAACCGCCCCATGTTCGGGCACGAATTCTCGGACGTGCAGCTGACGTAATCGAGCGGCAGGCGGATTTTCTGGCTGAGTTGCAAATGCAGGAAAATGGCAAGACCCGGTCGGAAAGCCGGGGGCAGGCCATGGCTGCGGCGGGGATTTTCCGCTATTACGCCGCTGTCTGTGAATGCAGCGAAGACGCGATGCCGCCCGCTCGCGGTGACTACTTCTCAATGACGGTGCATGAACCAGTGGGCGTGGTCGCCGCGCTGACTCCGTGGAACTCTCCTCTAACCATGGGGGCACAAAAGCTCGCCCCTGCACTTGCTGCTGGCAATGCCGTTGTTTTGAAAGCCGCCGAAACAACGTCCTTCGTTACCCTTGCTCTCGGCCAGTGCGTTATCGAAGCTGGCCTGCCCGAAGGTCTGCTGAGCGTCGTGGCGGGCGGTGTTGAAACCGCCGTTGCTTTGGTTGAAGACCCCGAAATTGGCCTTATCAGCTTCACAGGTGGAACGTCGACAGGCCAGCATATCGCGCGCGGGGCCACGAAGCGGCTTTTGCCGTTGATCCTTGAACTCGGTGGGAAATCTCCGCATGTCGTCTTTGCCGATGCTGACCTTGCACAGGCCGCAAAATCTGTCGCATCCGGCATCTTCGGCGGTACCGGTCAATCCTGCGTGGCAGGATCCCGGCTTTTTGTTGATAAGTCCGTCGCTGACGAGTTTCGCACATTGCTGATCAAAGAAGCGCGCGCTATGCGTCTTGGTCCGCCCAGTGATCCCAACACCGTATTGGGGCCGCTCGCCTCGTTCTCACATCGTGAACGGGTAGAAGGTTTTGTGCAGCGCGGATTGGATGCTGGTGGCGAAATCTTGCTCGGTGGGGCCCGCCCCGAGGGCACGGAATTTGAGAAGGGCGCCTATTACCTGCCCACGATCATCGGCAATATCGACAACACCGCCGAAATCGCGCAAGAGGAAATCTTCGGTCCGGTTCTTTGCTTCATGACCTTCGAAGGCGAAGAAAACCTAATCGAAGCCGCCAATGACAGTGTTTACGGGCTTGCTGCAGGGCTTTGGACAGCAGACTATCGCCGCGCGTGGCGTGTTGCACGACAGCTTGAAGCCGGGACCGTGTGGATCAACACCTATAAACAACTCTCTATTGCCGCCCCATTTGGCGGGTTCAAACTTTCGGGGTTCGGGCGCGAAAAGGGCCAGCAGGGCATGCGAGCCTATCAACAGACAAAAAGCCTCTACTGGGCGAACTAACGCATGGTCAGAATTGAAAGGGTGCCTATCCGAGCATCCCGTCGGCACCAAAATTCTGACCGCGACACATCATAGAACACTGCGCTGCGTGCTCAGTCTGTTTTTGCCGACCGTCGCTGCGCGTCTCGGACCAGCGCGGCAAGACGGTAAAACCCATGCGCCATTTTAGAGTAGGGCGTCAGCAGGAACAGTGCCAGCACGGCGCCGAGATGCAGGCCCATGAGGCTCGGCACCAATGTCGTACCCGTGGACGCGTAGAGCGCCAGTCCCGATGCACCGGTCAAACCTAGCAAGAAAACAAACGCCATTTCGCCGCCACGTGTTGTGCCCGCGCCCAAATTCGAGTCAGCGCGTGTCTTGAGCCAGGCAAGTTTTACCGTCCCCAGCGTGAGCAGGACGCCACCGGGCACTCCTAGTATCTTGGGCAAACTGATGAGGCTGTAAGGTGCATGAAGCGCAAACCCGTAGTGCATCACTGTCCCCGAAACGGTCGCTGCAAAACACAGAAGAAAGCCCCACATGGTCGCCTGATGCGCATATCGGCGCGCCTGTGAATATCGGTCGCCCTTCTCATAATTACAGCCCTGCTCTTGTCCGCCCGAAAGATTACGCATTTTTGCGGCGTTCATCGCAGCTTCACGCAGATGTCGAAATTTCACCGGGCGCCCATCGGTTTCGTGCCAATAACGCCTCAGACCGATCGCCAGAACGGCCAGCGGAAAAAGAAAAGCCGGCATGAAGATCGCCGTCATGACAGAATGCGCCAAGACCGCATAGAACCCTTCACCGCCATCAGGTGATAGTGTGGATTGAGCGAAAAACAACGCCGCGATGCCCAACACCAATACTGCTGCTATCGCCAAGCCATTGCTCTGCACCGCTGCCGATATTCCACGCGGCCAGGCAAAACGATCCCAGCTTTCCACCTGCACCTCGGCCAGCGCCTTTGGTAGGTTCAACTCGAATTCATGTGGGCTGGTATATTGGCATGAATAGTAACAACCCCGGCAGTTGTGGCACAGATTGGCGAGCTGTGTGATGTCGCCGTTGGCGAAAAGTCGTTTATCAAACATCGCCGGAAATACGGCACAAAAGCCTTCGCAATACCGACAGGCGTTGCAGATTTCGGCCTGACGACGTGCCTCAGTGATGGCGGGTGTCGATGGGGCGGGGGTATCAAGCGACATATGCGGCAGCCTCCTGTCCGGCAATTCGTCCAAAAACGGTTCCGATAGTCATGCCGAACCCAGCGAGATAGCCTTGGCCCAGAATTGAGCCCGCCATGATCTCACCCGCAGCCCAGATGTTTTCATATGGGCCGTCAGGGCCGCTGACTCGTGCTGTCGGATCAACCTTCAAACCCAGATAGGTAAACGTCACGCCGGGGCGCAAGACATAGCCAAAAAACGGCGGCTCAACTATGGGTCGCGCCCAGTTGGTCTTGGGGGGTTCCAGCCCTTGCGTCGACAGCCCATCCAGATCCTGCGGCGTAAAATGCCCCTCGCTGCAGGCAGCATTGAACGTATCAATTGTGTGGGTCAGTTTTTCGGGTGGCAGGCCCATTTTCTGCGCCAGTTCCGCAATTGTATTTGCTCTTTCTGGCGGGAAGACTGATGGCATGAACAACTCGGCAGAGCGTGAATCAATAATTGAAAAGGCCACCTGATCAGGCTGTGCCGCGACCAGACGCCCCCAGATTGCATAACGCTTGGGCCACACATCCTCACCTTCGTCATAGAAACGTTCCGCGTCACGATTCACCACGACCGAAAACGGCACGCAATCCAACCGTGTTACAATGCCGCCGTCAAATTTCGGCGCGCGCCCGTCGATGGCGACGGCATGGCACTGTGTGGGGTCGCCGACACTTTCCGCGCCTTGTTCAAGCATGTCGTTCAGCACGACACCCCTGTTGAAGCGCGTGCCACGGATCAGAAAATTTCTCGCTGCTGGTCCCCAGGCCCGGGCGAGCCAGTCAATATCAGATTGAAAGCCACCAGAAGCCAGAACAGCCGCACGCCCGCGCACCTTCAACACGGTGCCAGCCACTGCAACATCGACCGCCTCGAACCGTTGCTCGGTCACTTGGATATGGGTCACTTCGGCCTCATAAAGCACGGTAACGCCCAAATCCTCCAGCACATTGTAATAGGCATTCACCAACGCTTTGCCACCGCCAAGGAAAAAAGCATTGGTTCGGCTCAGCGATAGCGTACCAGACAAAGACGGCTGAAAACGGACCCCGTGACGCTCCATCCAAGGCAGACAGGCTTCTGACTCCCGGATGGTCTGTCGCGCCATATCTTTCTCGGTTTTGCCATTCGTCACCCGCAGAAGATCGTTGAAATACTCGTCTTCTGCATAGCTGTCGGTCAGCACGGACAACGGCCCGCGATGCATACAACGAAAATTGCGTGTGTGTCGGGAATTACCACCACGATAGGGTTTCGGAGCGCTCTCTAATACGAGCACCCGTGCGTTTGCCTCGGCCGCTTCGATCGCAGCACAAAGCGCGGCATTGCCTCCTCCGACGATGATAACGTCCCATTCCGTTTGCTCGATACTTGTCACGCAGCCCTTCCCCCGTTTTGCATGGCACATTTTCCAGCGAGACGGATTCTAAGCTCCGCAAGAACAGATACCGCCAGGATCCCTGTTGCCCCTGGTTTATGCCGGATGGGCACCACAAATCTTGCCATGCTGCACCAGGCCCAGCCCCATTTGCGCTCTGTCTCTGTCGCTCTCGTGAAATTGTGACTATCTGTCACATCATTCCTTTGGTTTTCAAGCGTGGTTTTGACTAAAAGCTCCAAAAACAATGGAATAGCCCGAAGACGGCGGACCTTTAACCGAGCTTCGCCAAACACAACGCCCAGAGATGTGAAGTTCAAGGCAAGCCTCTTAGGCACATTCAATCGTTTCATTTCTGGTGGTAAGAAGATCATGTTAGTTGACGCTCGGGCAGTGGGAGGCACGCCAAGTTTGGGCTTTGTGGTGAGAATTACCGTGCTCGGTGAGGTGCAAAAAGTGGGTCTGGTATCGATGGTTCAGCACGAGCCTTTTTGCTGTAACATTCATTTTTTGGGTAAGAGGCATGAGCGCTAGCGCCGTCCTGAAACCGTCTTGAAAATGGCGGGAAAATACGCGTCACCAAGCCCTTGGTCTTGAGCCAAAGCCATGACTTGCATGGTGAGCTCCGCGGTCGACAATGTCACATCTCTTTCTTCGCCCGCTTGCAGAGCATAGCCAATATCCTTCATTGCGGAAGAAACAGAAAATTGCCCCTTGGGGAAATCATCTCTAAGCATGGATAATACCCCATGCTTATGAACTGAGTAGCTATTTCCGGACCCTTCGGAAAGGCAACGTAATAGTATTTCCCTGTCCAAGCCGAGCGCATCACCTAACGAAACACCTTCTGCTAGTGCCAATACGTTTGAAAACATGATCATATTGTTGATCAATTTGACGGAATATCCAGATCCGGTAGGGCCGCAATAAATAATTTTGCTCGCGAGAAAATTTAACAGCGGTTGAATTTTTTCAAATGTCTCAGGATCCGCGCCAACCATGGTAAGCAATGTACCTTCACTCGCCGCTTTGGTCCCCCTTGCCACGGGTGCATCGACAAAGTGTAGATCCCGATCTTTTGAAAATGAAATCAGATGTTTCGCGAGGTCTGGTGTGCCTGTTCCCAAGTCAACAACAATCTGACTTTTAACACTATTTCTTCCAAAACCGTTCTGCGATGTGAAGACCTCCTCAACAATTTCCTGCTTTGGCAAAGATAAGAACACTACGTCCAAAGCTGAGAAGTCGGCTATGCTCTCAGCGCGCTTCCCGCCGACCTTTATGGCTAAATCGAGAGCTTCCTCATCTTTATCAAATACAAAGACATCTCCTTTGAATTTCTTGATAATATTGGCGCAGATACCACCACCCATTGCGCCCAACCCAATAAACCCAATGTTGCTAAACTCGGAGCATTTGTATTCAACCATATCCAATTTTCGCCTGTTCTGGATTGCTATGTATATAGCTACATTATGATTCAGGTAGGTCCAAAGTGTTCGAGAGCTTTAACGATAGCCAAGAGCCATATGGAATGCCGAACATAGCTGAACTCTGCGTTATGCTGATCTAGTGAAATCTTCTGGAATTAGTTAATACCATTAGAGTTCATTAAATCACACAAATACAGAAAATCTCATATCAATCGGCATCTAGACATCGTTTAATTCCATATTGCTAACATCAATATCAAGCTCCCTAAACACGCGCTTAGCAATATTGAAGAGTTCTCTTCCCACCGGAACGCCAAAGTAGTGGCCGATATGCAGGAGCAACTCTCGTATTTTCTCAAGAGGTATGTTCGTTCTTGTCAGCGCAATTCGCAGATGCAGCTCAAATTCCTCCATATGCCCCGAGCTGGCAAGCATGGCCATATTTATCAGGCTCAATTCATGATGCGGCAGAATTCCTCTTGTCCATGTTGTTGACCAGAGCTGGTTATTCAGGCTTAGCTGCCATTCTGCATCAAACCGATCAATATTGTCTTTGTATGTATCAACATACTCATCTCCAACGATGACCCGGCGCGTTTCTTCGCCCTTCTTGTTGTACTTTCCTTTATACAGATCGTGCATTTTTATTTCCTCTAAACATGAAACCGTTCTAGACCGCCATCAATACCGATGGATTGTCCGGTGATAAGTTCTGCTTTATTGGAGGCCAGATAGGCGACCATCGCAGCAATTTCTTCGGGGGGCACCAACCGTCGAAGTGGAACATTTTCCATACCGATGTTGTGTGCTTCCTCAAAAGTTTGTCCGAGAGCATCGGCACGTATCTGCGTACGGCGGATATTTCTCTCACCCTCGATCAGGCCTGGTAGAATTGCATTGGCCCTAATTCCGTAGGCCCCCAATTCGAGCGCCAAGCTTTCGGTGAGTCCGATAACGGCCCACTTTGAGGCACTGTAACCAGAACGCAGTGCAAATCCGAGGCGTCCAGCAGCCGAAGATATGTTGACGATAGAACCTTTCTTCGCCCGTTTCATCTCAGGGAGGACGATACGCAATACATTGAACATCCCAGTAACATTAACATCGAATATATTTCGCCAAACGACCGGATCAATATTCTCAATGTTCTCTCTCGGACCCGAAATACCTACGTTATTTACAATGACCTCATACGCGCCATTTTCTTCCATATCCTTGTTGAGTATTTCTTCGACAAGTTCGGTATTGCTTACGTCGCAGGTAAAGCCGTAATCTGCTCTTTTGGACTCAACTGCAAGTTTCACGGCTTTAGCATTATTATCAATAACTGTAACTCGATCTCCATTTTCGAGAAACTGTTTTGCAATATGTTCACCAACGCCGCTTGCACCACCTGTGATAAGAATTCGTCTAGCTGGATTCATTCATAGTTCTCCTAATTTATTGTGACAATCTAAGTTACATACTTGATGGGAGCCAAAGTACAATCTCTGGAAACAGAACGAGGAGTAGTATGATGATCAGGTGAGCTATAACGTGTGGAAACGTCCCTCTGAACACCTGGTGCGCCGGAATTTTTGAATAGCTAGCAACTACAAAGACATTCAAACCAAGCGGCGGTGTTACCATCCCGACTTCTGCAACAACAATGAACAGAATCCCGAACCAGATCGGATCATATCCGAGCGATGTCATCAGCGGGAACAGAATTGGCACTGTAAGTATCAACATGGATATGAGTTCCATGAAGCAACCCAATACGAGCAGAATGATAATAACAGCCAACAGTACCAGCTCTCGCGGAGCACCCGTGTCGGCGATGTAAGTGATGAGACCTTGCGTCGCCTGCGTCATGGTAAGGAAGTAGACAAAAATGTGAGCGCCAATAATGATGAACCCGATCATGCAACTCGTCCGGGCCGCGCTGATGAATGCCTCTCCAACCTGTGCCCAACGTCCACGCAACAAGGCGAGGAAAAGTGCGCCTGTCGCTCCAAAAGCCGAGGCCTCGGTAGGGGTGGCAACTCCGGTATATATTGCCCCGGTAACAAGCAAAAACAGCAGTACGAACGATCCGGTGTTCCGCAAAGCCAGTATCTTTTCCTTGAACGAGTATGACGTTCCCGAAGGCGCGCGCTTTGGATCGAGTACAATCAGGACAAATACTGTTGCAGAGATCGTGAACGTGACGAGCAAACCCGGAATGATGCCGGCAACGAGGAGCTTTGCGACACTTTCATCCACCATGATAGCGTAGAGAACAATCGCTACACTTGGTGGGATCAGCATACTCAGAGTGCCCGATATCGCAACGACACCAGCGGCCAATTTTGGCTCATACCCCTCTTTGATCATACCGGGAATCGTCGTCGAGGCGAGTGTAGCGGCAGATGCTGTACTCGAACCAGAAATCGCTCCGAACGCCGCCCCAGTGATAGAGGTTGCATATGCAAGCCCGCCTGGCACGCGACCAACCCATTTGCTTGCGGTATCAAACAATTCATCCCCGACCCCACTCACGATTATCAGGTTCGCCATCAAAATGAACATAGGGATCGTTGATAGCTCATAACTTGACACTGCTGGTAATGTGGTTGCGGAGAGGATTCCCGAAACCAAATCCATTCCCCCCACGAGATAGAGACCAATGACACCGGCGAGACTGAGTGAGAGTGCTACCGAAAGGCCTCCCAGTAAGAGTACGATTAGAAAACTAACCCCGAGCGTAATTTCCATTTAATTTCCCTCCCCGCTGAATTGTGCGTCATCTCTATTCAGCACAATTTCAACAGTTTGCCCGAGGCTTGTTAAAATCAGACGCGTTGCAAGCATACCAAATCCGATAGGAACAATAATTTCGCTTACCCATATCGGCCAATAATAGTATCCCACGGAGTATTCATTTTCTCTGAATGCGCTCATCGTTTTGAGTAATCCTATCCAAAAGATGTAGGAAACAAGAGCAGCTGATGCTGCTGCCATAACAGTCGAAAACCACATCTTCAATTTGCGGGGCATCATGTCGACAAACACAGAAACATTCACATGGCTACCTCTTTGGTAGGCATTCGACAAAATCAGTAAAATGGAAGCTGGAAGAAGGTATTTTTCAACAAGTTCGTAGGTGAATAGTATGGGATAGTTGAAGATATACCTACCGGCAGCATCTGCAGATATATTCACCATCATCAGGAAAATTATTGCTGCCGAAATATACGCAAGAAAATTGTCCAGCGCCGACTGTAGTTTGTTGATTTTCAACAATATTGCCATTGAAGAGCCCCGCAAAAGGTAGAGTGAAACTTTGATAGACCTCAATCCTGGAAATACGATTTGTTATTTCGTGATTTCACAGCTGCGCGCCACTTTTGTCCTGAAATGGCTATGATCGGACCGGCGACGCCAACACAGACGCCGCCGAAGCCAAGTCACTCCCAGCAGGTTTGCTAACCCTATAGGAACCCTAGATCTGTGATCTCACAGGTTCCTAGAACGGAATGCGCACCAGAAGCTTGTTCAGGATCTTACTCTTCGGCTTTGAGCGCTGCTTCCAGGTCAGAAATGGCTTGTGCGCCGGGTTTGCCGCGCTTTTTCATTTCTGCCGCCCAATCGGGAGCTACGTTTTTCAAAGCATCTGCAACTTCAGCCTTCGCGTCGCCAGAAAGCTCAACGATCGTCATGCCGTTGTCCTTGAAGCTCTGCTTGTTCTCGACTTCGCGATCATCTGCGAACCCGCAGAAATTGCTTTCCGCCACCACGCCAGCTTTCATCATGGCATCTTGTACATCGGCAGGCAGGCTGTTCCACTTTTTGTCGCCCATCATGATAATGACCGAAGCCGAACCAAAGCCTTCACCAACAGTTGCATAGTTTGAAATGCTGTGGAGGTCATACGCGCGCGTGCTGAAATAGGTGAATAGCACTCCGTCGATGGTACCCCTTGAGAGGGATTGGTAGATGTCGGGCGCAGACATCTTGACTGGCACCCCTGCCAGGGCCGAAACCGAATGTTCCATCGCACCGCCTGACGTGCGAATCTTCATACCCGCGAAGTCTGACAGTTGGGACACCTGCTTGTCTGCGGAAAAGAGATGATACGCGGGGTAAACAAAACTTGCCATTGCCCTAACGTTGCTCGGCCTCAGATCGCTCTCATAGATAACTCCGCCTGGCTTGGATAGCTTGCTGAGCGCTCTTGTGCCGCTGCAAGAACTCTTGACCAACCCAGGCACCTCGAGAGCGCCATAAAGCGGGAGCTTAGATGTTGAATAGGCGGGCGCAACCTCTCCGATATCGGCAACGCCGCTCTGAACCAGATCCAACATCTGAGATGCTTTCCCCAATTGCTGAGCTGGGAAATAGTCGAATTGGACACGCCCGTCTGTAAGCTTGGTCACTTCATCGCGCCAAGTCTTACTTCCATTTTGAACGAGGAAATGCCCTACAGGCATGAACCCAGCCACTTTAAGCCTGATGACCTCTTCAGCGGCTGTGGCATGGGTAGCAAACGTCGCCAAAATACAGAACGCAACGGTGGCTTTTGCCTTCGGCAATAACTTTCTCATCTTACTCCTCCCAAAGTTTTTCTGAAATTATCGTGCGCTGAGAGTTACCACGCGGACAATAATCGGTCAATCAATTTAGAATAGCGTTCCGCACATTGAAATAATGGGAGGGGGAGAGGAACGTAGACGCAAGAGCGTTGGAGCAGAACAAATGGGCTTTCTCGGCGTTAGAAAAACTAGTCAGATCACAGCGGAACTGAGCGAATTCTGATACTTCTGTCGGAATCGAAAGGAGGCCAAGCTGGGCGAATGGGAGCAATTTCTTAGGTTCAAACGGCTCCACGGCACGCACATGGAAAGGCGCCCCATGAAGTCTTCCGGGAAAAGCTATCGTTCACACACGGGCATTGTCATGGGTGGACGACACCGCTTGTGCACGGGTTGGATTAAGCTGATTCTGATCGTAGCAGGTTGCGGACATGTGTCCTGTCTGCTGAACGGTATGTCTGGCCTTTGACCCTGATGTGGTCCGCATACTGGGGCACCATCAGAAGGTCGGACTTAGAAGTCCAGACGGTGCGTGGGAGTGTCCCTGCAGCGGTCCCCTTCGACCATGGTCACTCACTTTTGCCCTGCATCTCCTCACCGTAGCTTTCGCAATGCTAGGTTGATTCTTTGAACCGATGACCGGTGTGGCCGTTTAGTTTGCTCTTTTCACGAGCAGCGCCCAGGCTGTGCGCGCATCGCACTCAATTGAAACGAAGAGGGGGCGCGCAGGCTTATCGGGTGAGCTCGCGCATGCCGTGTTCGATGCCCTTGAGGGTCATCGGTACCATGCGGTCTTCGAATATCTCGCGGATCATGGCGATGGAATGGGTGTAACCCCAGTGCTTCTCGGGCACCGGGTTGATCCACATGTGGCTGGGCCATTGTTCGCGCGCGCGGTTCAGCCAGACTTGCCCGGATTCGGCGTTCCAGTGTTCGTTGGCGCCGCCGGGATAGGCGATTTCGTAAGGTGACATCGAGGCATCGCCGACGAAAATGCATTTATAGTCAGACCCATAGGTGCGCAGAATCTCCCAAGTGGGGGTCTGGGCGTCCCAGCGGCGGCGGTTGTCGCGCCACACGCCTTCGTAAAGGCAATTGTGAAAGTAGAAGTATTCGAGATGCTTGAACTCGGTGCGCGCGGCGGAAAACAGTTCTTCCACAACCTTGATATGCGGGTCCATCGAGCCGCCAACATCAAGGAACAGCAGCACCTTGACGGCGTTGCGCCGCTCGGGGCGGGTTTTCACGTCGAGATAGCCGTGTTCGGCGGTGGCGCGGATTGTGCCGTCGAGGTCAAGTTCTTCATGGGCGCCGTCGCGGGCCCAGCGGCGCAGGCGTTTCAGGGCGACCTTGATGTTGCGGGTGCCCAGTTCGACATCGCCGTCGAGGTTCTTGAAGTCGCGCTTGTCCCAGACCTTGACGGCGCGCTGATGGCGGCTTTCCTTTTGGCCGATCCGCACGCCTTCGGGATTGAAGCCATAGGCGCCGAAGGGCGAGGTGCCGGCCGTGCCGATCCATTTTGAGCCACCCTGATGGCGGCTGTCCTGTTCTTCGAGCCGCTTTTTCAGCGCGTCCATCAACGCGTCAAACCCGCCGAGCGATTTGATTTCGTCCATCTCTTCCTTGCTGAGATGCTTCTCGGCCATTTTTTCCAGCCAGTCGCCGGGAATGTCCACCGCTTCGAGAACGTCGGAGAGCGAAATCTGCTCGATCCCCTTGAATGCGGCGGCAAAGGCGCGGTCGAATTTGTCGAGGTTACGCTCGTCCTTCACCATTGCGGTGCGTGCGAGATAGTAGAAGCCATCGATATCGTAGGTCACCAGCCCGCTGCTCATACCTTCTAGGAACGTAAGGTATTCACGCAGGCTGACCGGGATACCGGCCGAGCGCAGGGCGTCGAAAAAGGGGACGAACACCGTGGTTACCCTCCAGCTTGTCGCAGGATCACCACGTTGATGATCAATGCGATAATAGCAAAGAGGATACCGAAAACAGCCCCGTATTGCACCAAGTCGAGCGCTTTGCCCTTGCGCTTTTTCGCTTGCAGGACGCCGATGAGCACTCCCAAAGCGGCCGCCATCCAGATCATGTGATTACCCGCGATTGCCTCTCAGCGGATTGAGGGCGCCGATCTCGCGCATCTTTGCACGCACGGCCCAATCCGCGCCAAACCCGTAACGCGCCCAGCCCAGACTGTCCAGCCGAACGGCGGCGGCTTCCGAGGAACGCCCGGTCAGATCAAGGGCTTCGGCGCGCAGGAGCATGAGGGTCGAGAGCAGGGCGGCGTTTTCGTGCCGTGCGGCGACCGGGATGGCACCATCAACATAGGCCAGCGCGCCGCGCCCGTCACCTTGGGTCAGGGCGTGGGCGGCCAATTGGGACGCGACATAGGCGCGGTGCAGTGTGGTGTGCGGCGATAACTGATAGAAGCGTTCCGCCGTCTTGAAATGGCCAAGCGCGGCTTCGGGATCGGAGGCGGCGGAAAGGCGCCCCATCGCATAGTGCGCAAAGGCGCGGCGATGATCTTGCCAGCCCAAAGATTGCGCGATTTGAAGGGCTTGGCGCGCGGCAGTGCGGCGTTGCGCGTGATTGGCTCCGGGGCCGAGGGCGGTCTGGATAGCCTTGATCCAGCTGCGCGGGGTGGGGGCCGGGCGGGTGCTTGCGGCGCGCTCACCACCGGGGTTGAGGCGGGCCAGAATGGCGGGCAGGCGCGCGGCGACCTGACGATGGGTCATGCCGTTGCTCAGTTCGGGAGAATAATAGGCGCGCAGGATCAACATGTCGAAACCGGTGAGAACGGTGTGGACGTTGTCATCGTTGAACACGGAATCGGGCAGACGGTAGAGGTCGTTGAGCGGACCGATAGCCTGGGCCAGTTCTTCGTGCAGGCAATCGCGCACCTCTTGCGGTGAGGCATCCGAGGGCAGGAACACGGCCATCTTTTCGCGTTTGCGCAACAGGCCCCAATTGGCCTTGGTCGAGCGGCGCGCGGCGCGGTATTCGGAAATATCGGTGATGTTTGGCACCACGAAACAGGCGGCATGCGGCAGGTTGCGCCGGATCTGGGCGCGGGTCACGGCCTGTACCGTGATGTTGGCCTGTTTGTTCTGGGTGAACGAGACCTTGAGCCCGGCCTCGGTGTTGAGGCGATAGATCAGGCGTGTGAGGTCCGACATCATCGTGGGCGGAGCCGCGCCGGTGACGCGGATCGTGATGGGTTGTTCAAACCGGGTGAACACCGGCAATTCGCGCCCGGATTCAAGCCGGAACGACAATTCGAGGAAGTCGCGCGCGATGTCTGCATTGGAGCGCAACGGGCGTATCGGTGCGGGGGTCGAGAAGGTCTTGATCGGGGGCAGGGCGCTCATCGAGGTGGGCTGGGCGGCGCGTGTCGCCTGATCGGGTACCGCGCCGGGCATACATCCGACGAGCAACAGGCAGAATGGCAGCAGATGATTGCGCATATTTATGGTCTCCCCAAGCGAACGATCAGCGATGTGCGCTTACCCGGTTGGGCGAGAGCAACCATCAGCAATTTTCCCTGCGGGGGGGCAGGACGGGGCGGGGTTTTGGGCGCGTTGGGCCGATCTGCGCCAAAAACGCGCAAAAATAGATCGGACACCAGATATCTGGCTTCCACGGGTCTTGTTCCTGCCTATTCTTTTTTCGTTGGGAGGACTTTTGCCTGCCTTCCTGTCGTCTCTAAGGAGCAAATAAGGCAAAAGCGTGGCGACGCGCCCAGGGCGGGACGGCTGGCAATTGGGGGCGGTAAAAGTCGTGTTTATTCAGCGGCTTGGAAGAGGTGCTTCGTGTGATTTTTTTCGCACGATAGGGCGGCGCATCCGGCTTAACCGGTTTTGACCATGGTTTCGCGATACCACACGTAAATCCCGGCGCCTGCGATGACGAGCCCGCCCGCTATGGTGAGGCTGTCGGGGAAATCGCCAAAGATGCTGGCCCCATAGAAGGTCGAAAAGAGCAGACCGAAATAGGCGAAAGGCGCAAGCATAGCGGCTTCGCCCGCCATCAGCGCGCGGATCAGCGCCAGTTGGCCGAGCGTGCCACAGAGCGCAATGCCCAGCATGATGGGCAGATCGCCCGGTGAAAGCGGCTGCCAGAAGAACGGCACCGCAGCCGTGAGGACAACGGCGCCGAAAAGGGCGGTGTAAAACAGCGACGTCCAGGCATCTTCGTCGCGCCCGACAAAGCGGGTGGTGAGCGCATAGGCGGAATAGCAGACCGCCGCGCCGAGCGGCAGCAGCGAATAGGGGGTGAAAACATCCGCGCCGGGGCGGATCACCAGGAAAGCGCCGATACAGGCAGCGGCGATAGCCATGGCCCGGCGCAACCCGAATTTTTCACCGAGGAAGACGGCGGCACCGAGCGTGATGAACAACGGGTTGGTCGACATGATTGCCGCGGCTTCGGCGAGGCCAATATTGGAAATGCCAAAGAAAAAGAAGACGGTGGCGCCCATGAGATAGACGGAGCGCGCCAGTTGCAGCCGTGGATAGCGGGTGCGCAGGACCGAGCGCAGCCGTGGCGCGACCAGCACAAAAACCAGCAACGTTTGCCCGAGATAACGCACCCAGAGGGTCGGCATGGTTCCGATCCGCTGGGCCAGCAGCTTGGCCAATGCGTCCATCGAGGAAAACATAAAAATAGCCGCGATCATCAGCAGGATCGCTCCGGCCTTGGGGGAAAGGGCGCGCATCAGGAAGGTTTCACAATCCCGGTGCCGGGCAACGCGGGCTTGCCGTCTTGGGGGTGCCAGGGCCGGCCATTGAAATCTCGGGTAGTGTTGCGCATTGCGCGAGGGTAGGGGGCGGCTATGACAGTGTCCAGAGGGCGCGACGCAGCTATTGCTCTTCGGCTTCGTCAATCTCGTCAGGGTCGACCAGTGTGATCTCGCCCGCAGCGAGCAGATCGCGGATGACGCCAACGACATCATTGAACGCGGCTTCGCCTTCTTTCTGTTTAATGCGGCCTTTCTCATCGACCTCTTCGCGCAGGTTTTCCGCCAACCGCTTGGAGATGTTCGTGAGGATGAATTCGCCCGCAAATTTGAGGTCCTCATCTGCGCTGGCAAATGCGTAGGCGAGGGCGGTGATCAGAGATGCGGCATCGGCGTCGCGCACAACCTTGGGCATGTCGATGGCATGGATGCGCGCGGGAATGTTGGCGAAGGTGAAAATTGCCTTGCGCACGCGTCGGGAGAAATCGGCATCGTCTTCGTCCAGCGCGCTCAGCACTTCGTCACGCGTGCCTGACTGGCTGATATTGAGGATGGCGCCGAGGCGTTCCTCGGGGTCCTCGTCAAAAGCGCGCAGGGGTTGCATTTCGAACTGTGCGGCCAGCGACAGACCAATGCGATCAACGGCGTCGGGGGTAACCTTGCTGGTGAGGGAGACGGCATAGGTGATGCGGCGGGCGCGGGGGCCGGGCAGTTTGCCCAAGAGCTCGGCCGCTTTGGGCACCGGCAGTTTGGAGAGCAGCACCGCCGAGACTTCGGTGCTTTCACGTTCGACGATAGGGAGCAGCTTTTCCATGGGCAGATTACGGATGAAGGCCCAAGGGTCACCGATCTGGCGCACCCCGGCCTCCTTGCGCAGGCGTGCGGCGGTCTGCGGCGAGATCTTGCCATCAAGGGCGGTGAGCGCGCCCGCAAGGCCGCGCGGGAAGGTCAGGCCCATGGCTTCAAGCTCATCCGCGAATTCGCCCACCACCTTTTGCAGCGTGGCGCGGTCGATATAACGCATCGCGCCCATCTGCTGGGTCAGCGCGGTTTGCAGATCATCGGGCAGTTGGGCCAGCGGCACGTCAGCCCCTTCCTGCAACAGGAAACGCACGATGATTGCGGCCTTCTGACGGGTATCGAGCGGGCCGCGTTTGGGTGCGGGTGCGGCAACGGGCGGGCCGCGATGGGCAAGCTGGCGCAAGGGTGAATCCTCATCTCGGGATGACTGAGAGGCAGGTTAGACGAGGAACGGTAAAGGATTGCTGAAAATGAGGCAGGCCCGGGAAAGATTTTCCGAGCCTGCGCCGCACGATTGGAATGGAAAACGTTCTAGCTGTTGGCTTGTGGCTGGCAAGTGCCGGTTGCGGCGTCATAGGCCGAACCTTCGGCACAAGACATGGCCTGTTGCTCATGCGCCGGGCAAGCAAGAGCCAGTGTCGGTGCGAAGAGAAGTGCAAGCACGGTAAGTTTGAGTTTCATGGGCCGTCCTTTCGCAATTGGGTGCGTCGAGAATAGCATGAATTTGGTTAAAAATCACCTGTGAACTTGTGCGACATCCCCGGCCAAGGCGTAGCGCACCGGGCGAGGGAAGGATTTGAGTATTTTTGGAAAGATGTGAGGCGACGGGGCGGCATGCCGGGGACGAATGATGAAGGGTACCCGGGCGCGCCTGGCATATCTGCTGCGCGCCCGTTTACGAGCCCCTTATGCGCAGCTGTGTCTCAGTCCTTGAACACCCGTTTGAAGATCGTATCGACATGTTTGGTGTGATAGCCAAGGTCGAATTTTTCGTTGATTTCTTCGGCTGAGAGCGCGGCGAGAACGTCCGCGTCGGCGAGAAGCTCTTCGCGGAAATCTTTGCCCTGTTCCCAGACCTTCATGGCGTTGCGTTGCACCAGTTTGTAGGAGTCTTCGCGGCTGACGCCGGCTTGTGTGAGGGCGAGGAGAACCCGCTGGGACATGACCAAGCCTTTGAATTTGTTCATGTTAGCGAGCATGTTGTCGGGGTAGATCACCAGCTTTTCAATCACGTTGGTGAGGCGCGACAGGGCGAAATCGAGGGTGATCGTGGTGTCGGGGCCGATATTGCGCTCGACCGAGCTGTGCGAGATGTCGCGCTCATGCCAGAGGGCCACGTTTTCCATTGCCGGAACCACCGCCATGCGTACGAGGCGGGCAAGGCCTGTGAGGTTTTCGGTCAACACAGGATTGCGTTTGTGCGGCATCGCCGAGGAGCCTTTTTGGCCCGCAGAGAAGAATTCTTCGGCCTCAAGCACTTCGGTGCGCTGCATGTGGCGGATTTCGATCGCCACGTTTTCGATTGAGGAACCGACCACGCCGAGGGCGGCGAAAAAGGCGGCGTGACGGTCGCGCGGGATGACTTGTGTGCTGACCGGTTCGGGTTCGAGACCCAGTTCCTTGCAGACATGTTCCTCAACAGCCGGGTCGATATTGGCGAAGGTGCCGACCGCGCCGGAGATGGCACCGGTGGCGATTTCGGCGCGGGCCTGTTGCAGGCGGGCGAGGTTGCGGTCCATTTCGGCGTAAAAGCGCGCAAAGGTGAGGCCCATGGTGGTGGGTTCGGCGTGGATGCCGTGGGAGCGTCCGATGCGGATGGTGTCTTTATGTTCGTAAGCGCGCTTTTTGAGCGCAGCGAGCAAGGCCTTCATATCGTCGATCAGGATGTCGGTGGCGCGCACCAGTTGCACGTTGAACGTGGTGTCGAGCACATCCGACGAGGTCATGCCCTGATGCACGAAGCGGGCTTCGTCATTGCCGATGATTTCCGCCAGATGGGTCAGGAAGGCGATGACGTCATGTTTGGTGACGGCCTCGATCTCGTCGATGCGGGCGACGTCGAAAGCGACATCCTTGGCTTTCCAGACAGCGGCGGCATTTTCGCGTGGGATCACCCCGAGGTCGGCCTGGGCATCGCAGGCGTGGGCTTCGATTTCATACCAGATGCGGAATTTGGTTTCGGGCGACCAGATGGCGACCATTTCGGGACGGGAATAGCGAGGGATCATGTCAGGGCCTTCATGTGGTTTTGGATGTGTGGCGGAAGTGTCAGGGGCGGTTTAGTGCGCTGGCGTCGGAACGACAAGACAAACGACAAGGGAGGGCGCGCTGGGGACGGGGAATGACCACGGGGTGCATAAGGAGGATGCGGGCATCGTCTGTCGAGACAGCCAAGACACCAGGCGGGGCAGATAATGGCGATGAATACGAGGACGCCGCCGCCGACATTGGAAAATACAGATGTTGTAAAATACAGATCCTGCGCCTCGCCGCTGTCAGAGCGCGCGAGGAGAGGTTCAAAACCGATCAGCGGGCCTGATCTAAGATGTCCTTGTTCAGGCAGTAATCGGGCGCCGCATCGAAGCGATCAGAATTGGCCTGACGCTCGGCGCAATCGGCCTGATCGGTGCAGCCGGCACAGCGCAGGACCATGCCGCGGTATTCTATTGCGGCCTGTTCGGGGTTGCGCATCATCGGAGCGTTCATATCGACGCCGAGGCGTGCAGAGAGTCCTCCAACAAGATCGGCGCTCGCGGCCAGTTTGGAAAAGATGCCCATGTAATCCTCCAGAGTTTTGCCTTGGCGTCTCAGAGGAGAAAACCCGGCAGAGTGGGGCGAGTATTTACCGCAGAACGGTGCCGGGGCATTGATCTATATCAAGAGCGCGATGATGCTGCGACATGGCTCATGGCTTGTTTTAGCTTGCGTTCGGACCAATGCTGATGCAGAAAATCCGCTAAATGAAAGTCCATCGTGGAGGAACTGACGTGGCAGCAAGTATGACAAACCGGGTGTTGGCCGAAACATTCGGCGCAGAGGTCGGCACCGCGCGGCGGGTCCGGCAGGCAATTCTGGTCGTGGCAGGAATCGCGGCGCTGGTGATCACCGCAAAAATTCGCGTGCCGATGTGGCCGGTGCCGGTGACGATGCAGACATTCGCAGTTCTGATGATTGGCGCGGGCTTTGGCATGCGCCTGGGTCTTGTGACGGTGCTGGGATATCTGGCGCTTGGTGTGCTGGGCATGAGCGTTTTCACCGGTGAGGGTACCGGGTTGGCCTATCTGGCGGGTCCGACGGGCGGTTATCTGGTCGGGTTTGCTGTGGCAGCAGGTCTGATGGGTGTGTTGGCGCAGCGCGGTTGGGATCGTTCTGTTGCCGGTATGGCGGGCGCCATGTTGCTGGGCAATGCCGTGATCTATGGTCTTGGCCTTACTTGGATGAGCTGGCTCTTTGCTGCTGACAAGGGCATGGCCTGGGTGCTGCAATACGGCATGGTGAACTTCCTGCCCGGTGACCTGCTGAAACTGGCGCTGGCGGCGATGCTGATGCCGATGGCGTGGAAGTTGGTCGGGCGCGCGCGCGGCTGACCCTTCGCTCTAGGTTTGACACAAGACGCAGGCCGGGGGAAACCTCGGCCTGCGTTTTTCATACAGGGTGTTTGCGTGTCTGATGGTGCGGCCCGGGGCGAATCACAGGCCGGGTTTTGTCACGTTGCCGGTTCGGTCTTGAGTGTTGTTACCACATGCGACGCGCGCTCAAGCGTGCGGTGGACCGGGCATTTATCGGCAATTTCCAACAGGCGCGCGCGCTGTTCGTCGTCGAGATCGCCGGTGAGGCGGATTTCGCGGCGGAACTCGTCGATCTTGTCGTTATTGCGCGCACCGGCGTCCTGGGCATGGACCTTGGAATGGCTGACATCGACGCTGATGTGATCAAGAGGCCACTTCTTGCGCCGCGCATACATGCGGATCGTCATCGAGGTGCAGGCCCCGAGGGCGGCGGCGAGAAAGCCATAGGGAGACATGCCGCGATTGGTGCCGCCATAGGCTTCGGGTTCGTCTGCGAGCGCATGGTGTTTGGGGCCTGACATAACGTCTTGCAGGAAACCTTGCGCGTCGGCCTCGCTTACCCGTGTGATGCCTTCGGGCGCGCCGGGGGGTGGGCCAGGTGGCGTAAGCTTGAGATAGCGGCGCGCCCATGCCGCGATCACCTCGGCGGTATATTCGGCATCTTCGGCGCGGGTGATCAGGTGATCGGCGTCATCCAGCGTAACGAAGCTTTTGGGGTGCTTGGCGGCCATGAATATATCGGCGGCATTGTCGATACCGACGATGCTATCGCGCGGGGCGTGCAATACCAGAAGCGCCTTTTTCAGGCCAGAGACGGCGGCCTTCATATCATGTGCATTGATGTCTTCGATGAACTGGCGCTGAATGGTGAAGGGACGCCCGCCAAGATCGACAACGGCTTCGCCCTCGGTGCAGATCTTGTCGATATCGTCGGAGAAATTCTGGGTCACATGGGCCGGATCAAACGGTGCGCCGATGGTGACGACGGCGCGGACCGAAGGGATATCGGCGGCCACGCGCAACACGGCGGCCCCGCCGAGCGAGTGGCCGATCAGCATATCGGGGGGCATGTCGTTCTCGGCAAGCCATTTGGCGGCGGCGCGCAGGTCGTCGAGGTTGGTGGCAAAAGAGGTGTTGGCGAATTCACCTTCGGAATGGCCAAGACCGGTGAAATCAAAGCGCAGCACGGCGATACCTGCGGCCGCCAAGCGCCCGGCGATGCGTCGCGCGGCGGGGATATCCTTGGAACAGGTAAAGCAATGGGCAAAAAGCGCGGTGGCCAGATGTGGGCCATCGGGCATATCGAGCCGGGCGGCCAACTCGCCGCCATCATGGCCGGGGAAATTGATTTTCTGGGTGGTCATCGGGCATCCTTTCGATTGCTCCAAGGGTGGGGGCAAGGGAACGGATTGGCAAGGTATGTGACGGGAGTGTCACGTGGGTGTGAGAGAAGGGAGAGCAGAGTCAGGGGGGCAGATTGCCCCGCCTATGCGTCGCCCATCAGTGCCGGATCAAAGGGATAGGTGGTGAGGTTTTCAAAGCCATCCTCTGTCACCAGCACCTGATCTTCCAGCTTGATCGAGAAATTGCCGCCAACTTCGCCGACAGCGGCCTCGACGCAGAGCACCATGCCGGGTTCGAGCGCGTAGTCAAAAGCGCCGGGCACCGCCTTGTCCGGGTAGGCGACCAGCGGCCATTCATCGCAGAGCCCGACGCCATGCATCAGGCAGCCGTATTTCTGGGCCTGAAATTTGTCGTCAAGCTTGTGGGCATTGGCCGTGAGTTCGGGAATAGTGACACCGGGTCTGATCATTTCCATGTTGGTCATGATGTGTTCGTGGGCGTGGCGCATGGCGTAGATCATCGCATCGGTGGGTTTTGCATCGCCGATCCACCAGGTGCGCGAAATGTCGATGCAGATGCCATAAGAGCCGATCAGATCAGTATCAAAGGCGACGATCTCGTTATTCTGCACGATCCGGGGGCCGCATTCCTGAAACCACGGATTGGTGCGTGGGCCAGACGAGAGCAGGCGGGTTTCGATCCATTCGCCGCCGCGCCGGATGTTTTCGGCGTGCAGCACCGCCCAGATGTCGTCTTCGCTGGTATTGCCCTGTGGGACGCGTTGACGTGCGAAATCTTCCATCAGCTGCACAGTGGTTTCGCAGGCATGATTGGCGCAGCGCATGGCGAGGATTTCATCCGGGCCTTTGATTGAGCGGGCTTTTTCGGTGACTTCTTCGCCTTCCATGATCTCAAAACCCTGCGCTTCGAGCGCGCGCAGACCGTGCAGCATGATCTTGTCGACGGCGAGACGCATGTTGGCGCCAGAGTGGGTTTCGATCAGGATGCGGACCTCGTTCGAGAAGACATCGGCCTGAAGCGATGCCTTGTCGCCGCGATCAAAATAGAACAGATCGGCGCCAGAGCGTTGTTCGCGCACCAAGGGGTTGAACGTGCTCAGGAAAGGCGAATTCTTGTAGTCCCAGATCACCATGTAGCCATCGGCACACAAGAGCACGGCGCGGAACGGGTTGTGGGTGTTCCAGAGCTGCATGTTGGTACTGTCGGTGGCGTAGCGGATGTTGAGCGGGTCAAACAGCAGAAGGCCACCATAGCCGCGATCAACGATATGTTGGGTGAGCCGTTTCCAGCGGTATGAGCGCATTGCGTCAAGGTTGGGCAAGGTCAGCCCGGCGGCCTGCCACTCGCCAAAGGCGAGCTGGGTCGGGCCGATTTCGATGCGGTCGGCATCGTTGGGAGTGCCATCGCCGAGGTTAGCGCCCCGGGTCGGGTCGATTTTGCGGGTATCGCGGTAATGGTTCATAATGTGCCTCCCCCTTACGCCCGAGTTGAGCGGCGCTATTGGCGCGCGGCTTTGCCGATTGCGACCTGGGAGGGCGTTTTCGGGATGATTGCAGCGCCATGAGCGGGTAGAAAACGGCATGGAACCGATTTTGCAGACCTGCCTGCCGTATGACCCATTCAACCCACGTCCCTTGCCGGGGATTGCGCCGCTTGATCTGGGCGACTGGTTGCGCGTGGATGAGGCCTTTGGCGGGCAGATGGCGCGGCGCGCGGCGTTGATCGGGGAGGCACCTGACAAGGTGATCGCGTTGGACGCGGCGGCGCGGCCTGCGGCGCAAGAGCTGCTCGACCTGGTGGTTGCGACGCAGTTGGAAAAACCGGGTTTTTCGCGAGAGTGCGATGACGCAATACGGCGTCCCGATGGGGAACTGGTGGTGCTGGATCGAGACGATCCGATGGGCACGGTTGGGCGGTTGGCGCAAGAGGATTTCTGCCTGTTGGAAAAACGCGGTGGCGGTGGCGAGCATGTGTTGACGGGCGCGGTTCTGTGCTTTCCGGCAAGTTGGAGCCTTGAGGAGAAATTCATGCGCGGGCTGATTGGGGTGCATGCTCCGGTGGCTGAATATGATGCAGATATTGCCAAGCGGGTGCAGCGGCTTTTTGACGGGGTACAGGCCGGGCGGGGCTTGTGGCGGTTCAATGCGCTTTGGTACGCTTCGCCCGAGTTGCATCAGCCACGGCGCGAAAACGATCGGCGGGGCGAGCCGCAATCAACGCAGGCGAAGTTTCTGCGTTCGGAATTGCAGACGTTGCGGCGGTTGCCCGAAACCGGTGCCGTGGTGTTTGGTATTCACACCTATGTGCTTGCCGCAAAGGATGTGCCGGGGCAGAGATAGAATCTGCTGCCCCGGTTTTGCTAGCTCAGGCGGCGAACATCACGACATGCGGTGTGCCGTCGGAGGTGCGCTCATGGGTGACCCCCTGAGCGTTCACCAGACAGTTGATTTGCCGTCTGAAGTTGGAAAATCGCTCAGATTCAACAACATCGACAGGCGTGTCGAACACCAGCGTCAGTTGCCAGTATCCGGCGACATTTTCGCGTGCGGCCTTGATACGCCCGGTGAAGGCATGACCAAGATAGCGGCCATGCACGGGTTGGCCAATTTGCCAGCGCGGCGTTGGCTTTTGCCGTTTGGCGGCGGCCAGCGCGGTGTTCCAGTCGCGAAAGCCGTGCTGTTTGGCAACCGCTTCGAGGGCAGCGGCGTGGCTTAGCGGCGTTCCGGTTTCGGCCATGGCTTCGCGCAGCCGTTTGGCCTGCGCTTTCAGCCCATCGGTTGAGGGGATATCGAACGTCATCTCATTGCTCCCAAAGGTCATCGGGAAAGGCGGGGTCCGCATTACCGCCACTCATGACCACGGGGTCAGAGAGGAGGGGTTCAAAGCAGGACTTCACCAAGGCCAAAGGCCGCGGACGGCAGGGGCCTGCACCACGAAAAGGTCAGATAGGGAGGCCGACGCAGTCTGTCAAGATGCGCGAGACGCGATAGCTCAGCGGTCGATCTTGGCGCCCATGATGGCGAGCGATTGTTGATACACCGTGGCGGCGTTCCATTCCTTGAGGACGCGGTAGTTGTGGCTGCCTTCCTGATAGCCCTGGCCGGGTTTCCAGCCCTTGGCGCGCAGGTAATTGGCGGTCGATGCCAGCGCGTCGGCTTGGTTATAGAAGTCGACCCGCCCGTCGCCGTTGCCATCAACGCCATATGTCATCGCATTTCCGGGCAGGAACTGGGTATGGCCCAGTTCGCCATGTTTGGCGCCTTTGGTGTTTGGCGAGATCGAGCCGCGATCGACCAGTTTGAGCGCGCCGATTGCATGCGGGCGGAAGAAATCGGAGCGGCGGCAATCATAAGTCAGCGTGACAATGGCCGAGACGACGTTGCTGTCGCCCATGAATCCGCCAAAAGCAGTCTCCATGCCGTGAATGGCGATGAGGATGCCGGAGGGAACGCCATAGATCCGCTCAAGACTGTTAAAAAAGGCGGGGTTGCGCGCTTTGCGTTTGCGCCCTTGCGCGATGATGGTGTTGACACCGCGCACCTTCATGAATTTTTCGAGGCTGTATCTGAAGCTTTTCTGATTGCGGTCGGCGGCGATGGTGCGCGAGGCATAGGTGGTGCCTGCGAGTGCCTGAAGCCCACGTTGGCCGACCCCGGCCTGGGCGGCCTCTTTCGCGAAGGCGGCTTTCCAGGCGTTGAAGCCATTGGCGTTGTTGCCGCAATTGGCTGCAAACGTTGGGGTGGCGACGCCGAGAGCCAGTAAGCCGGCCGCGAGTGTGGTAATCAGACGCATCAATAAAAACTCCAAAAAACTAGAATCCGTGAAAGAGGTTAACCGCGAAGGGCAAGGCAGGCCAAGCCCGAAAGCACCGCGAGGCGGGCGAGAGTGTCGTTGCGGCATTCTGTTGAGGAGAGGTTGACGCGGGGCGGGGGCGGCGCGTTAGGTTTTTGCACATAAGAAGCACGCAGCAGGAGGATGTCGGGATGGGGCATGTGGGCGAAGATGTAATACTGGACGAACCAGCATTGATACATGAAAGCGCGTTGCTTTACGGCAAGGTTCATGTCGGGCCAGGGGCGTCGATCTGGCCCAATGTGGTGACTCGCGCCGAGATGTATGAGATCCGTATCGGGGCACGCAGCAATATCCAGGATTTCGTGATGATCCATGTCGGGCATTTCACGCCGACCATCGTGGGCGAGGATTGTTCGATCACCCATCATGTGACGTTGCATGGTTGCGAGATCGGTGATCGTTGCCTGATCGGGATCAACGCCACGATCATGGACGGGGCCAAGATCGGCGAGAATTCGATCGTCGCAGGGCATTCGATCATCACCGAAAACGCCGAGTTTCCGCCAAATTCGGTGATTGCCGGAGTGCCCGCCAAATTGGTGGCGACGCGCGATAATGGTAAGATGAACCGGCGGAATGCCGTTTTTTACGAGATGAATGCGCGTAACTATGCCGAGGGGCGTGACCGTCTGAGTGTGGAACAACAGGCAGAACTGGCGGATTTGTTTGGCAGCGCTTGACGGGCGGCGTCAGCTTGGCTTCGCCCCGCGATTATTGGTAATGCCTATTGCGTCAACCCATGAAGCGCTGGGCGCATCTATCTGTAAGACATGGTGTTTCAGATTGGAGCGGTTTTTTAGGCGGATCCATAAAAAATGGGCGCCTCTTTCGAGGCGCCCGTTACTCGTACTAACCAACCGAGATCAGCAGCTGTAATACATGCCGAATTCGACTGGATGCGGGGTGTGCTCATAAAGCTCGACCTCGCCCATTTTCAGCGAGATGTAGGCGTCGATCTGATCCTTGGTAAACACGTCGCCTGCGAGCAGGAAGTCGTGATCAGCCGCCAGCGCATCGAGCGCTTCGCGCAAGCTGCCGCAGACGGTGGGGATGCCAGCGAGCTCTTCAGCAGGCAGGTCATAGAGGTTCTTGTCCATCGCCTCGCCCGGGTCGATCTTGTTCTTGATGCCGTCGAGACCGGCCATCAGCAGAGCGGCAAAGCAGAGGTACGGGTTGGCCGCGGGATCGGGGAAACGAGCCTCAACGCGCTTGGCTTTGGGCGACTCGGTCCATGGGATACGCACACAGCCCGAGCGGTTGCGGGCCGAATAGGCGCGCAGGACAGGCGCTTCAAAACCCGGGATCAGGCGCTTGTAGCTGTTGGTCGCCGGGTTGGTGAAGGCGTTGAGCGTCTTGGCGTGCTTGAGAATGCCACCAATGAAATAGAGCGCTTCCTGGCTGAGATCGGCGTATTTGTCGCCCGAGAACAGCGGCTTGCCATCTTTCCAGATCGACATGTTCACATGCATGCCGGTGCCGTTGTCACCATAGATCGGCTTGGGCATGAAGGTGGCTGTCTTGCCATAGGCGGCAGCGACGTTGTGGATCACGTATTTGTATTTCTGCATCTCGTCGGCCTGTTTGACCAACGTACCGAAGATCAGACCCAGCTCATGCTGACACGAAGCAACCTCGTGGTGATGCTTGTCGATCTTCATGCCCATGCGTTTCATGGTCGAGAGCATTTCGCTGCGGATATCCTGAGCGTCGTCGGTCGGGTTTACCGGGAAGTAGCCGCCCTTGATGCCCGGACGGTGGCCAGAGTTGCCCATCTCATAGTCGGTGTCGGTGTTCCATGACCCGTCAATCGCATCAACCTCGTAAGATACCTTGTTGATCGAGTTAGAGAATTTTACATCGTCAAACAGGAAGAACTCGGCTTCCGGACCCCAGAAGGAGTCGTCACCGATACCCGAGGACTTGAGGTAGGCTTCGGCTTTTTGGGCGGTGCCGCGTGGGTCGCGCTCATAAGGTTCGTTGGTGTCGGGTTCGACGATCGAACAATGGATGCAGAGGGTTTTCTCGGCATAGAACGGGTCGAGATAGGTGCTGTCGGTGTCGGGCATCAGCTTCATGTCGGAAGCTTCGATGGATTTCCAACCAGCAATCGAGGAACCGTCGAACATGAAGCCTTCTTCGAGAAAGTCTTCATCGACCATCTCGGTCGATACGGTTACGTGCTGGAGCCTGCCACGCGGATCGGTGAAACGGATATCAACATAGTCGATTTCTTCGTCCTTGATCTGCTTGAGAACGTCTTTGATGCTCATTCCCTTGTTCCTTTTCGTATTGGAATGGTCTGATTTGGGGCTCTTTTCAGAGCGCGTCGGAATCTGTTTCGCCGGTGCGGATGCGGAGTGCCTGTTCCACGGGGCTGACGAAGATCTTGCCGTCGCCGATCTTGTCGGTTTTGGCGGCGTCGATGATGGCCTCGATGGCGGCTTCGACCTGATCGTCGTCGAGCACCACTTCGAGTTTTACCTTGGGAAGAAAATCAACCACGTATTCGGCGCCGCGATAGAGCTCTGTGTGACCCTTTTGACGGCCGAACCCCTTGACCTCGATCACGCTGAGGCCCTGAATACCAACGTCCTGCAACGCTTCCTTCACCTCGTCGAGTTTGAAGGGTTTGATAATGGCTTCGATTTTCTTCACGGCAAACCTCCCACGGCACATGTGTTCATGGGGGTGAGACCACTTCCTTTTGCCGGGGGCAATTGGATAGGGTGTCGGGGGTAGGATGGGCGTCATGGGATTCTGGTCTTTGCCTATTTTTTGGGCATGACGCCCATAAAATGCGCGATATTGAATCGAGGGGTGTGAGGTCATGACCGAACTGCTGACGGCAAAGCAGATGCGCGCGATTGAAATGGCGGCCATCGCGTCGGGTGAAGTGACGGGATTGGAGCTGATGGAGCGGGCCGGGTGCGGTGTGGTTGAAGCCATATTCGAGGAGTGGCCGCAGTTTAGATCGGCACCTCAAAGCGTCGTCATCTTTTGCGGCCCCGGCAACAACGGTGGTGACGGGTTTGTTGTGGCCAGACTGTTGCACAACATGGGCTGGACCGTTCGGGTCTGGCTGTTTGGCGAGGTTGAAAACCTTCCGCCGGATGCGCGCGCAAACCACGATGCCTGGGCAGCTTTGGGAGAGGTGCGGCGGCTGGATGCGGTGGCGTTTCGCCGTGATCTCGGTGCGGCGCTCTATATTGATGCGGTTTTTGGAACGGGCCTTTCGCGTGCGCCAGAGGGGGAGTTGCGTGATTTCCTGCACTATCTTGGCGGTGCCGGGGGCGACGGGGCGCATTATCAATCGCGGCTTGTCGCCATAGACGCACCTTCGGGCCTGTGTCTGGATAGCGGGCGCATGCTGGGCGGGGGCGCGCCTTTCCCGTCTGAGAGTTCGGTGCCGCTTTGCCGACTGACGGTCGCGTTTGATAGCCCTAAGGCGGGGCATTTCCTTGCCGATGGTCCGGCATGCTGTGGCAAATTGAAGATCGTTGATATCGGTTTGGCAAAATGGCGCGAGACCACGGGTGGGCCGGTTGATGGCGCTGGGATGTCGCGCAAGGCGTCGCTTTCGCTTGTGGAGCGTGACTCGTTTGTCGCGGATCGAGGCGCGCTTTTGCCGCCTGAGCGGTCATTGCAAAAGCGTGGGGGGCACAAATTTTCACATGGTCATGCCGTGGTCCTGACCGGCGCTGCGGGCAAAACCGGCGCGGCGCGGTTGGCGGCGCGCGGTGCTTTGAGGATCGGGGCGGGATTGGTAACGCTGGGGGTGCCGGGCAGTGCGCAGTTGGAGGTGGCTTCGGCGGTCACGGCGGTCATGCTGCGGCGGGCTGGCACGCCAGACGAGTTGGCTGGGGTATTGGAGGATGAGCGGATTAATGCGGTTTGCCTTGGGCCGGGTTTGGGGGTGGAGCGGGCGCGGGAGTTGGTCGAGGTGGCGACGCAGCATCAGCAGCGGTCTTGTGTTTTGGATGCCGATGCGTTGAGCGCATTTGAAGGTGCGCCGGAGGTTTTGTTTGCCATGCTGCATAAGCGATGCGTGATGACCCCGCATGGTGGTGAATTTGCCCGGTTGTTCCCCGATATTGCCGCGAAACTGGCTGCGCCTGCGACCCGTGGCCCGGCCTATTCACGTGTTGATGCGACACGAGAGGCGGCGAAGCGGGCGGGTTGCGTGGTGCTCTTAAAGGGGGCGGATACGGTAATCGCCAGCCCCGATGGGCAGTGTTCGCTCAATTCTGCGGGTTATGAGCGCGCGGTGCCTTGGCTGGCGACGGCCGGTTCGGGGGATGTGCTGGCCGGGTTCATCACCGGGCTATTGGCGCGCGGGTTTTCGGCGATGACGGCGGCGCAAGCGGGGGCGTGGCTGCATGTGGAATGTGCGCGCAGCTTTGGGCCGGGGCTGATCGCCGAGGATTTGAGCGAGGAATTGCCCAAGGTGTTCAGGGCGCTGGGGATGTAGGGTGCATCGTTGCTCAACCGTTATCAAGCGGCGTGCTTGAGCGGTTCTGTCGGCTCACAGGCCAGTTCCATCCCGTCGACATAGAGGATATGCGGCGCGTCGAATTCGAGCTGAAAGAGGGTGATTGTCCGACGTCCGGCGCGGCGGATGAATTCGCCATCAATCAGCTTGCGCGCTGGCGCCAATGCCTGTGACGCGCCAAAGAGCGCTTGCGCACGCCAATCGCGCAGCAGCACCTTTTGCTCAGCCGGAAGGAGCGTGTCATGCTCTGGGCGCGTGTGCCCCAAGGTGCCGGCCATGATCGAAACCATATCGCAGGTTACCTCTGTCCGGCGCACCCCGCGCAGGATCGCCATGCCTTGATCGCGGGTGATCACCCGGTCACCGGGCGAAAGAAACTCAACCGGCAACGCGCCGTCGAGGGTCAGTATGATGCTACCGGCCGCGAAACCTGCGGAGGGCACATCAGGACGCGTGCGCGCGGAAACACCGCGTGCCTGGCCCGAAGGTAATTCTGTCATGGGCAAAACCTGCTCTGTCTGCCTTTTGTTTTTTTCACACATTAGGCGAATATTCGGTAAATGTCGTGCATTTTTTTCCCAGCCGCCGCGCGACAAAATGCGCCCGCGCCCCGGTTGGGGCAATTGCGCGCATTGGATTGGAGCATTGAGCGAAGCGGCTTGGGCAGGGTTTGAGGCGTATTGAGTTGATGCACGTGCGATAGCTGAGGCCTTGCGCGCGCGTTTTTTCGCGCCGTGTTGAGTGGTGTGATGCGGGGCGTCTGGGCGTGCCGCCCCGGTCTTTCGCCGGTCGATGTGTCGTGCGGCGCGTTGGCACCGTTTTTCCTCTCGCTTCCGCATCGGGGGTTTGTTAAAAGGTCGCGGGTTTCGCCCGGTATTGCGCCGGGCGTCTCGCGTGCGGGTGTGGCGGAATTGGTAGACGCACCAGATTTAGGTTCTGGCGCCTTTGGCGTGGGGGTTCGAGTCCCTTCACCCGCACCATTTTACAATGAGAGGCCTCCAAGAGCCGTAACACCTTAATCTAAAAGGTGGTTTCGGGGTGTAGGGGCAACCGTTTTTCGGCAATATGCAAGAGGCCGGGCATACACCAAACTCAATGGTGGTTTCTGTATGGTCGCGTCAGAAATCTTCCATATTTCGCCGGGGCTCTTGCCGCTTGAGGGTCGGCGTGTGCGCCCTGTTACCACACAATCGCGCGGAGCAGGGTGCCTGTCTCGCGAAGCAAAATTGAATGAAAACGTTCGCTTGGAGTGGAGTGCTAAAGTCGCTTTTTGCACAACAAAAAACGGGCGCCGACAGGAATGCTCGGCGCCCGTTTTTCATAGGAATGCGAAAGGTGATCAGTCGGCGGGTTTGGGGGCCGGTGCCGGTTTGGCAGGACCGCCCTTGGTCAACGGGTCGTCCTGACGCTGCACCGAGCCTTCGAAATGGGCGCCGGATTCGATCGCGATTGTCTTGTGAATGATATCGCCTTCCACCCGGGCGGTGGAGGTCAGGCGCACCTTCAGACCACGGACTCGACCCACGATACGGCCATTCACGACGACATCATCGGCTACAACCTCGCCCTTGACGGTGGCGCCATCGCCGACGGTAAGCAGGTGGGCGCGGATATCGCCTTCGACAGTGCCTTCGACCTGAATATCGCCGGTTGTCTTGAGGTTACCGGTGATGTGCAGATCGGACGAGAGGACCGACGCGGGCGGTTTCGCCTTGGGAGCGGAAGGGGCCGAGGATGACTTGAATTCGCTGCCCGATTGCGGCGGCGCGGAGGGTCGGGCTCCTGAATCTGCAGGTTTGGGGGCGTCCGGTTTGGGAGCGGGCTCGTTGATTTTGCTTTTAGAAAACATTGTTCGCAGCCTTGATGTAGGTCATGGGATTGACGGCCTTCCCGCCGATGCGCACTTCGTAATGCAAGTGGGGGCCAGTGACACGTCCAGAGGCTCCCATATCACCAATACGGTCACCGCGCGAGACTCTTTGTCCAACTTTCACGCGAATTTTGTTCATATGGGCGTAGCGTGTTTCGATTCCAAACTCGTGTTGGATCTTGACCAGCCGACCATAGCCTGAGCCCCACCCGGCATGTGTGACCACGCCATCGGCGGTAGAATAGAGCGGTGTGCCAATTGGGCCGGCGAAATCGACACCCTTGTGCAGACGACGCCCGCCGGTCTTGGGATCGCGGCGATAGCCGAAACTGGAGGTGAAGCGGAAGCTTGATTTGACCGGAATCGCAAAGGGCGCTTTGGTGGCGGCAATACGATAGAGGTTCAACCGGTCCATCTGATTGAGGATACGATTGGCGCGGGATGCATCGGGAGAGGGCTCTTCACCCTTGGTCGAAAAACTGAGCGGCATTAGTGGCCCGCCCTGACCTGAATAACCGCTGCGCACCTGCTTGAGGATCGTGTCAGTGTTCATGCCAGCCTGCCGGAACATCTTGTCCAGCGGCTTGACCGATATGGTCATCGCTTCTTCGAGTTGGCGGAAGATCTGATCGTTCTGATCCTGCATCAGCTTGATCTTGAGAGCCATTTCATCGGCCTGATGCAACGCATCCTGTGCATCAGTGATAACCTGATCGCGCTCGGCGGCAGTTTCCGAGAGCGCGCTATGAAGGGCTGCAATGGCGCCATCGAGTGCGGAATTCGCGCCCGGCAACGTGTTGCCCGCGCCGCCGTTTTCAGCCAGCGCCACCTTGAGATCGCCGAGAGCCACACGGGCTTCGTCGCGTTCTTTCATGGTGCGGCGCAGGGTGGTTTGAATAACCTCGATCCCGGTCTCCAACTCGCGACGGCGGGTCTCCGAAGACAGAAGTTCAGACTGCATGGCGGAAATCTGGGTCAGCGCCGAGTTGAACCGACCTTGCGCGGCAAGGGCTTCTTCGGCGCGGCTGTCGCGGGCGTTGGCCAGATAGTTCAGCCGGGCTTCATAGGTTCGTTGATCGCGTTTGGCCTGTTCACGGAAATTGCCTGAGCCGATAGAGTCCATCAACAGGATTGCGGTAGCAATGATGGCCCAGGCGACAATCGAGGCGCTGCCGAGAAATCCCACAAGTTGCACACCGGATTTCAGACGGATGAATCGGGTATCAGTGTCGGACCGCAGGAAGACGCGGCGTTCGGGGAAATAGCGCTCGAGCGCCGAGTGAAAGCGAATGGCCAAACGTGATCGCACTGAAAGCTGTCCTTATTGTCCCATCCCCAAGCTGGCCCTCGTCCTGAGACAAGGCGCCCAGAGAGTGATTAAACAGTGGGTCGCCTTAGGGCAAGACGTTATGGCCGCCTGATTCGCTGTGTCGCAGGTATCGGGCCGGTTCAGGCGAAAATTCGCCGATATCAATGCGTTTCCTCCTAAACCTGAGACGGGGATATGTGGAAGCGCCGCGCAACAGAACAATGTCATGGGCGTTTCAACGCAAACCCGTCAGTCTGGTTTGTCTTGAAACGCTTCGGGGACGTGGCGCGCGGTTCTTACGGGGCCTTTGGCGGTGACTCGGCCAATGGCCAGTAGAAATCGGGGGGTATTCCGGCCTCGGCGCGTTTTTCCTCGTTAAACGGCGGCTTTAGCGCGCCGTGAAAATAGTGCCGCACAAGACGGTGAAATTCGTCTTTTGGATCAATGTTGTGACGCCCGCAGAGAAAATGAAACCACTTGGATCCATAGGCGACATGACCGACCTCTTCGGCGTAGATCGTTTCAAGTGCCGCGATGGTTCGGCTTTCGTTGGCCTTGCGGAAAATCTCGATCATGCCGGGAGTGACATCGAGCCCTCGGGCTTCGAGTACCATCGGCACAACCGCCAGTCGGCCCAGCAGGTCATCGCGTGTGTCCTCGGCTGCACGCCACATACCGGCATGTGCGGGAAGGGCACCATAGTGGCTGTCATTTTCTTCAAGACAGTCGCATATCAGGTTGAAATGCTTGGATTCTTCATCGGCTGCCTTGACCCAGTCGTCATAGAAACCCAATGGCATTTCGATATCGCAAAACCGTGCGATGATGTCCCAGTGCAAATCGACTGCGTTGAGTTCGATATGGGCGACGGCATGCAGCAGCGCGATGCGACCTTGCGCGCTTCCGGGGCGGCGACGGGGCACGTCGCGCGGATCAAGCAAGTCGGGCTTATTGGGGCGGGCCGGGCGCAGCGGCGGTTGGGCCGTGCCAATCGCAAGCGGCGTGTCGGCGGCACGTGCGGCCCTCCATGTGGCGGCATGGGCATGCGATAGCGCCGTCTTGGCGCGACCATCGGCACAAGTTAGCACCTCAACGGCCATTTCGGCGAGCGATAGCGTCATTGTCAGAGTGCCCGCACGGCGGCGAGAACCTCTTCGGCGTGGCCATCGACCTTGACCTTGCGCCATTCGCGCACGATCTGCCCGGCGCCATCGATCAGGAAGGTCGATCGCACAATGCCAAGGAAGGTCTTGCCGTACATTTTCTTTTCCTGCCAGACGCCATAGGCCTCGCAGACTTGTTCGTCCTGGTCCGACAGGAGCGTGACCGCAAGATTCTGTTTGGCGCGAAATTTCTCATGGCTGGCGAGGCTGTCTTTCGAGATGCCAAAGACATGCGCCCCGATGGCGTCGAATTCGGGTTTGAGCAGGGAGAAGGCGACGGCCTCCTTGGTGCAGCCCGAGGTGTTGTCGCGCGGATAGAAAAAGAGCACCACGGGCGCGGGGGAAAGGGCGCTGAGCGTTACCTTGTTGCCGTCATCGGCGGGCAGGGTGAAATCGGGCGCGGCGCGCGGAAGGTCTGTCATGAGCGGATCCTATCCTGTTCATGGAAATTCTGGTTTCACAATAAGGCGTAAGAGGCCAGAATAGAACCAATGAAGTGCAGGTAATTCGCGCCGGAACCTCCGGCGCGCTAAAACGGGTCTGGATGAGCGATACGCTAGCCGAGAAACCGTCCGAATCCGTTGGGGAACCAGAAGCGGAGAAGGGCAGCCGCAAGAAGCGACCGCTTCACCACAAGGTGGGGCTGGCCACACTGTTGCTGGTGGGCGTGCTGGCGCTTGTGGTGAGCGTAGCGGCGTATGTTATTGTCGGTCGCCCGATTACTGCGCCGGATTGGGTGCGCTTGCGAATCGAGACACAGGTGAACGAGCAACTGCGCGGCGCACAGGTGCGTCTTGGTGAAGTGCGCTTTGTCGTTGAGGATATGTGGCTGCCCCGTGTGCAGCTGAGCGACATCGATATCGCCGATGCAGAGGGGCGCCAGCTTGTAAGGCTCTCGGATATTGAAGGAACGCTGGCGCTGACCCCGCTGATCAGGGGACAGGTGCAACCGGCGCGGATCTGGCTGAGCGGGGCGCAGCTTGTGCTCAGGCGGGATGTTTCGGGAAAGGTCGAGCTGAGCCTGGGGGAAACAGCGCGTTCGGCCGGCGAAGCTGCCGGATTTGTGGAACTGGTTGATCAGGTTGATCGTGCGCTTATGACCCCGGCGTTGTCCGATCTGAGAAACGTAAGCGCCGACGGTCTGACAATCCGCTATGAGGATGCGCGCGCGGGGCGGGCGTGGACGGTGGATGGCGGGCGGATCAAACTTGAGCGTGCCGCTGACGTTTTGACCTTGCGGGGCGATTTCGTCGTGCTGAGCGGCGGGGCTTCGGCGGCAACGGTCGAGATGAGTTACCAAAGCAAGATTGGCTCGCCGACGGCGGCCTTCGGCATGAACTTCGCCAACCTCAGGGCCAACGACATTGCGGCCCAGTCGGGTGCGCTCTTGTGGCTCAATGTGCTTCGGGCGCCGATCTCGGGTGCGATCCGGGGTTCGACCGATGAGCGGGGAAACCTCGGCCCGCTTTCCGCCACGCTTCAGATCAACGAAGGGGTGTTGCAACCCACCGATGAAACGCAACCGATCCCGTTCCGCTCGGCACGCAGCTATTTCACTTATGCGCCTGATAGCCAGACCATGCAGGTCGATGAAATGTCGGTCGACAGTGCCTGGGGATCGGCACGTGCCGAAGGCAAGGTGGTGCTGGGGCTGATCGAGAACGGATTGCCCCGGGAATTCACCGGGCAATTGCGGGTGAGCGAGCTTCGCGCCAATCCCATGGACCTTTATGACGAACCTGTCGCGCTGAGCGATGCGACGATGGATGTACGTTTGCGGCTTGATCCGTTTCAGTTTTCAATCGGGCAACTCAGCCTGCGCGATGGTGCGCGCAATCTGGTTCTGGGAGGAGAGTTGCGCGCCCGGCCAAAGGGCTGGGATCTGAGTCTTGCAGGCAGGATGAACCGTTTGGGACCAGAGCGGCTTTTGGAACTTTGGCCCGTTAGTTTGGCCACCAATACGCGCGAATGGATTGAACGGAGTGTGCTGGATGGCGCGTTGAGCAACATACAGATCGGGCTGCGCGCCGAGCCGGAAAAGAAGCCGGTTGTTCATCTCGGGTTCGAGTTCGACAAATTTGGCACGCTCTTCATGAAGACAATGCCGCCAATCGAGAATGCGCGCGGCCACGCCACGTTGTCTCGCAATACATTCACGGTGGTGGCCGAAGCCGGAACAGTGAAGGCCGACCAGGGCGGAACCGTTGACATCACCGGCACCGTCTTTCGGATCGACGATGTGAGAGTAAAGGAGGGGCCGGCCGAGGTATTATTGAAGACGCGCAGCTCGGTTACTGCTGCGCTGTCGCTGCTTGATCGTGAGCCGTTCCATTTCATTTCAAAGGCAGGTCAGAAAGTGACCATGGCGGATGGTTTGGCTCTGGCAGAGGGGCGCATCGGCTTTTCGCTCAAGAAGAAGGTGCCGATTGAAGATGTTTCCTATGATATCGCCGCCAAGTTGCACAACATCCGCAGCGAAACGCTGATCCCCGGGCGGGTTCTCTCGGCGTCGGAGCTTTCGGCCACTGCGGATGGCGACGTTCTGAACATCGCTGGCGAGGCACGGATTGGCCAAGTACCCGTTGAAGGGACGTTTACGGCGCCCTTGGGCAAAGGCGGGGGCAAGAGCCAGGTGCGCGGCACGATTGAACTGTCGCAGCGCTTTGTCGATGAGTTTCGCGTTGGCCTGCCGCCGGGCAGTGTTTCGGGGGCCGGGCGCGGAACCGTTCAGATCGATATGCAACGCGGTGAGAAGCCAAGTTTCACGCTGAACTCGCAACTTGACGGGCTGGCGCTTCGGGTGCCGCAGATCAGTTGGGCCATTGGTGCGCCGACCAAGGGCCAGCTGGAGGTTTCCGGGCGGCTGGGACAACCCGTTGAGGTGGATCGGATCGTGCTGAATGCGCCGGGGCTTGATACGACGGGTAGTCTCAGCCTTGGCGCGGATGGCAGTTTTCGCGAAGCCAAGTTTGGGCGCGTACGCGCGGGCAGTTGGTTGGACGCGCCTGTCACGTTGGTTGGGCGCGGGGCAGGGCGCGCGCCGGAAGTGCGAGTGACGGGTGGCACCGTGGATCTGAGTCAGACCGAAATCGGCAGTGGCACGGGGGCGAGCGGCAGTTCGGGTGGTGGGCCGCTGCGGGTATCGCTTGATCGGCTGAGGATCAGCGAGGGAATTGCGCTGACCGAATTCCGTGGTGATTTCAATACCGCGGGCGGTATTGACGGGAAGTTTTCCGGCAAGGTCAATGGTGGTGCACCTGTGACGGGGCGGGTGCTGCCGCAAAAAGGGCGCAGCGCGTTTCGCATTCAATCGAACAATGCCGGGGGGGTGTTTCAATCCGCCGGGCTGTTTCCCAGTGCCCGAGGCGGCGAGTTGGACCTGACGATGGTGCCAGGTGGGGGTTTGGGCAGCTATGACGGGCGAATGACAGTCAAGAGTGTCTGGCTGCGCAATGCCCCGGCGATGGCGGCGATTCTGAACGCGGTCAGCGTCATCGGATTGCTGGAGCAACTGACCGGCAACGGCATTCTTTTCAGTGAGGTCGAGGCGCAATTCCGCCTTACCCCGAAACAGGCGATCATCACCAAATCAAGCGCGGTGGGGGCGTCGATGGGGATTTCGATGGATGGCTACTACGATCTGGAATCAGGTGCGATGAACATGCAAGGCACGGTTTCGCCATTCTACATGATTAACGGGATTGGTGCGATCCTGACACGCAAGGGCGAGGGGCTGGTCGGCTTTACCTACCGACTGAAAGGCACCCCCAAGAAGCCGCGGGTGCAGGTCAATCCGTTGTCGCTGTTGACGCCGGGCATGTTTCGAGAGATTTTCCGTCGGTCGCCGCCGAAGCTGAGCCAATAGGACAACTGCCCTCCATGCAATTGAGTGATTTTGATTTCGATCTCCCTGAGGGGTTGATCGCGACACGCCCTGCCAGCCCGCGCAGCGCGGCGCGGCTTCTGGTGGCGAGCGGCGATGGTATGCGTGATGCCCATGTGCATGATCTGGCCGACATCCTGCGCCCGGGTGATCGGTTGGTTTTGAACGACACCAAGGTGATTCCGGCACGTCTGAGTGGGGTGCGGGTGCGGATTGGCGAGGCCGGGGAAACCCGTTCGAAGATCGAGGCGACGCTGATCGAGCCGCGCGCGAACGGCGATTGGGCCGCGCTCTTGAAGCCGTTGCGCAAGATCCGCGAAGGCGAGCGGATTGAATTCGGCGCGGGGCTTTGTGCGATATGCACCGAAAAGGCGGATGGGCAGGCGGTTTTGGCATTCAATCTGGAGGGCGCGGATTTCGATGCCGCGCTTGACGCGGCTGGTGCGATGCCCTTGCCGCCCTATATCGAGGCGCTGCGCAAGGCCGATGAGCGCGACCGCGAAGACTATCAGACCGTCTGGGCGCGCCGCGCGGGTGCTGTGGCTGCGCCGACGGCCAGCCTGCATTTTGACGCGCCGCTTCTGGAGCGGCTTAAGGACAAGGGCGTCATGTTCAGCCACGTAACGCTGCATGTCGGTGCGGGCACCTTTCTGCCGGTCAAGGTAGATGACGTGACATCACACAAGATGCATGCGGAATGGGGCGAGGTCAGCGAAACAGCGGCGGCAGAGATTGCGGCAACCAAGGCTGCGGGCGGTCGGGTGATCCCGGTGGGGACAACGGCGCTACGGCTGATCGAGACGGCGGCACGCGCCAGCGCAAAGATTGAACCGTGGCAGGGCGAGACGGATATCTTCATCTATCCCGGATTTGAATTTCGTGTGACGGATGCGTTGATGACCAATTTTCATTTGCCGAAATCAACGCTATTGATGCTGGTCTCTGCGTTGATGGGGCAAGAACGGATTCGACAGATCTATGCCCACGCAGTTGAGACCGGCTATCGCTTCTTTTCTTATGGCGATGCCTCGCTGCTGATCCCGGAAGACTGAAACAGGCATCCAAGCGTCGTTTAAGGACGTGCCGATGCAAGGACGCAACGCGTAAGCGTCGCCACAAAGGCGTTTCTTCTTAGTTCTGAGACAGGGTTAAGAAGAAACGCGGTGTACATATAGATGATGTGGGCGTATCGAGACAAACCTGTGAGTCTGGTTTGTCTCGATACGCTTTAGAAGGAGTAATGCCATGTTTAAGGTTCTGTCGGTCTCTTGGGCATTGCTGCTTGGGATGATGCTATTGATGGTCGGTAACGGCCTTCAGGGCACGCTTTTGGGTGTGCGTGGCGTTGATGCCGGGTTTTCGACCTATCAGATGTCAATGGTCATGTCGGCCTATTTCGTTGGATTTCTGGGCGGCTCCTATCTCGCTCCGGCAATGATCCGGCGAGTCGGGCATGTGCGGGTGTTTGCGGCGTTGGCGTCGTTCATCTCGGCTGTTCTGGTGCTCTATGCCACCTGGGCTAACCCCTGGTTCTGGGTGGTTTTGCGGGTGTTGATCGGCTTTTGTTTTTCGGGCGTATACGTGACCGCCGAAAGCTGGCTCAATAACGCGGCCACCAACGACACGCGCGGCAAGGCGTTGTCGCTCTACATGATGGTGCAGATGATCGGGATCGTTGCTGCGCAAGGGTTGCTGTTGGTGCCCGACCCCGAGGGGTTCCTCCTCTTCGTGATCCCATCGGTTCTGGTTTCGATTTCCTTCGCGCCGATCCTGCTTTCGATTTCGCCAACGCCGGCTTTTGAAACCTCGAAACCGATCAGCATTCGACAGCTTTATCATATTTCGCCGCTTGGCGTGGTCGGCATGTTCCTGCTTGGGTCGGTCTTTTCGGCGCAATTCGGGATGAGCGCAGTCTATGGCGGGCAGGCGGGTTTGAGCCTGGGGCAGATATCGCTCTTTGTTTCTACATTCTATATCGGCGCGACGCTGTTTCAATATCCGCTGGGTTGGTTCTCGGACCGTATGGATCGACGTGTGCTGATTTTCATCGTGGCGGCGACTGGGGCGGCAGGTGCAATTCTGGGGGCGGTGTTCAGCGGCGGTTTTACCGCGATGCTGATTGCGGCCTTCGTTATTGGCGGCACGTCCAATCCACTTTATTCCCTGCTGCTTGCCTATACCAACGATTTTGTCGAAACCGACGATATGGCGGCGGTTTCGGGTGGGCTGGTCTTTACCAACGGGTTGGGCGCGATTGCCGGCCCGGTCATCACCGGGTGGAGCATGTCGGTTTTTGGGCCGAATGGTTACTTCTTGTTTTTGGGCATCATGCTTTTGGCGATGGCAGGATATGCCGCGTGGCGCATGACACAGCGCGCTGCACCGTCAGTCGAGCAAACCAGCGGTTATGCGCCGGTAACCATGTCAACTTCGCCAGTGGCCGTTGAATGGGCCGCGGAAGAAAGTGCCGAGGACGATGGGGTGACCTAAGCCCCTTGAAATGTCGCAATTGGACATAATATTTTACTATTCATCACATGAGAATGATGTTTAGTCTCAAACTTGTATGCCGGGGGCACATTTTTTAAGGGAGGCAACCCGATGGTAGGTCCGAACGATATTTTAGAGTTCTGGCTAGATGATGTGGGGCCGGCCGGTTGGTATGAGGTCTCAGAGGAATTGGATGAACAAATCCGTTCCAAATTCCTCGACACCTGGAAAAGGGCTTGTGACGGCGCATTCTCATTGTGGCTGACTTATCCCAGCGGCGCTTTGGCGTATATCATTCTGCTCGATCAGTTCCCGCGTAACATGTTCCGGGGCAAGGGAGAGGCATTTGCCAGCGACAAGCTGGCGCTTGCGGTGGCCAAGATGGCGATCCACAAGGGATGCGACCTGAAGATCGATGAACCGGCACGACAATTCTTCTATCTGCCGCTGATGCATTCCGAGAACCTGTGCGACCAAGAGCGGTGCGTGCGTCTGATGAAAGAGCGGATGCCGCAAAGCAGCTCCAATCTCTTGCACGCGAAAGCGCATCGCGAGGTTATCCGCCAATTCGGACGCTTCCCCTATCGCAATGCCGCGTTGCATCGCAAGCCGACAGATACGGAACGAAACTACGTATCGGCCGGCGGGTATGGTGTGACCTTTGAAAAGCTGCAGGCTACTGGCTAGGCGAAAAGCCATACCAGTCAATGCGTTGGGGCGTTCCTGAGCGTCAGAGCCTGCGCTGCATTGCGGCAGTAATAAAACTAGTTTAATATCAAACTAGTTTTGGAATCGGAGACGCGCAATGGCTGACACTTCTTTTGACATGATCGTGGTCGGGGCGGGGCCGGGTGGCTATGTGGCTGCGATCCGCGGCGCGCAGCTTGGTCTGAAGGTTGCCATTGTCGAGCGCGAACATCTGGGCGGGATCTGTCTCAATTGGGGGTGTATCCCGACAAAGGCGCTGCTGCGCTCTTCCGAAGTGTTCCATCTGATGCATCGGGCCAAGGAATTCGGCCTGTCTGTTGAAAAGATCGGCTATGATCTGGACGCCGTTGTCAAACGCTCTCGCGGTGTGGCGGCGCAGCTTTCGGGCGGCATCGGCCATCTGATGAAGAAGAACAAGATCACCACTGTGATGGGCGAAGCGCGCCTTGCGGGCACAGGCAGCGTTTTGGTGAAGACCGAGAAGGGCGAAGAAACCCTGAAGGCGAAAAACATCGTTCTGGCCACGGGCGCACGGGCGCGGGAATTGCCGGGGCTTGAGGCTGATGGTGAGCGGGTTTGGACCTATAAACACGCGCTCAACCCGCCGCATATGCCGAAAAAGCTTCTAGTGATCGGATCGGGCGCGATCGGCATCGAATTTGCCAGCTTTTACAATACGCTAGGCGCCGAGACGACGGTTGTCGAAGTGATGGATCGGGTTTTGCCGGTGGAAGACGCCGAGATTTCGGCCTTTGCCAAGAAGCAGTTTGTCAAACAGGGCATGAAGATCATGGAAAAAGCCATGGTCAAACAGCTCGACCGTGCCAAGGGCAAGGTGACCGCGCATATCGAATCCGGTGGCAAGGTCGAAAAGCAAGACTTCGATACGGTGATTTCGGCGGTCGGGATTGTCGGTAACGTCGAAGGTCTGGGCCTTGAAGAGGCCGGTGTGAAGGTTGATCGGACGCATGTGGTGGTGGACGAGTATTGCCGCACCGGTGTGGACGGTGTGTTTGCCATCGGCGATATTGCCGGGGCACCCTGGCTGGCGCATAAGGCAAGCCACGAGGGTGTGATGGTGGCCGAGCTTATCGCAGGGCAGAAACCGCATGCCGTTCGCCCGGAAAGCATCGCAGGTTGCACCTATTGCCATCCGCAAGTGGCCAGCGTGGGCTATACCGAGGCCAAGGCGAAGGAGCTTGGCTATGAGATCAAGGTCGGGCGGTTTCCGTTCATCGGTAATGGCAAGGCAATTGCCTTGGGCGAGCCGGAAGGCATGGTGAAGACCGTGTTTGACGCCAAGACGGGCGAGTTGCTGGGCGCGCATATGATTGGCGCCGAGGTAACCGAACTTATCCAGGGCTATGTGGTGGGCCGGACGCTTGAAACCACCGAGGAAGAGCTGATGCAGACCGTCTTTCCGCATCCGACATTGTCGGAAATGATGCATGAAAGTGTATTGGATGCCTATGGCAGGGCGATCCATTTCTGAGAATTACCCGTTCGAAAACAATAGGGTATAGGGAGAAGCGGCCCAGGAGGTGTTCCGGGGCCGTTTTGTTTGACGCCTCGAAGCGATCAGGCGCGCTCGATCTGTCCGCCGCCACGCACCCAGGTGTTGAGGCCGCCAATGTTGCGCACATCCTTGAACCCGAGTTGCAACAGCATGCGCCCGGCCGAGGCCGAGCGTGCGCCAGTGGCGCAATAAAGAGCAATTGTCTTGCCGGTATCAAGGCTGGCATCGAATTCGGGGTGGCGGGGGTCGCATTTCGTGCGCAGCAGCATCATCGGAATATGCTTGGCACCCTTGGCCTTGCCGGTCGCCGCAATCTCGCGATGATCGCGCACGTCGATCACTGTAATCGAGCCATCACGCGCACCCTTCACGGCTTCGTCCGCAGCGATTTTGGGCAGGCCGCCGCCCATGAGAAATCCAAACATTGCTCACCTTCTTATGCATCTGACAGGCAGGATTGCTGTTGCCCCGGCATGTAACATTCCGATTGATGAATGTGAAGGGGTTAATGGCAGTCAATTCGGCGAGAGGACGGCGATGTTCGTTTTTCGTTCGCATTTGAGGGTTGGAAGATTGCCGTGGCTACATTATCTCTGAAAAAGATTGCGAGGGTGTTAAATGGGCGAGCAGAAATTTATCGAGGTCCGCGGCGCGCGGGAGCATAACCTCAAGAGCATCGATGTGGATATTCCGCGCGATCAGCTGGTGGTAATCACCGGGCTGTCAGGGTCGGGTAAATCGTCGCTGGCCTTTGATACGATTTATGCCGAAGGGCAACGACGCTATGTCGAGTCGCTCAGCGCTTATGCACGCCAGTTCCTCGACATGATGGAAAAGCCCGATGTGGACCACATTTCGGGGCTTTCTCCGGCGATTTCCATCGAACAGAAGACGACCAGCAAGAACCCGCGTTCGACCGTTGGCACCGTGACCGAGATTTACGATTACCTGCGTCTGCTGTTTGCCCGCGCAGGCACGCCCTATTCCCCTGCCACCGGCCTGCCGATCGAGGCGCAGCAGGTGCAGGATATGGTGGACCGGATCATGGCGCTGGAGGAGGGCACGCGAGCCTATCTTCTCGCGCCGATCGTGCGCGACCGCAAAGGCGAATACCGCAAGGAATTCATAGAGCTACGCAAGCAGGGGTTTCAGCGTGTCAAGGTTGACGGCGCGTTTCATGAGCTGGATGAGCCGCCCACGCTCGACAAGAAATACCGCCACGATATCGACGTGGTGGTTGACCGGATCGTGGTGCGCGAGGGGCTGGAAACGCGGCTGGCCGACAGCCTGCGCACGGCGCTTGATCTGGCGGATGGGATTGCGGTTTTGGAGACCGCACCAGCCGACGGCGAACCCGAGCGGATGACGTTTTCGGAGAAATTTGCCTGTCCGGTCAGCGGCTTCACCATCCCCGAGATCGAGCCGCGTCTGTTTTCGTTCAACGCACCCTTCGGGGCTTGCCCGGAATGTGACGGGTTGGGCGTTGAGTTGTTCTTTGATGAACGGCTTGTGGTGCCGGATGCCGCGTTGAAGGTTTATGATGGGGCGCTGGCGCCTTGGCGGAAGGGCAAAAGCCCGTATTTCCTTCAGACAATTGAGGCAATAGCCAACCATTACGAGTTCGACAAGAACGCCGCCTGGAAGGATCTGCCGCCGCATGTGCAGCAGGTATTTCTCTATGGCTCGGGCGAAGAGGAAATCCCGTTTCGCTATGACGAAGGCGGGCGGGTTTACCAAGTAACACGGGTGTTCGAGGGGGTGATCCCCAATATGGAACGGCGGTACCGCGAGACGGATTCAAACTGGATTCGCGAAGAATTTGAACGCTATCAGAACAACCGCCCATGTGGGGCATGTGGTGGGTTCCGCCTTCGGGAAGAGGCGTTGGCGGTGAAGATTGGCGGGCTGCATGCAGGCCAGATCGTGCAGATGAGCATACGCGAGGCTTTGGATTGGGTCGCGGATGCGCCCAAGGTGTTGAGCAAGCAGAATAACGAGATCGCGGCGGTCATTCTGAAGGAAATTCGCGAGCGCCTTGGGTTCTTGAATAACGTGGGATTAGAGTATCTTACGCTTAGTCGTTCAAGTGGAACGTTGAGTGGTGGAGAGAGCCAGCGCATTCGGTTGGCGAGCCAGATCGGCAGTGGGTTGACCGGCGTTCTTTATGTGCTGGACGAGCCGTCGATCGGGCTGCACCAGCGTGACAATGACCGGCTTTTGCTGACGCTGAAGAACCTGCGCGATCAGGGTAATACCGTGATCGTGGTGGAGCATGACGAGGAAGCGATCCGCGAGGCGGATTATGTTTTCGACATCGGGCCGGGCGCCGGGGTGCATGGCGGGCAGGTTGTTTCAAAGGGGACGCCGGAAGAAGTTGAGCGAGATCCGGCTTCGATCACGGGGCAGTATCTCTCGGGGGCGCGAACAATTCCTTATGACAGCGCGCGCCGCAAAGGGAATGGTAAGTTCGTGACCGTGGTGAAGGCCACGGGGAACAACCTCAAGGAGGTTACGGCCAAGTTTCCGCTGGGCCGGTTTGTCTGTATCACAGGCGTGTCGGGCGGGGGGAAATCGACGCTGACGATTGAGACATTGTTCAAGACCGCGAGCATGCGTCTGAACGGGGCGCGCCAGACACCGGCACCTTGTGAAACCATCAAGGGGCTGGAGCATCTCGACAAGGTGATCGACATCGACCAGCGCCCCATCGGGCGCACGCCGCGCTCGAACCCGGCGACCTATACGGGGGCCTTTACGCCGATCCGCGACTGGTTTGCCGGACTGCCCGAATCCAAGGCGCGCGGATATAAACCGGGGCGCTTTAGCTTTAACGTCAAGGGCGGGCGCTGTGAGGCCTGTCAGGGCGATGGCTTGATCAAGATCGAGATGCATTTCCTGCCGGATGTTTACGTGGAATGCGAGACCTGCAAGGGCGCGCGATACAATCGGGAAACTCTGGAAATTCGCTTTAAGGGCAAGAGTATAGCGGACGTTCTTGATATGACGGTCGAAGAAGCGCAGGGCTTTTTCAAGGCCGTTCCGAGCATCCGGGACAAGATGGATGCGCTGGCGCGTGTGGGGCTTGGTTATATCAAGGTTGGGCAATCGGCGACCACGCTTTCAGGGGGCGAAGCGCAGCGCGTGAAGCTTTCTAAGGAACTGGCGAAACGCTCGACCGGGCGCACGCTTTACATCTTGGATGAGCCGACGACAGGGCTGCATTTCGAGGACGTGCGCAAGCTCTTGGAAGTGCTGCATGAGCTGGTTGAACAGGGCAATTCGGTGGTGGTGATCGAGCACAATCTCGACGTGGTGAAAACCGCCGACTGGATCATAGATATCGGCCCCGAGGGGGGCGATGGTGGCGGTGAAATTGTCGCCACGGGAACACCCGAAAAGGTGGCCGAGGTGGCGGGGAGCTATACCGGACAATACCTCAAGCCGATGCTGGACAAGAAGGGCCACGAGCACCGCGAAACAGCCAAGAGCGCGGCGGCGGAATAAAGCGTTAACCTGATGAAACCTTACAGCACCGCGCGACAGCGTTAATGGCCCCCAAACCGGGGGGTGACTTTCGGCTGCTCCCCGGCTGTTTTGCGTATGACATGTGCATGGGGTTTTTCGGGGCGCCGAAAGTCTTGCCCCTGCGCACGGTTTAAGAAAAGGTTAAGCCGCGCACGCAAAGCCAGAGGCGCGTAATCGGGGCGAATGCAACATGAAACGCGACAGGAAGATCGGCGTGGCACTTGGGTCGGGTGGTGCGCGCGGATGGTGTCATATTGGCGTGCTGTCCGAATTGGAAACGCTGGGCGTGCGCCCGTCCGTGGTGGCCGGGTGTTCGATGGGCGCGATTGTCGGGGCGGCCTGGGCAGGTGGGGTGCTGGACAGGCTGGAAGATTGGGCGTTGTCGCTGACCCGGCAGCGGTATCTGACCTATGTCGATGTGGGCTTTGGCAGCGGCGGCGTGATCAGGGGGCGGGCCATTGGCGAGATTTTGGCCAGCATCGGGTTACCCGAGCAGATTGAAGATCTGAATACGCCGTTTGTCGCGGTGGCGACGGATATGGCAACGGGGCGCGAAATCTGGCTGAAGGAGGGGTCGTTGGCGGATGCCGTGCGGGCTTCGATTTCGATACCGGGGGTTTTGGAGCCGTATTTCCTGAACGGGAGGTGGCTTCTTGATGGGGGGCTGATTAACCCGGTTCCGACATCGGCCAGCCGCGCCCTTGGGGCGGATGTGACAATTGCTGTCAATCCCAACGGGCGACCTGACGGGCATATCTGGCATCCGCCCAGTCCGGCAGAGAGTCTGTGGAGCAAGCTGGGATCGCCCGAATTGATGCAGCAATTGCCCGAATCCTTGAGGGGGCTGATGCCTGGCAGAACGGTGAAGCCGGTGGCACCGACCGCGCCCGCTTATCTGGATGTGATGTCGGCCGCGATTGATATCATGACCGATTTCGTGCTCAAGCACCGGCAGGCAAGCGACCCGCCGCATGTCATTCTGGAGGCGGATTTGATGGAGTCGGTTTTGGTGTTGGAACTTTACCGCGCCAAGGAGGCCATCGCGGAGGGGCACCGGATGGTGCGCGAACGCGCCAGCGAAATTTGTGCGCTGGTGGAGGCGGATGATCCGCACGACTTTACAGCCTGAAACAGGGTTCACCGGGGGCGTACCCCCGGTGAGCCAGCATTTTGAGTTCAGCCCTTTTTCATCGGGCAAGTGCTCATGCCCAGCAGGGAATAAAGCCCGCAGGTACCAAGCAGCCCGGTGAGCAGCGGGATGACGCCTAGCAACATGAGCCAGCTATAGGATGAGTCACGATAGACAAAGTAGCCGACGATCAGCGCGGCGCCGATGACAATGCGGAGGATGCGGTCGATGCCGCCGACATTCTTGGACATGGTGCAAATCTCACTCAAGGTTACATGCGGCTTTTATAATATGTAATTCCTGCCGAAATGAAAGCCTCAGTGTTAATTAACCTGCACGTTTTAGCGCGATACCAGCGCCGTGAGCAGGCCGAGAGAGGCGATGATGACGGCGGTATCCTGATCGACGCGCAGCACCCGGTTGTCGACAACGCGGTAAACCTGGCCCTTGGGCGCGCGCGGCAGATGGCGCAGATGTGCTTGGGAAACATCTCTTCCGGGCAGGGCGCGGCGTGTGTTGGCGCGCGGCGCAACATAGGTTGTCTTGCTGCGCTCGACCTGGGTGTGTGTGGCGCGAGGTTTGGTGGTCTGAACCCTGGAAACCTTGGTTTTTGTAACGCGCGTCTTGGTGGTTTTTTGCACCTGAACACAGCGCCCATTGTGGTTGCAGGTCGTCTTCACGCTGTCGCGGCTGCCAGCAATAGCGGCGGGTGCGAGGGCGGGTGAAAGAGCGATGAGCGTGGCGAGAGTTGTGAGGGTGATCGATTTCATTTTGGGTCTTCCCTGTGTTGCTTCGAAGGTGAAACGGCACGGGGAGAGAAATCAGTCGGTTCGCGGCATCACGAAAGCGTGAGACGCTCCGGCACGCTCCGGCATTGGGCCGGAACGTGCGGTCTTTTATTGGCAGGGCTTAGTCGCGGCCGCGTTTTTCAAAGCGCGGCAGCATGGCCGAGAAATCCATGCCCTTGCCGTCTTCGTTCTCGACGAATTGCGCATAGAGTGCGGCGGCGGCCTTGCCCATCGGGGTGTCGGCATCGACGGCTTCTGCGGCCTGTTGTGACAGGCGCAGATCCTTGAGCATCAACTCGGCGGCGAAGCCGGGTTTGTAATCGTTGTCGGCAGGTGACGCCGGGCCAACGCCGGGGGCGGGGCAATAGGCGTTCATTGTCCAGCTATAGCCCGAGGAGGTGGAGACCACATCGAACATCTTCTGGCGGTCGAGGCCGAGCTTGTCGGCCAGCGCGAAGGCCTCGCAGGTGACGATCATGGTGGCGCCGAGGATCATGTTGTTGCAGATCTTCGCGGCCTGACCGGCGCCTGCGTCGCCACAATGCACGGCCTTTTGGCCCATGATGTCGAACAGCGGTGCAGCTTTGGCGAATGCTTGATCGGTGCCGCCCGCCATGAAGGTGAGCGTGCCGCCCACGGCACCGCCAACACCGCCCGAAACGGGGGCATCGACAAAGAGAAGCCCGGCGGCGGCGGCTTGATCTGCGACGGCGCGGGCGGATTCCACATCGACTGTGGAGCAATCAACCAGTGTTGCGCCTTTGCTCATGGCCGGGATGATTTCATTCGCGACGCTGCGCAGGATAGCGCCATTGGGCAGCATGGTGATGACCACGTCCTGATCCTTGGCGGCTTCGGCCCCCGAGGCGGCCATGCTCACGCCTTTGATGCTGACATCGGCCATGTCAAAGCCGGTGACGTCGTGGCCTGCGGATGCGAGGTTGGCCGCCATCGGGCCACCCATGTTGCCAAGGCCGATAAATCCGATTTTCATGTCTCTCTCCCTCAGAAATCGAGTGCGTTGTCGCCGAGCGGCGCCAGCATGGTTTGCAAGGCCGCCTCTGGCAAGGCGTCGTGGTCGTGTTTCCAGTGCGGCGTGCGGTCCTTGTCGATGATCGCGGCGCGGATGCCCTCAATGAAGTCACCATGCTCCATTGCGCGCGAGGTGAAGCGGTATTCCATATCAAGTGCGGCGCGGATATCGGCATTGCCGCGCAACCGGTGCATCATTTCAAGGGTATATGCGATGGAAAGCGGCGAGGCGCGCAGCACGGATTTGAGCGTGTTGGTGACAAACTCGCTGTTATCGGCGCGCAGGCTGGCAAGCAGGTCGGGCAGGGTGCGAGCGGCGAAATGGTGGTCGATCTCGGCGCGCTGTTGGCTCATCTGGCCTTGCGGCGGAGCGTCACTGGCGGCGGTGAGGCAGGCAGGATCGCCGGTTTGTTCCAGCTTGGCGATGCGCGCGGGCCATTGTGCCTCGGGGATGAACATGTCGGCAAAGCCGAGCAGGATCGCGTCGCCCGCGTTCATCCGCGCGCCGGTGGTGCCCGCGTAAGCGCCGAGCCATCCTGGCGCATTGGCCAGAATCATCGAGCCGCCCACATCGGGGACAAGACCGATGCCACATTCGGGCATGGCGATTTGGCTGGTTTCACCAACGATGCGGTGCGAGCCGTGACAGCCCACGCCCATGCCGCCGCCCATGGTGAAGCCTTGCAGGAAGGAGACGATGGGTTTGGGGTAGCCGTGCAGCTTGGCGTTCATGCGGTATTCATCGCGCCAGAACCGCTGACCATAGGCGAAATCGCCCGCTTTGCCGGTTTTGTAGAGGTCGGCAATGTCGCCGCCCGCCGAGAAGGCTTTCTCCCCTTCGGCGTCGAGGACGATGAGTTTCACGGTATCATCGTCGCGCCAGTCATCAAGCGCCGCCTCAATCGCGGTGCACATGTCGTAGGTGACGGCGTTCAGCGCCTTGGGGCGCTGAAGCGTGATGCGGCCGGTGTGACCTGTGATGCGGATAGAAATATCAGACATGGCGATCAGGCCGCATCCGATAGCATCTGGCGCGATATGATCAGCCGCATGATTTCGTTGGTGCCTTCGAGGATCTGATGCACGCGCAGGTCGCGCACGATTTTCTCGATGCCGTAATCGGCCAGATAGCCGTAACCGCCATGCAGTTGCAGACAGCCATTGGCGACATCAAAGGCCGCGTCGGTGACCATCAGCTTGGCCATGGCGCAGAACTTGGTGGCGTCATGGGCCTTGTTATCAAGCTTCCACGCGGCCTGGCGCAGGAAGGTGCGCGAGGCTTGCAGGCGGGTCTCATATTCGGCCAGGCGAAATTGCAGGGCCTGGAACTGATTGATGGATTTGCCGAACGCCTTGCGCTCGGCCATGTAGGCGAGGGTGAGGTCTAGCGCGTTTTGCGCGCCGCCAAGGGCGGAGGCGGCGATGTTGAGACGGCCACCATCAAGCCCGGCCATGGCATAGGTAAAGCCCTTGCCCTCTTCGCCGATCAGGTTGTCGGCGGGCACCAAGCAATCATCGAACTGGACCTGCGAGGTCGGCTGGGCGAGCCAGCCCATCTTGCGTTCCAACGCGCCGAAGGAGAGGCCGGTGGTGCCGTCTTCAACCACCACGGTGGAAATCCCTTTGGGGCCATCGTCGCCGGTGCGCACCATGGTGACATAGGCGTCGGAGTAGCCGCCGCCCGAGATGAATGCCTTGGTGCCGTTGAGGCTGTAGCCTTCATTGGTGCGGTTGGCGCGGGTGCGCAGGGCCGAGGCGTCAGAGCCGGAACCCGGTTCGGTCAGGCAATAGGAGAAGATCTTGGACATCGAGCAGAGATCGGGGAGCCATTTGGCCTTGGTTTCCTCAGAGCCGAATTTGTCGATCATGCCGCCGCACATGTTGTGGATCGACAGGAACGACCCAACAGCGGGGCAGGACATGGCGAGCGCTTCAAACACCAGCGTGGCGTCAAGCCGCGAGAGGCCGGAGCCGCCGTATTCTTCCGAGACATAAAGCCCGCCAAAGCCCAACTCGGCCAGTTTTGGCCAGAGATCCTTGGGGATGGTACCGGCCACTTCCCAATCGCGCGCAAAGGGCGCGATATGTTCTTCGCCAAAGCTTTTGGCCATGTCGAAGATCAGGGTTTGTTCTTCGGAAAGTGCAAAATCCATGTCGCGGCTCCCTTATGTGGAATTGAACGGGTGTTTAATTCAGGAATCTTACAAGACTATTGCAGAGGCTTGAAGGCGAATTCTTTCGATGTAGACGGTCACAAATCCGAGTGGAATTCTTCGATCAGGTGGCGCACCACGTCTTTGAGCGCGTCTTCGCGGGGTTTGCCTGCTGCGAGCGCATCGTTGAACACGGCGCGTTGTTGGTCTGAGGATGTGCCATCCATCAGCATGTTGCGGGCATGATCCAGTTCGGCGCGGCAGCCGAGCGCCTCGGCGTCTTCACCTGCGAGCGCGATCAGGTCGTCAAGCACTTGAGAAAAGGGGATGATTTCGCGCGCGCCGAAATCGATCAGCCCTTCGCGGATGCCGTAGCGTTGTGCACGCCAGCGGTTTTCCGAGATCAGGAAGTTGTCGTAAAGCCGCCAGCGTTGGTTCTTGAGTTGCAAGCGCCAGAGCATGCGGGTGAGCGATTGGATCATTGCCGCCAGCGTCAGCGTGGTTTCCAGCCGGGGCGAGACATCGCAAATCCGCGCCTCGATCGTGGGAAAGCGCGACGATGGGCGCAAATCCCACCAGATTTTTGAGCTGTCCTCAATCACTCCGAGATTGACGAGCGCCTTGACCGAGCGTTCGTATTCGCCCCAACCGTCCAATTTGGGCGGCAGGCCAGTGCGTGGAAGATTGTCGAAAACCGTGAGGCGATAACAGCTTAAGCCGGTGTCTTCGCCTTGCCAGAAGGGGGAGGAACAGCTGAGCGCCAGAAGGTGGGGCAGGAAATAGGAGAGCTGGTTCATGACGTCGATGCGCATGTCGTTGTCGGGTAGGCCGACGTGTACATGCATGCCGCAGATCAGCAGCCGGCGCACCACCCCGGCGAGATCGTCGCGCAATTCGTTGTAGCGGTCCTTCTTGGTGTGGTGTTGATCGCGCCAATCGGAAAACGGGTGGCAGGAGGCGGCAATGGGCGCGAGATTATGCTCGGCAGCGCATTTGGCAACGGTGCGGCGCAGGTGGCGCAGGTCGTCGCGCGCTTCGCCCACATTGGCACAAACCTTTGAGCCGATCTCGACCTGACATTCGAGGAATTCGGGGGAGAACTGACCTTTGAGCGCGGCGGCGCATTTCTCCATCAATTCGGGCGGGGCGGGCGCCAGCGCCAGGCTGTCGCGATCGACCAGCAGGTATTCCTCTTCGATGCCGATGGTGAAATCTGGGGTGGGGTCGGTCATATGGTCCCTCATGCCAGCGCGCGCCCGTCGATTTGAGCAGGTTGGGGCGCGCGGCGCAAGTGATCAGACGGCCGCGCCAGGTTTGGCAGGGGCCGTTAGGATGTTGCTGGCCCAGGTGCGGGCGCTTTCGAGATCATCAAACAATCGCGCCTCGATGGCATGAGATGTTTCTGCCAAATTCTCAAAAATCCGGCTGAGACCGAATACGGTTTCATCCGGGGCGTATATCGCGGTGTGCATTGTTTGCCCGGCCTCGGAATAGATGCGGGCATAATGAGAAAACAGCGAAAAAATTTCGGAAAACCCCACATCCGAGCCTTTGAGGCGCGACAGATCCGACAAATGGGCAAGGCGCAGATCGAAACCGGGCTCTGCTTTGTAAGACTGAAACATTTCAAGCACTTGAGAAAGGGTAACTTCGCCCTCGTAGATTGAGAGGACATAGCCTTGATCGGATTGAATTGAATAGCTTACCGGCATGGACCCGTCGTTTGAATGCGGTCTGAGATAGGCCCGCAGATGCAAAAAAAACCCGCCGGAAAACTCCGGCGGGTTCTTCATACCCGGTTTAATATCGGGCGTCGAATGGAGATTGCAGTTAGTCCATTGCTTTGAAGTGGAATTCTCCGCCTTCTTTCAAACCCGACGGCCAACGCGAGGTCACGGTTTTGGTGCGCGTGTAGAATTTGAACGCATCAGGGCCGTGTTGGTTGAGGTCACCGAATACCGATTTCTTCCAGCCGCCAAAGGTGTGATAGGCCAGCGGCACGGGGATCGGTACATTGATACCGATCATGCCGACATTGACGCGCGCAGCGAAATCGCGCGCGGTGTCGCCATCGCGGGTGAAGATCGCAGTGCCGTTGCCGTATTCGTGATCCATCGCCAGTTTGAGCGCGTCTTCATACGATTGGGCGCGCACGGTGGATAGGACAGGGCCGAAGATTTCGGTTTTGTAGATGTCCATATCGGCGGTCACGTTGTCGAAAAGGTGCGGGCCGACGAAATAGCCGTTTTCATAGCCCTGAAGCGAGAAACCACGGCCATCGACGACCAGAGTGGCGCCCTGATCGACACCGGTTTGCACAAGGCGTTCGATATTGGCCTTGGCGGCTGCGGTGACAACCGGGCCGTAATCGACATCATTGCCGCCGGTATAGGGGCCGACTTTCAGCTTTTCGATACGCGGGACCAGCTTTTCGATCAGACGATCCGCAGTTTCGTCGCCCACGGGAACAGCCACCGAAATCGCCATGCAGCGTTCGCCCGCAGCACCATAACCGGCACCGATCAGAGCGTCAGCGGCCTGATCCATATCGGCATCTGGCATGATGATCATGTGGTTCTTGGCACCACCAAAACACTGCACCCGTTTGCCGTTGGCACAGCCGGTGGCATAGATGTATTCAGCAATCGGCGTGGAGCCGACAAAGCCGATGGATTGCACTGTGGGGTTGTGCAGCAGAGCGTCGACGGCTTCCTTGTCACCATTGACCACTTGCAGGATGCCTTTGGGCAGGCCGGCTTCTTCGAACAGCTCGACCAGCATCAGGGGCACCGAGGGGTCACGCTCGGACGGTTTGAGGATGAAGGCGTTGCCGCAGGCGATGGCCGGGGCGAACATCCAGAGCGGGATCATCGCCGGGAAGTTGAAGGGCGTGATGCCAGCGGTGACGCCGAGCGGCTGGCGCATCGAATACATATCAATGCCGGGGCCGGCGGAGTCGGTGAATTCACCTTTGAGAAGCTGCGGCGCGCCGATGCAGTATTCCACCACTTCGAGGCCACGCTGCACGTCGCCAGCGGCGTCGGGCAGGGTTTTGCCATGTTCACGGCTGAGCGCTTCGGCCAACTTGTCCATGTCACGGTTCAAGAGATCGACGAATTTCATAAGCACACGGGCGCGGCGCTGGGGGTTGGTGGCGCCCCATGCGGGCTGGGCGGCGGCGGCGATTTCGACCGCTTGTTCGACTTCGGCAGTCGAGGCGAGCGGGCATTTGCCCTGCACTTCGCCTGTGGCGGGGTTCATGACGTCGGCAAAGCGGCCGGACGTGCCTTTGACGTGCGCGCCGTCGATATAGTGAGTCATCTCTTGCATGGGTCTCTCCTCTGATATTCTGCCGGCAAGATAGCCTTGCATAATTGCCGGGAAAAGAGGCAAGTTACCAAAGGACATCTTGCAAAAATGCAAAATGGGATGACGGTGAGGTACTGATGGACCCGCAATGGGATGATCTGAAATGCTTTTTGGCAGTGGCGCGCGCCGAGAGCCTGTCCGGGGCGGGTAAGGAACTGCGATTGGATCCGGCGACATTGGGTCGCAGGATTGCGCGGCTGGAGCGTGATCTGGGGGCGTTGTTGTTCACCCGCTCGCCGCAGGGCTATGTGTTGACCGCCGAGGGGCAACGATTGCAGGCGCATGTGGCACGGGCCGAAATGGCGATGCTAGAGGGCGCCGAGGCGCTGGCCGGGCAGGGTGCGCAGCTCTCGGGGCAGATCCGGCTGGGGGCGCCGGACGGGGCTGCGAATTATCTGTTGCCGCAGGTCTGTGCCGGGATTGCCGAGGCCAACCCGGATCTCGATGTGCAGATCGTGGCGTTGCCGCGGGTGTTCAACCTCAGCCGTCGCGAGGCGGATATGGCGATCGGGGTGAGCCATCCGACCGCCGGACGGCTGACGGTGACCAAGCTGGCCGATTACAAGCTGCATCTGGCGGCCTCTAAGCAATACCTGCGTGCGCATGGGGCTGTGAACCACGTCAGCGACCTCAAGGGCCACCGGATGATCGGCTATATTCCCGACATGATTTTCGATGCCGAACTGGATTATCTCGGCTCGCTCGGGATTGAGCGGGTGCATTTGGCCAGCAATTCCGTTTCGGTGCAGTTCAACTGGATCAGGCAAGGCGGCGGTCTGGGGGTGGTGCATGATTTTGCGCTGCCGTCGGCAAGCGGTGTGAGGCGTGTGTTGGAACATGAAATCAGCCTGACGCGGAGTTTCTATCTGATCCGGCACGAGGATGATGCACGGGTCGAGCGGCTCAACCGGTTTGCGGCCCTTCTGAGTGAAGGGGTGGCGCGCGAGGTTGAACGGCTGGAACGGCTCGTCTGATTTCTGGGCGGTTGTCAGCGGGATAGCAGGGTTGCCGATGGTGTGTTGGCGGGGTGGCCATGCGCGGGGTGGCGCGCGGTCGCGGCGGGATCGCGCTCTGGCTTGACAGTTCCACACATCCCGGCAACGCTGGTGGAAAGCGACGCGACACCGGAGGGATAGCCAATGCTCGTTCAGCAGATTCTGAAGTCGAAAGGGGATCATGAGGTGATCACCGTGAAACCCGACGCCACGGTGGCGCAAGCGGCAGGAACCCTGGCCGAACGGCGTATCGGGGGGCTGATCGTCTCGGAGGACGGCAAGGATGTTCTGGGCATCTTGTCTGAGCGCGATATCGTGCGCTCGCTGGCGGTACGCGGCGCAGTTTGCCTTGACGAGAAGGTGAACGAGTTGATGACGCGCAATCCGGTGAGCTGTACCAAGGCGGAAAGCGCCGATCAGGTTCTGGAAATGATGACCAACGGGCGCTTTCGCCACATGCCCGTGGTTGAGAAGGGCGTATTGGTCGGGATCGTGACCATTGGCGATGTCGTCAAGGCACGGATGGATGAATTGGCGATGGAGAAAAATGCGCTGGAAGGCATGATCATGGGCCATTGAAGCTCCGATAGGCGGCTTTAAACAGCGGCCGTTGGTAATTTCGACTTGAGAATCGTTGCGCATTGCTGCATTGCGGCGTAACAATATTACGTGACCGCAGCCAGATGGGGGGGAGCGCATGCGTGTGGGCCTGTATCCGGGGACTTTTGATCCTATCACATTAGGCCATACCGACATCATCCGCCGCTCGGCGCGGTTGGTGGATCGGTTGGTGATCGGAGTGGCGATCAACCGCGACAAGGGGCCTTTGTTCAGCCTTGAGGAACGCGTCGAAATGATCGAAGCGGAATGTGCGGGGCTTTCAGAAGAGACCAACACTGAGATCGTGGCGCACCCGTTCGAGAACCTGCTGATTGATTGCGCCCAGGATGTTGGCGCGCAGATCATCATTCGTGGGCTGCGCGCCGTGGCGGATTTCGAATATGAATTCCAGATGGTCGGCATGAACCGGGCGCTCAACAACACCATCGAGACCGTGTTCCTGATGGCCGATGCGCGCCGTCAGGCGATTGCCTCAAGGCTGGTGAAAGAGATTGCCCGGCTGGATGGCGATGTGAGCAAGTTCGTTCCGCCTGCGGTGAACGAACGGTTGCTGGCCAAGTTTGCAGGCTGAGGCGGCTTTACCTTTCGGTGCAGCGCAACTTGAATTCAAAACGCCCTGAGCTGCGAAGCGGCCTGTGAGGGTGCGCTTTTTATCGCAAATTCAACGTCTTGGCCGAAAGATCTTGCGCGAGGTTTCGGTTCAGCGCCAGAACGCCATCCATTCGATAAGGTCGTCTTGTTTGCGCAACAAGAACAGGATGCCTTCGGAATCGTAGAAGTAATAATCAAGCCCCAGCAAGCCCAGGATCAGAAGGCCGAGCCCGATGGCGATCTGGTTGTTCATGGTTTCCTGCCTCGAAATGAAAACGGCCTGCCGAGGGTATGCCCCAGCAGGCCGGTTGGTGCAAGTTTGCGCGCGCGGGCGCGCCCCGCATCGGGGAGGGTTCAGAGACGGCCCATGGCCACGGCGACATCGGCCATGCGGCACGAGAAGCCCCATTCGTTGTCATACCAGCTCAGAACGCGCACCAGGCGCTTGCCGACCACCTTGGTCTGGGCGGGGGCGAAGATTGCGCTTTCAGGGGAATGATTGAAATCAATCGAGACAAGTGGGGCGTCTTCATAGCCCAGCACACCCTTCATCGGGCCTGCGGCGGCCTCGGCCACGATGGCGTTGATTTCGTCTTCGCTCACATCGCGGCCCGCTGTGAAGGTGAGATCGACCGCCGAGACATTGGGGGTGGGCACGCGGATCGCCGAGCCGTCAAGTTTGCCCGCCAGCGCCGGGAGTACTTCGCCTAGGGCCTTGGCGGCGCCCGTGGAGGTGGGAATCATCGACATCGCGGCAGCGCGGGCGCGGTAGAGATCTTTGTGACGCCGATCAAGTGTCGGCTGATCCCCGGTATAGGCATGGATCGTTGTCATGATGCCGGATTCGATGCCGACCGCGTCATTGAGCACCTTGGCCACGGGCGCGAGGCAATTGGTGGTGCAGGAACCGTTGGAGATCATCGTATCGGAGGCGGTGAGTTGGTCGTGGTTCACGCCGTAAACGATTGTCTTGTCGACATTCTTTCCCGGTGCCGAAAGCAGCACCTTGCGCGCGCCGTTCTTTATATGCACGTCGGCCTTGGTGCCGTCGTTGAATTTGCCGGTGCATTCGAGGACCACGTCACAGCCCGACCAGTCGAGCTCGTTCAGGTCATAGGTCGAAAACATCTCGATCGGGCCGCGGCCGAGATCCATGGTGCCATCGCCCAGGGTGACCGTGCCGGGGAAGCGGCCATGCACGCTGTCATATTTGAGCAGGTGAGCGGCAGTTTCCAGCGGGCCGGTGGCGTTGAGCTTGATCACCTCGATATCATCGCGGCTGCCTGCGATGTGGGACAATGTGCAACGGCCAATGCGGCCAAACCCGTTGATGCCGACTTTGATGGACATGGAATGCTCCTCTGGGTGGCTGGAATTTGTGCTTGCCATAAAGTGTTTGAGCGCGCGCGGAAAGGGGGCGAGCCGTGGTTTTTCGGCGTAATTCAGCGTGTTAGCGGTAACTTCGAGGGGTTGCGCTAACATTTCGGCGGGTGTGGCACGTGGCGTGAGCGGTGCGGCACTGGCCCCCCGCACCGCAGAAAGAAGCGGGGGGCCAGCCCCCCACACCGCAGAAAGAAGTGGGGGGCCAGCCCCCCACACCCCCCGGGATATTTCGGGCAAGATGAAGGTACAAAGATGCGTGAAGCTTGACCGGGGCGGGGAAGGGAGCGTAGCGTTTTGGCAGCTCAAGTGGGCCCGCAGTGAGCCGAAACGGTGTGTGCCATCGATTGATGATTCAGCGATGGAGACGATCATGACAGTGGAAACATTTGACCAAAAACCCAAGAGACGTGGCCGCAAGGTGCAGCGGACAGGACCGGTTGTGCCGGATGCATTTCATGTGGGGGAAAGGCCCGGGCGGGCCCACGGGCGGTTCTTGTCGCAAGGCGATATCGAGCAGTTTCGCGCGCAAAGTTTGGCGTTGTTGCAAGACTATGGCGTGGTGGTGATTCATCCCGGTGCGCGGGCAGCATTGTTGAAAGCGGGTGCGACTGAGGGCGGTGGGGCCGATCGGTTGCGGCTGCCGCGCGCTCTGATCGAGGAAGCGCTGCGCGAGACGCCAAAGAAGGCGCGGCTATGTGGCAAGGTTGAGGCGCGCGACTTGGCGCTGCCACGTGGTGACGGACAATTCATCATGCGCACGGGCACCGGAGCGCATGGCTATGTCGATCCGCGCGATGCCAGCTATCGCAACACCGATTTCAAGGCGGTGCGCGAGATGGGGGCGGTGGCCGAGGGGCTGGATCAGGTGGGCTTTGTGGCGCATCCCTTCGTGCATGGCGTGCCGGAGATGACGGCGGATATTCACAGCTTTGGCGAGATGATCCAGAGGACCACCAAACATTGCTGGCTTCAGCCATATGGCAAGGAGAACGTCGAGTTTGACATGAAGATTGCCGTGATCGCGGCAGGCGGGGAGGAGGCGTTTCGTGCGCGCCCGATCGCAAGCTGCATCACCTGTAGTTTTACGCCGCTTGAGTTCAAGTTCATGGACACCGAATGCATCATCCAGGCGGGGCGATTGGGAATGCCGATTCATGCCTGTTCGCTGCCTTCGGCCGGGGGCTCGGCGCCGCTGACCTCTGCCGGGATGGTGTTGATGGCGAGCGCCGAGATCGTGGCGATGGTGACGCTGGCGCATGTGCTGGCCCCCGGTACGCCGGTGATTGCGACGCCTTTGATGTTCACGCTCGACATGGGGACGGGATCGGCTCTGCAGTCTTGCCCCGAGAGCGTGCAGATGGCGGGCATGGCCATTCAGGTGATGAAGGAAGGGTTTGGCTTGCTTGCCCATACCTATGGCGCGGGATCGGACACGCCGGATGTGGATGTGCAAGGCGCCGCCGAACGCGCCATGTTGGGGCAGGCCGTGGCCATGGCGGGGGCGGATATTCTGGGCGGCGTCGGGCAACTGGAATGTGCCACGGTGTTTTCACCGGTTCAGGCGGTTCTGGATGATGAGACCGGCGCGATGCTGCGCAAGCTGTTGACGCCGCCGGAGGTGAGCGAGGCGGCGATGAACTGGGGCGAGGTGATGGGCATTCGCGTCGGCGGGCATTTCCTGGACAGTGCGCAAACGCTGGCGCTGTGTCGTGAGCAGCATGTGCCGGGGGTGTTTTTACGACAGGGGCGCGATGACTATGAAAAGACGGGGCGGCGCACCGCATTCGAGGCCGCGCGCGAGCGCGCGCTGGGGCTGATCGCGGCGGCACCAGAGGAGGGGTATTTGAGCGTAGATCAGCGGCGAGAGATTGCCGAGGTGGTCAAGGCCGGGGAGCGTTTCGTGCTGGAAGCGACGAGCGGGGCGATGGAGATGATCTGAGGGTATAAGTGGGGGAATGTCGGTCTACTCATCCCTGACGGGATCAGTTAGTCTGTCTGCAAATCTTGTGAGGTGAGAGTATGAGTGGACTTCTGGCGCTGCTGGATGATGTAGCGGCGATTGCCAAGGTGGCGGCGGCCTCGGTCGATGATGTGGCGGCGCAGGCCATGAAAGCAGGGGCCAAGACGGCGGGGGCGGTGATTGATGACGCTGCTGTCTCGCCGGCCTATGTTCAGGGGTTCGCGCCGAGCCGCGAGTTGCCAATTGTTGGGCGTATCGCGCTTGGATCAATTCGCAACAAGTTGTTGATCCTCTTGCCTGCCGGACTTTTGCTGTCGAATTTTGCACCTTGGCTGATCCCTATCTTGCTGATGCTGGGTGGGTCTTACCTGTGTTTTGAGGGGGCCGAAAAGATTTGGCACAAGCTTTTTGCGCATGAGGAGGTCGGAGATCTCGGGGCGCCGGGCAAGGGTGATCCGCTGCATCTGGAAGAGGAAAAGGTTGCGGGGGCGATCAAGACCGACTTCATCTTGTCCGCAGAGATCATGACGATCGCGCTGTCGACGATTCCGCAAAGCACGATCTGGTTTGAGGCGGCGACGCTGGCAGTTGTTGCAATCGGCATCACGGTGGCGGTTTATGGCAGTGTCGCGCTGATCGTGAAGATGGACGATCTGGGCCTGTTGATGAGCACTGGCGGGCGGATGCGGATTACACGGCGGCTGGGGCGCGCGATTGTCGCGGGAATGCCGGGGTTTCTGGCGACGCTGATGGTGATTGGCACGGCGGCGATGCTTTGGGTTGGTGGCTCGATCATCGTTCACGGCGCGCATGAGTTGGGCTGGCATCTGCCCTATGAGTTTATCAGGCAAACGGTTGAGAGCGTGGTGAGCGGGATGAGCGGGTCTTACCTCGGGGCGCTTAAATGGGGTTTGACGGCGGCGATGGATGCGGTGTTGGGGCTTGCTGTCGGGATTGTGCTGTTGCCGCTGGGAACGCGGGTGATTGGGCCGGCGTGGCAGGCGGTTTTCAAAGGGAAAGCCTGAGGCGGCGACGCACTCAGGTTTGCGGCGGCATGTCGAGGCTGAGTGTGCCCGAGCGATAGCCGCCCGTGATCAGCAGGCCGGGGGCGCGCAGTTCGGGATGATCATCAACCCAGTCGCGGAATTGGTCGTTGGTCACGATGCGGGCGCTGAACTCGCGTGCGGCTTGCAGGATGATGGGATCGGCGGGCGTTCCCTTGGGAACCACGAGAACCTGTTTTTCGGGCAGCCCCAGCATCCGGGCCAAAACGGGATCGTCGAGATATTTGTCAGCGATCAGATAGCCCACGTTGGCATCGAAAACGACGCTGACGGCCTTACCCAGAGCCTGACAATGTAACACGACTTCCCGGACGGTTTCGATTTTGGGGATGTTGTCGCGCCAATACATTACGTTCGAGCCATCGAGGATGACCCAGTTCTTTGCACGCTCGCGCCGGTCGCTGGCCTGGCGAACGATCGCGCGGATCAGCAGAAAGAGGCTGGCCAATGTGCAGGGGATGCCCAGAAGAAGAAAATCGAACCATTGGGGGTTCAGCAGGGCGAAAACAGAACCGAGAAGCGACACGAAGAGAAGGATAAGAGGTGCAAACATGGGGCAAATCCCGTTGCTCGATTCTGAGGTGCCAAGCGGCCCCGGGCAAGATATGCGGGGCCGCCTGAGCGATGTTTACCAACCGGTTCAGAGGAGCGATTTGACCTTTTCGGCGACGGCTTGCGCCGTAATGCCGAATTTCTCGAACAGGGTTTCGGCCGGGGCGGAGGCGCCGAAGCCTTCCATGCCGACAAAGCCGGATTTGGCCGCCTTGCCGCGTTCGCCCGCAAGCCAGCGATCCCAGCCGAGGCGCGCGCCGGCCTCGACAGCCACGCGCACGGCGGCGCCGCCGGGCAGAACCTTGCGCCGATAGCTCTCGTCTTGTTCCTCGAACAACTCCCAGCACGGCATCGAGACCACGCGGGTGCCGATGCCTTCGGCCTCGAGCAAGTCGCGCGCCTCCATCGCCACCGAGACCTCGGAACCGGTGGCCAGAAGGATCGCCTGACGTTTGCCCGTCGAATCAGCAAGCACATAGGCCCCTTGGGCGGTAAGGTTCTTTGCTTTGTGCATGGTGCGCAGAGTCGGCAGGCCCTGACGGGTGAGCGCCAGAACCGACGGCGTTTCCTTGGTGGTCAGCGCCAGTTCCCACGCCTCGGCGGTCTCGACCGTGTCACAGGGGCGGAAGGTGTAGGAATTGGGCGTCGCGCGGCAGATCGCCAGATGTTCGACCGGCTGGTGGGTGGGGCCGTCTTCGCCCACGCCGATGCTGTCATGGGTCATCACGAACACGGTGGGAATTTTCATCAGCGAGGCCAGCCGCATCGCCGGGCGGGCATAATCGGTGAAGCAGAAGAAGGTGCCGCCATAGGGGCGGACGCCGCCATGCAGCGCCATGCCGTTCATCGCGGCGGCCATGGCATGTTCGCGGATGCCCCAATAGATGTAGCGGCCCTTGCGATTGTCGATGTCGAACATGCCGAGATCGCCGGTCTTGGTGTTGTTGGACCCGGTCAGATCCGCCGAGCCGCCGACGGTTTCGGACATGATCGGGTTGATCACTTCCAGCGCCATTTCGCTGGATTTGCGGGTGGCGACCTTGGGCCGTTCATCCGAGATCTGCTTTTTCAAGGCGCGCACGCGGGCCGCTAGCGAATTTGGCACGTCGCGGGCATAGGCGCGGGTGAATTCACCCCGGCGTCTTTCAGAAAGTGCGGCGAGGCGGGTTTGCCATGCGGCGTTTTCACTTGCGCCGCGCTGGCCTGCGGCTTCCCACCACGCTTTGATCTCGCTTGGAATCTCGAACGGGCCGGTGGTCCAGCCGTAGGCCTGTTTGGCGGCGGCCATTTCATCGGGATCGGTAAGCGCGCCGTGGCCTTTGGACGTGTCCTGGGCCGCGTGACCGAGGGCAATGTGGGTCTTGCAGGCGATCATCGAGGGTTGATCGGATTTCTTGGCCGCCGTGATGGCGGCGTCGATGGCGGCCGGATCGTGACCGTCGATCTGCTGCACATGCCAGCCCGAGGCGGCAAAACGCGCGGGTTGATCGGTGCAATCAGACAGCGATACCTTGCCGTCGATGGTGATGTCGTTGTTGTCCCAGAACACGATCAGCTTGGAGAGCTGATGGCGCCCTGCGAGGCCGATGGCCTCTTGGCTGATGCCTTCCATCAGGCAGCCGTCACCGACCATGACATAGGTGTGATGATCGACCAGCTTGGCACCATAGCGGGCGCGCTGAATCTCTTCGGCCATGGCAAAGCCGACCGAATTGGCGAGGCCCTGACCGAGCGGGCCGGTGGTGGTTTCGATCCCCGGCGCGTGGCCATATTCGGGATGGCCTGCGGTGATCGCGCCCCATTGGCGGAAGTCCTTGATCTGCTCAAGGGTCATTTCCGGATAACCGGTGAGATAGAGCAGCGAATAGAGCAGCATCGAGCCGTGCCCGGCCGAAAGGATGAAGCGGTCACGATCGGGCCATTCGGGGTTGGCGGCATCGAATTTCAGATGCTGACCAAACAGCACCGTAGCAACGTCTGCCATGCCCATCGGCATGCCGGAGTGACCGGAGTTGGCGGCGGCGACGGCATCGAGCGTGAGCGTGCGGATGGCAGCGGCGCGCATCCAGTGATCGGGGTTGGCAGCGCGAAGAGCAGAAATATCCAAGGCGGGAATCCTTCGATTGATGGGGTTTGGGGCATTCCTTAGCAGGCTCGGACAGGGGCGCAACAGGGGCAAAAGACCCATGAAGCGGCAAGGGCTTGCCAGTTTGCGGGCAGGAAACCGGTTTCCTTGTTTGGAAACAAGGCGAAAGGCATTAAAGTTGAAGCAATCCGGCAAGGGGCTTGATTCGCGGTGAGGCAGCCGTATGCCCGAAAAGCCCGGTGGCTTGAGACTGCCGGGACGCGGCGGTCGCGGTGAGTGCATGTCAGATGCACGACACAAGAAGGAGTGGGGCATGAACCAGGTAGAGGAGTTTGAGCGCAGGATAACGGCCGCGCTTGATCGGATTGCCAAGGGAATCGAGCCGTTGGGCACAGCGCCCGACAGCAGCGTGGCCGAAGAAGAATTGGCCCGCGCGCGCGCCGAGTTGGAAGAGGAACGGCTTGCAGCGGCGCAGCTTGAGGAGCGGATCAAGGCATTACACGAGCGCCAGGACAACAAGATTGCCGTCCTCGAAGCGCGCACCGCCGAACAGAGCGCGACGCTGACCAAACTTGACGCCGAACTACAACGGCTGCGCGCCTCCAATGAACAACTGCGCGCCTCGAACGGGGCGCTGCGCGAGGCCAATGAACAGGGTGTGGGCGAGCCGCATCTGATCAACAAGGCGATGCTGGCCGAACTTGAAGGTTTGCGCGCGGCGCGGGCCGCCGACACGGCCGAGAGCGCCGCGATCCTGAGCGCGCTTGAACCGCTCTTGCAAGCAGAGGAGAGCGCATAATGCCGGAAGTGGAAATCATCATTGGCGGGCGCAGTTTCGAGGTTTCCTGTCAGGAGGGCGAGGAGCATTACCTGCAATCAGCCGCTCGGATGCTGAACGACGAAGCCACCACCCTGACCGAGCATACGGGGCGCCTTCCCGAGGCACGTATGCTGCTCATGGCCGGGTTGATGCTGGCCGACAAGACCGCCGGTGTGGAAGACAAGCTGCGCGACATGCAAAATCAGGTCGCCGATCTGGAAAGCGAGTTGCAACGTCTGCATCAAACACCTGCGCCCGAGCCTGAGCGTGTCGAGGTGGCGGTGGTGCCTGAAAGCCTTACCGAGAGTCTGGCCGAACTGGCCGCGCGCGCGGAATCGCTGGCGGCGGAAGTGGAAGAGAAGGCGGGTTGAACTGCGGCGTGAGCTGGGCAGACTGCCCTCTCTAAGCCCGATTGCGATAGTGGCGCAGAACAAATAGCCGGATCGCAGAAGCGAGACCGCCATCGAGGCCGCGGGCTTCATCGATCTCGGCGGCAAGCGCGTTCAGGGGCTGACTGCGTTCGGCTGCGATGTCACGAAAAGCCTGCCAGAATTCCTCTTCCAGCGAGACCGAAGTGCGATGCCCGCGCAGGCTGAGGGAATGTTTGACGGGTCGGCTCATTCGTCGCGCTGTTTGCCGTCGAGAGCGCGCGCCGCTTTCTCTGCGCGCGCCTTTTCAAGCGATTTCTGAGCCTTGGTTCGGCCAAATTTCACCGCGTTTTCATCGGCTTGCGCCGATTTATTCAACCGAGCACTGGCTTTGCGCGCCTTGTTGAGATTGATGACCTTGCTCATGAAGTTGGTCCCACCATTTTTTCGGGGCGCACGATGCGATCAAAGGTCGCTTCATCGACAAAGCCGAGGCGCACCGCCTCCTGGCGCAGGGTGGTGCCGTTTTCATGCGCGGTCTTGGCGACCTTGGTGGCGTTGTCATAGCCAATTTCAGGAGCCAGCGCGGTGACAAGCATCAGGCTTGATTTCATCAGAGTGTCGATGCGGGTTTCATCGGCTTTGAGCCCGTCCACCAGATTGTCGGTAAACGCCGAGGCCGCGTCACCCAAAAGCTGCATGGATTGCAACACGTTATAGGCGATCATTGGTTTGAACACATTAAGTTCGAAGTGGCCCTGACTTCCGGCAAAACCGACGGCGGCGTCGTTGCCCATGACATGCGCGCAAACCTGGGTCAGGGCCTCGCATTGGGTCGGGTTGACCTTGCCGGGCATGATCGATGAGCCGGGCTCATTGGCGGGCAGGATCAATTCGCCCAGCCCGGCGCGCGGGCCGGAGCCGAGAAAGCGGATATCGTTGGCGATCTTGAACAGCGAGCTTGCCACCGTACGCAGCGCGCCCGAGAGTTCGACCATCGCGTCATGGGCAGCCAAAGCTTCGAACTTGTTGGGCGCGGTGACAAAGGGCAGGCCGGTGATGGTGGCGATTTCGCCCGCTACCTGTGTATCCCAACCTTCGGTCGTGTTGAGCCCGGTGCCGACGGCGGTGCCGCCTTGGGCGAGTTCATAGATATGGGGCAGGGCGGATTTGATCCGTGCAATCGCCATGGCGACCTGATGCACATAGCCCGAGAATTCCTGACCCAGTGTCAGCGGTGTCGCGTCCTGTGTATGGGTGCGCCCGATCTTGATGATATCGGCAAAGGCGTCCTGTTTGATCTTGAGCGCGTCATGCAGCTTTTCCAGGCCCGGCAAGAGCACCTCGCGCGCGGTGGTGGCGGCGGCGATATGCATGGCAGTTGGAAAGGTGTCGTTGGAGCTTTGGCCCATGTTGACGTGATCGTTGGGGTGGACTGGCGATTTGCTGCCGAGTTTGCCGCCAAGCGTCTCGATGGCGCGATTGGCGATCACCTCGTTCGCATTCATGTTCGATTGGGTGCCCGAGCCGGTTTGCCACACGACCAGCGGAAAATGATCGTCTAGCGCGCCCGTGGCCACTTCGGTGGCGGCATTGATAATTGCTTCGCCGGTTTGGGGATCGAGACGCCCATGCGCGAGGTTGATGCGTGCGCAGGCCTGTTTGATGACGCCGAGCGCATGCACGATTGCGGTCGGTTGGCGCTCCCAGCCGATAGGGAAATTGGCGATGGAGCGTTGGGTTTGGGCGCCCCAATAGCGGTCGGCCGGAACGGCGATTTCCCCGAAACTGTCGCTTTCGATTCGTGTCTTGTTCATGGTTCTGCCCTTTGCCGCTGGTTGATGCGTACAATGGCGGCGGTCAGGGCGAAGATCAATGGAACGCGGCGCTACTTGCGGAAGCTGTCGAGGCTGACGACTTCGGCGTCATGGCTTTCTTTTCCCTCGTCGTCCACCTCGATCGGTTCGTGATCGTCGGTATCGTCTTCTTCTTCGTCATCATGGGTTTCAAAGCGCAGGCCGAATTCGACCGAAGGATCGACGAAAGTCTTGATCGCATCATAGGGGATATAGAGAGGCTCGGGCGCGTCACCGAAATTGAGCGTGATGGCAAAGCCTTCGTCGCTCACTTCAAGCCCGTCGAACCAGTGCTGCATCACCACGGTCATCTCGGACGGGTAACGTTCGCGCAGCCAATCCGCCAGCTTGGCACCCGGATGGGTGGTGTCGAAGGTGATGAAGAAATGATGCGCACCGGGAAGGCCGTTTTCGGCCACATCCTGAAGTACTTCCTGAATAAGACCGCGCATCGCACGGTGCATCAGGCTGCCATAATCGATCGTGCGAGACATCCGCCCCCCCAGTAGAGGTTTCCCGGTGAAGGTATGATGGCAGTCACAATAATGGATTCGCAGGAAAGCGAAAGGGGCAGTCGCGCAAAAAGCGGCTTGTGGCTCAGAGCCGGGGGAAATCGCGCCAGTGCAGGAGTTTTTCCGCCAAGACGGAACGGTAGGGCATGCGAGGGATTCGGGCGACCCGGGGGGGGCTGCGATGCCCTATGCCTGTTGATCTTGTCGGGGCAGGTGCCTGTCCAAGCACAAGCGCGCTGGGCCTGCATATTCTGCCCGATATCCCCGCCGGGCAGTTGGTGAGTATTGGCACCGGGGGCGCGATAAAGGGCAGATACAAAAAACTGTATTGACTCAAATCTCAAAAGTGACAAGGCTGTCAGTAATGACGTTGGTGTCAGTAATGACAGTGTCGTCAATCCGCGACTGCCAAGTTTAATAAAAGGATCTCAGCAATGCCCGGAGCGTCGGTGAGTTATCACGGAGTAAGCAAGACATACGGTTCGGTTGATGCCTTGCTGGATTTCAACCTTACTGTTGAACCCGGTGAGATAATGACCTTTCTCGGGGCCAGCGGGTCGGGGAAAACGACAGCTTTGAACGTTCTGGCAGGCTTTACCGAGGTCAGTCGCGGCGATATCGAGATCGGCGGACATTCCGTTGTCGGCTTGCCGCCCGAGCAACGAAACGTCGGGATGGTGTTTCAGAGCTATTCGCTGTTTCCCCATATGAGCGTTTTTCAAAACGTTGCTTTCCCGCTCGGTCTGCGCAAGGTCGACAAGAGCGAACAGAAACGGCGGGTAGACGCCGCCTTGAAGATGGTTCAGCTGTCAAATCTTGCCGACCGGATGCCCAATGAGCTTTCGGGCGGGCAGAAGCAACGCGTCGCCTTTGCGCGGGCCATTGTTTTTGAGCCGCCGATTTTGTTGATGGACGAGCCTCTGGGCGCTCTGGATCTGAAGCTGCGTCAGGCGATGCAGGTCGAGATCAAGGAGTATCAGGCCCAGTTGGGATGCACGATCATCTTCGTCACGCATGATCAAAGCGAAGCGCTTGCACTTTCCGACCGGATCGCCGTGGTGGACAAGGGGCGCATTATCCAGCTGGATACAGCCGACCGGATCTATGATGCGCCCAACAGCCGCTTTGTCGCGGAATTCATCGGCAAAACCAACATCCTGTCATTTCAACGGGACGATACCAGCTCGATCTCGATCCCGGAAATCGGGCTGTCGGTCAGTTCGAGCAAGCTCAACCTCGGCCAGTCCGGATTGCTGAGCATACGTCCCGAAAAGGTATTCAGACCAACAGAAGACAGCGAAAACACTGTCTCATTCACCGGCACGATTGAAGAAGTTCTTTTTCAGGGTGATCTGGTTCACTACACGATTGCGCTTCCTGGTGGCAAAACCATGCAGTTCCAGGAGCATCGTGGACCCGGATCCAGTCAATTGCGCCTCCACGAACAACACACCTTCGGATTCCTGATCAGCGACGCTCTGCCGCTGGAGCAGGATGCGGGCAGTGCCCCCTAAATGCAGGCAACCAAAAGCAAAAAATTCATCAACCAATGGGAGACCACTATGCGACCTCAAGGATTCTTGTCTACAGCCTCTGCGTTGACCACTGCGCTGGCTTTGGGATTTACGGCTCATGCCGTTTCGGCCGCCGATGACACGTTCGTAATGAGCGGATCGGGCGGCGTTGTCGGAGATGCCGTCAAGGAAATTTTCATGCCGATCTTCGAGAAGGAGAGCGGCATCAAGATGAGCCACGTGGCAGCGGAAGCCACACGAATGGCGGAAATCGAAGCGATGGTGCGCGCAGGCGACCCGATCTGGGACGTGTCCGAGATTTCTGCCTCCGACTATCCCATCGCCGTCAGCAAGGGCCTGCTGGAAGAAATCGACTATTCCAAACTGGACCCGGACAACACCCTGCCCGAGATTGCGCGCGGTCAATACGGTGTCGTCGCGGCGAGCTATTCGACCGTTCTGGTTCAGCGCACCGACAAGACCCCGGAGGGGACAAAAATGACCTCCTGGGCGGATTTCTGGGACACTGAGAAGTTCCCCGGCCCACGGTCGCTTCGCGCGCGCCCCGAATACAACCTTGAATTCGCGTTGCTGGCCGATGGCGTGCCATCGGGTGAAATCTATGACGTTCTGGCGACAGAAGAAGGCATCGACCGGGCGTTTGCAAAACTGGATGAAATCCGTCCAAGTATCCAGGTCTGGTGGAATTCCGGCGCGCAATCTGTCCAGCTTCTTTCGGATAACGAAGTCTACTACACGACCACCTATAACGGGCGTGTCGGAGCACTTCGCGACAGTGGCATTCCAGTCGAGATCGTTTGGAATGGCGGTGCGCTGCACACATCCTATGTCGGGATAATCAAGGGCACGAAAAATCTTGATGCCTCTTATGATTATGTGCGTCTGCGGACGATGCGCCCCGAGCTGGAGCTGCAATATCTTCAGAAACTGCCCTATCCGAACTTTGCGCCGGGCCTGTTCGACAAGCTGCCTCCCGAGCTTGCCGAACAGATGCCGACCTTTGAGGCGAACGCCAATGTTCAGTTCGTAGCGAACGAGGAGTTCTGGAAGGACAACATCGACGAGCTGCGCGAGCGCTGGGACGAGTGGATGCTCGAATAACATCCCGAGGTGCCCGCGTTGGAATAATGCGGGCACCTTTTCCCAATCTCTGGCGGCGAATGCGCCAGTCATCTTCTTCAGCCGAGTTCATTAGCCGAGCGGGGTAGCCCAAATGTACAAATTTGTCAGACGCACCTGGTTCTTGTGGCCTGCCATGGCGCTGCTCGTATTCTTCTTTCTGGTTCCGTCCCTCGACATCATCCGTTCCAGCGTGATGGACCCGGAATTTACCATGAAACATTTCGAACGGATTTATGAGAGATCCGTTTACCTGACAGTTTTCTGGAAAACCGTGAAGCTGTCTCTGTTGGTGGCCTTGGCAACTGCGATCATTGGCTACCCGGTTGCTTATTTCATAAACCTGCAACCCAAGAAGACGCAGGTGCTTTTGATATTCCTGATCTTCGTGCCGATGTGGATGAGCATTCTCATTCGCTCTTACGCCTGGATGGTCATGCTTGGCCGTGACGGCGTGATAAATACCGCCTTGCTGGGGCTGGGTTTCATCGAGACGCCGGCACAGATGCTCTATACCTCCACGGCCGTCTTTGTTGCCATGGTGCAAATCCTGCTGCCGATACAGATCATCACCTGCTACAGCAGCATGACCGAGATCGACATGGGGCTTATCAGGGCCGCAAGAATTCTCGGCGCCAAGCCGCGCCAGGCCATGCTTCGGGTGTTCTTTCCGCTCAGTTTCGAAGGCACCATCACCGGCGCGCTGATCGTGTTCATGCTCTCAATGGGATTCTTCATCACTCCGGCCCTGGTTGGCGGGCCGCGCGACAAGCTGATCGGCAACCTGATCGAATTTCAGGTCGAAAGGCTGAACTGGGGGTTTGCGTCGGCTCTGGGGCTGCTCTTGCTGGTGGGAACGTTGGTGCTGGTTGTCGTCATTCGCCTTCTCGGGCGCCAACTTATCAAGCGGATGGTGTGATCGATCATGGATAATGTAGCTTCAAAAACCTCAAGAGTCGTCCTTTTGGTCATTTTCTGTCTGGTGGTCCTGTTCCTGATCTTTCCGATCTTCCTGATCGTGCCAATGTCGCTCAGCAACAACGACTTCCTGAATTTCCCGCCCGAGAACATCGGCCTGCGCTGGTATCGCGCATATATGAATGACTCGGCCTGGGTCGCCGCGACCCTGCTGTCGTTCAAGATTGCGATATTCTCAAGCCTGGTGTCGGTGGTTGTCGGAACCATGGCGGTGCTTGCCCTGACGCGGAGCGTTCAGAGGGGCAAGGTGGTGGTCAGCTATTTCATAACTGCGCCGATCATCATTCCCCATATCTTCATCGCGCTGGGGATATTCATTCTCGCGGTCAGGATGGGGTTCACGGATAGTGAAGTCGCGCTGGTTGGCGCCCATTCGATGATTGCGATGCCGTTTGTCTATCTGATTGTCGGGTCGGCCATCCGCCAGATTGACGAGAATCTGGAGCGCGCCGCGCGGACCTTGGGCGCCGGGCCGGTCAAGGCGTTTTTTACCGCGACCTTCCCCAGTCTGCTTCCCTCGATCGTCGCGGCGGCTGTCTTTGCCTTCTTTGTCTCGTTCGATGAACTCATCATTGCCGAGTTTCTGTTGAGCGCCAAACAAACCCTACCGATGCGAATCTGGGCAGATCTGCATCTGGAATTCAGCCCAACCGTAGCTGCGGTCGCAAGCATTCTGATCGTGGTGACGACCATCGCAATGACACTGGCAGAGAAGCTGCGGCGTCGAGCGGCCCAGCTTAACCAAGAATAACACAACACCCAGAACGAAGGATAATCGGATCATGACCATGAAATATGAAAAGCACGGGAACATTGCGGTTTTCACCATCGACAACCCGCCGGTCAACGCCCTCACGCCCCGGATGCATCGCGAATTCCACGATCACCTGAAAAGCTTCCTCTCGGATACGTCGGTGAATGTCGGCATCCTGACCGGGGCAGGGGAGCGCGCATTCTGTGGCGGGGACGATATCAAGAACCCATGGGGATATGGCTCGCTCGAAAAGAATCTCGATGCGCATTTCTGGCCGTCCAGCACCGATGACTATGACGAACGTCCGGGTTGGGAACGGGAAGTCAAGATGATTGACCGCTTCAAGCCCATCGTTGGCGCCATCAATGGCCCGGCCATGGGTATGGGGATGATTTACCTGATGTGTCACACCGATATTCGTATCTCTGTTCCCAACGGTCGCCTGGGGCTTCCCGAGATCGCCTATGGCATGGGCGGCGCATCCGGCTCGACCCAGCTTGGCCGCCATCTTCCGACGGCTGTGGCGATGTGGATGTTGCTGACGGGCGAGCCGCTGAGCGCCGAGGATGCGCTCAAGCATGATCTGATCAACGAGATCGTGGAGCCCGAGGCCCTGATGGACCGCGCAATGGAGGTTGCCGCCAAGATTGCGTCGCATCCCCCGATTGCCGTGCGCGTTGAGATGGAAGTCTTCAAGCGCTCTCTCGATCTGCCGAAAGCCGAGTCACAGGCCCTGACCGCGCATCTCTACCGCCTTCAAAGAGCCGCGTACCTCAGCAAGCCGGGAACGACTGCAACGCCGCTTGGCGACAAGGGTGGGCAAGACTGAATGGCACGCGGTGAATTCGAAAAGCGATCACAGGAGAAGTGATATGGAAATGGATGCCGGTTCTAAGGAAATGCGCGACCTGCGCAAGACTCTGGAGGGCGCCGACTATCCCGAAACCCTTGGGGCGTTCGTGCGTGAGCGCGCCGAGGCCCAAGGGGACGCGGTACTTGGTGTGTGGTTTGACGAGGGTCAGACACTCACCTATCGCGAACTGGATGAAGCGGCGGACAGGATGGCTTCCAGCCTGTCCGCGCTTGGGGTCAGAAAAGGCACCCATGTGGCGATGATGCTGCCGAACGTGCCTGCCTTCCCGATTACCTGGGTCGCGTTGGGGCGCATCGGTGCCGTCATGATCCCGGTCAACACCGGGTATACCAGCGAGGAGCTTCACTTCGTCCTGTCGGATTCCGACTCGCAGTTTCTTGTCATCGACCATGATCTGCTGGCGAATTTCGAGGCGATCGAGGACAAGCTGCCGCTGATCTCGGGCGCGCAGGTGATCATTCACGGCGACCCGGTTGAAGGGCGCTCAAGCTGGTCGGATCTGCGCGAGCGCGGCGCGTTGCCGTTTTTGCCCCCCACGCCGGTCTATCGCAGCGATCTGCTGAACATTCAGTACACCTCCGGCACCACGGGTTTTCCCAAGGGTTGTATGCTGACCCATGACTATTGGGTGCTGATCGGTCATTTTGCGGCGCAATTCAGAAACGCCGGCGGGAATATCCGTAACACCCTCATCTGGGCGCCGTTCTTTTACATGGACCCGATGTGGCAGTTCCTGATGACCATGAAAATCGGGGCGACAGCCTATGTCGCACGCAAGATCAGCCTGTCGTCATTTTACGGCTGGCTTGAAGAATATGACATCAACTACTGCATCTTCCCTGAACCGGCGCTCAAGGCGCGCGCGCCGTCGCCGCAGGATGACAAGGTCAATCTCAAATATGTCAGCATCTATGGCTGGAGAAAGGAAGCCCGCAAAGAAATCGCAGAGCGTTTCAATGTGATCGCGCGCGAAGGCTATGGCATGACAGAGATCGGATCTGCGACGATTGTCCCGCTGAGTGCCGAAGCGAAATCTCTGGAAACGACCTGCGGACTTCCCGGCCCGTTTCGCGAATTGCGCATCGTCGATGAGCAGGAAAACGATGTCAAACAAGGGGAGAGCGGCGAACTCTGGGTTTCCGGCCGCTCGATCCTGATGGGATATTACAAGCGCCCCGAAGCAAACGCCACGTCGTTCCGCGGCAAGTGGTTTCGCACAGGGGATGTCTTCCGTCAGGATGAGGACGGCTATTACTATATCGTCGGGCGCACCAAGGACATGATCAAACGGGCAGGCGAAAACATCGCCGCAAGAGAGGTCGAGGCGGCGCTTTGTACCTTGCCCGAGATCGAGGAGGCCGCCGTTGTGGCCGTGCCTGACGACACCCGCCGCGAAGAGGTAAAGGCCTACATCCTCCTCAAGCAAGGTCTGAGCAAAACGGATGTCTCGCCCGAGAAGATCATCGCCCATTGCAAGGAGCGCTTGGCGGCCTTCAAGATCCCGCGATATGTCGCCTATGTAACGGATTTCCCGCGCACCCCGAGCCGGAAAATCCAAAAGAACAGGATTCCATCCGACCCGGATAATCCATCTGAAAATTCATGGGATGCAAAAGATGGTCTTTGGCATTAAATGTTGATCCCAATCCGGCTTTGGCGGGTCTTTTGCCTGCCAAAGCCGATAACCTGAGGATAGGTTTGCAAACCGGTTAGACTGGAAGTTCGATGAAGCAGCTCAGCAAATCCAGTATGGAATCTGCATTGTCGGACTCCGATCAGACCGCACATTCCGGGGCGCCAAGCGGTGTTTTTCATCTCTCCAGCGTTCTCAAGCAGCGCGCCGATAACTCGCAGGATGCGCCCAAGCGGCACCGCACGAGATTGGCCCTTTTGGCCGCGACTGCCGAGCAGATGGAAAAGGTGGGGTATGAGCAGCTCACGATCGAAGAAATCGTGAAATCCGCCGGACTGGCAAGAGGAACCTTCTATCTTCACTTCAAGAACAGGTCCGACGCGGCCTGGGCTGTCAGGCGGGCCTATCTCGCGCTGATGCGCGCGAGACGACCGCGCTCGAAAAAGGGGACATCCTCCTACCAGAAAATCTATACAATGAACCTGTTCTATTTGTTGTGCTATCAGACAAACGCGAGAATTCTTTCGGGGCAGGAATCTCTGATGCACGATCGCCCCGAACTGTCCCATTCACGGGATTTCCTGAACCATCGTTATGCTCAGATCCTTCTCAAGGATCTTGCGCGCCACAAAGGGGTTTCGCCGTCCGAATTGATTTCATCCGCAAATGTTCTGGCGGTGCGGTTCATCATCGGGATGGCAGATGAGGTGCTCAGGGAGATATATGTAAAGGACAATCCCTATTTGCGCAGCTATGCCACGGACGTGCAGCAAGTCGCCGAAGTGTTGACGACGGTGTGGTGTCGCGCCCTGTTTTCGCAGAACCCCGAAGAAGGGCCGAGTATTCTCTGATACCCCCTGCTGGGAGATGCGGTTTTTCACACGGCTTCCCGCATGCCGGGCGAGGCTTTATTCGAAGCGCGTCGTGATCTGGGTTTTCATTGCGCGCACAATTGTGGCCTCTGGCCGTTGGAAAAAACGCTCGCATTCCTCGGATGTTGGGCCAACTTCGCGTTTGCGTCTGAGAAGGTGGCTAAATCAGCCTGATCCTTCAATCGCCAGCGTTTTCAGCCGACATGTCTCGTCCGCCAACAGCCTGCCAGACCACTTCTTCCAATCGAAACAGGCGCCTGACTGATCCCCGCTTTACGCCAGATCTCTGAAATTTGTTTTACAAGCCAGAAAGCCCTAAGCTAGGGTCGTATAGTGAGCATGATTACTATATTTTTTGGATACACTCATAAATTGGAAGCACATTATGCACGAAACACTTAGTAAATCCTTGGCCATTACAACCATCGCCGGCGCGCTTCTTTCTCCCAACGTCTTGCAAGCCGAAGTATTTCACTCTGGCACCGGGTCGATTGACGGTTTCCTCTGTGTTGGTGTTGAATGCAACGACTACACTAGTGCCTCGGGTAGAACACTCGTCCTCAAGGAAGACTCCGTCCAGTTGATTTTCGAGGACGATTCCGATTCGCCCTTTCCCACCAACGATTGGGAAATCACAATCAATGATCCGACGGCGAGCGGCGACGAATACTTCCAGATCCGCGACATTACAAACAACAGCAACCCGTTCCGTATAGCCGCAGGCGCAGCGACCAGTGCGCTTTGGGTGGACAGCAACAGTAACGTCGGACTGGGCACGGCGCTGCCGGAGGGGCCATTGCATATCCGCGAGACCTTCGATTCATGGATTCGGCTCGAGACGACCGCAAACGGCGGCTATGAGTGGGACCTTGTGGGCAACTCCACCAATTTTATCATCCGTGACGCGCCCAACAATAGACTGCCTTTCCGGATGTTCCCGGGTGTCGAGAACGGGATGCTGGTGGTGAATCCCACAGGGGTCGGTATCAATACCAACGACGGGCTTGGAAGCGTCGATGTGCGGGCGCCGCTCGATGTCAGAGGTGATGCACTGGTCAGTGGCGATCTCGGTGTCGGCACTGATACGCCTGATGCCCCCTTGCACGTGTTACGTACGGGCCTGGGCACCCCGGTCGATCCAACCGCTCCCGCGGGCCTGCTGGTAGAAACCAGCGGAACCACCGCGCCCCGCGGTCTGCTTACCTTGCGCAACCAGGGTCAGGTGTTCTTTGCATTGGAGGACACTACCATCACCGCAGGTTCCGACACGGGGCGGCAGTGGAACTTCCAGAACTTGGGCGGAGAGTTTCGTATCACCACCGCACCGGGCGGCGGCTCGGACATTGAGATGCGGCTGACGCCCCAGGGCGACATGACGATCGAGGGGAACTACTTCGCCTCTTCTGGTACGCAGCTCAACGTGCCCGATTACGTTTTTTCCAAAGACTACGATCTCAAGCCGCTGAGCGAGGTTCAGGCCTTTATTGACATACATTCGCACCTCCCGGATGTCCCCTCGGCGTCGCAGATCAATGCAGAGGGGCTCAATATGACTGATATGCAGATGCGTCTTTTGAAAAAGGTCGAGGAATTGACGCTGTATACGCTCGCGCAAGAAGCCCGGCTGGACGAGGTCGCGACATTGCGTGCTCAGAATGCGGCTCTGATGGCGCGGCTAGTGCAGGTCGAAGCGGCGCTGGTATCCGAGCGTTAGATCGTTCCGGCGCAGGACCGCCGACCGCTCAGGGTACCCCGGTCCGCGCCACATTCTGTCTCAGGGCTATTCGACCAATGTGATTGGTGCGCTTAACTATCAAGCGTAGTCTTGCCGCCCGAAAACGAACTCAGGCGCGTTATCCTGAACGACTTGCGGCCCGGAGAATCCACCCTCCGGCGGCTTATGGGTAGGAAACGGTACAGGGCGGAGGGTGGACTATCCTTCGTCGTTTTCCCGCATGATTTCGGGTATCATGATCGCGCCACGCTGAACGTGAAAGCGGCCTGACAACTGAAGCGGCTTGAAGCTGGTGGTGCGCGCGGCTTCGCGGCCGCTGTCAAACTGGCTCTTGATCTCCACTTCCTCCTCCGTGGCCGCCGTCAGCTCGTAGCGGTAGATGCCATCGATCACATTGCCCCCCGCCAGCTGAAAGACCGGGGTACCTGTTTTCGCGCGGATCGTGATGATCTGCCCATCCGGTTGGGCGATGGTCCAGATCGCATTGCTGAGTCCGGTCCAGTTCTCGAACCAGACGGCGTTGGAATTGTTCTGTTGCATGGGTTGCGGGGTGTCGGCCATGGCGGTGGTGGCCAGGGCACATGCTGCAACTGCGGAAAGAATGCTGTGCTTCATTGTCGCTCCTCCTGAAATGTGCAGGCGATGGCCTGAAAAGAAAAAACTGCGGATAATAGCCAGACTTTAGAGTCGGCTGGCTCAAGAAGATAGCGGTCTTACTGTATTAATCCGGGATTTTCCGTGGTGTGAACGCGTGCATGTCTGTCACGAAAGGTTAGGAATACACCTCGGCCAACTGTCCGATTTTCTGGGACCACTTCAGTCGTAACCTAGCCAACTGACGACCCAGAAGGCCTGGATATAGAACTGATAGGAGATATCGAAGGTCTTTTTGCCCCACTATCTGGCAGTTGTCAGCGGCTCGGTTGGGAAGCGATGGTGCCCGGGGGCGGAATCGAACCACCGACACGAGGATTTTCAATCCACTGCTCTACCCCTGAGCTACCCGGGCACGGGTCTGCGGTTGGTCTTGTCGACTGGCCGCTTTGGGTGCTGGCGTTCTAGAAGAGGGCGGGGGCACTGTCCAGAGGGATTGCGTAAAAAAATCAATGCGGTTTCGGCGGATCCTTAGGGGCGGACAAAGCGGCGGCCTCCAAAGCGTCAGCAACATCATCCTGATCCTGCGAGGGCAGGGCATAAGCGCCGTTCAGCCACTTGGCCAGATCGGCATCGGCGCAGCGGCGCGAGCAGAAGGGGCGATACTTGGGGTCGCTCGCAGAGGCGCAGATCGGACAACTCATGACAACAGCTCATCCAGCGGCTGACGGGCGCGTTTGCGTTGCAATTCATAATGTCCCAGCGGCGTATACCCGGCCAGAACGGTGTCGATGCCATCGTCGCGCAGGCCCTTGCGCAGAGCCGCCTCGAACACGCGGCGATCCTTCTTGGGCATAGGTGCCAGGTCGATCACGATCTGCCCGCCAAGCCCGCGCAGGCGCAACTGGCGCGGCAACTCGCGCGCGCAGGCAAGATTGGCCTTCAGCCCTGCCGCCAGCGAGGTATCTGCGCCGGTGTTCACATCCACAGCCACCAGAGCGCGTGTTGGTTCGATAAAAAGCGAGCCACCGCCGGGCAGGGGGGCTTGAGGTGTTCTCAACGCCTCCAGCGCGTCTAGCACGCCGCAGGCCTCAAAGCCGCCCGGTTCGGTCACCACGTCGGCGGGCTCGGACCAGTCGCGCCAGGCCAGCCCGTGCGGGCCGTCGCCCTCAAGCAGCATTTCGGGCGCACCCTCAGCATCGCCCAGAACCCGCTCGGCCAGCGCGGCCATGGTGGCGATGTCTTCGCCGATCTCATCGTCTTCGCCGGTCAGACAGGCCGACCGCAGGATCAGCCCGAACGCACTGTTCGCCATTTCCTCACGGGCGATGACCATGAGCGTGTCGCGCCGGTCATCGTCGCGAATGGCGCGTGAAATATTGAGCCCCGGTGCGCCGGGGGTGACGATGGCAAACCGGCTCTTGAACAGGATTTTCTGCGTCACCGGCAGGGCTTTGCCCGGCTCGGCGTGGCCCGTCACCTGCACCAAAAGCGACTGTCCGGGTGAAATTCCCTTCACCTGGCGCAAAAACCCCGGCCCATCGGGGGTAGCGACGATCAGCCCGCCTTGCCCCTTGAGCGGGCGTTCTGCCACTGCGCGATAAATCGTGCCGGGGCGCGGTGTTTCCGTGTCGATCAGCAGATCGTCGAGCCGCCCGTCAACCATAAGCGCGGCTGCTTCACGCTCTCCGATATGATCGAGGATGATCTGGCGCCCCTTCATGTCGCGCTCCAGACCGGATAGCCCGCGCCCTGCAACAGCCCGGCGGTTTCTGCCAGCGGCAGGCCGACCACGGCGGTGAACGAGCCCGAAATCCACGGGATCAGCGCCCCGGCCGGACCCTGAATGCCATAGCCCCCGGCCTTGCCGCGCCAATCGTTGCTGGCAAGATAGCCGTCCAGCTCGGCCGCAGACAGGCGTTTCATCTTCACATGTGTCACCACGTCACGCTCCCATATCCGTGTCCCAAGACGCACGGCGACTGCCGTGATCACCCGGTGTCGCCGCCCCGACAGGGCGCTCAGAAAGGCGCGCGCCTCTGCTTCATCCTCGGGCTTGCCAAGAATCCGGCGGCCCATTGCCACGGTGGTATCGGCGCACAGAACAATATCCCCGTCCTCGGTCTTGACCGCCAGAACCTTTTCACGCGCCATGCGCGCGCAATAGGGCCGGGGCAGTTCTGCCTTTGCGGGGGTTTCGTCGATTTCGGGCGGACGAATGTCATCGGGTATGACGCCGATCTGCGCCAGCAATTCCTTGCGACGTGGGCTGCCCGATCCGAGAATGAGTTTCATGTCGTTTTCACGCGTCCGCATCTTGTCCGCAAACCGGAGCTTACCTGTCGCAACGCGGACGTCGCGTGCTTATTTAAAGCGATAGTTGATCCGACCCTTGGTCAGATCATAGGGCGTCATCTCGACCTGCACCTTGTCGCCTGCGAGAACGCGGATGCGGTTCTTGCGCATCTTGCCTGCCGTGTGTGCGATGATCGTATGGCCGTTTTCCAGCTCGACCAGGAATGTCGCGTTCGGCAGGAGTTCCTTCACGACGCCTGGAAATTCGAGCAGTTCTTCCTTGGCCATGGTTTCTCCTTTGATATACTTCCCGCAACCGCGCGGGCCGCTGCAAAAGCGGGCCCGGATGCGGGCGCGGCCTAGATGCGCTCTTTTCTAAAGGTTTTCAAGGGCCATTGTTAGCGGAGCGGCACGTGTGCAACCTGTGCGACACGCGCAACCTGTTCGGCCCAATGCGAAAGGTGCAGCACATTGCCATCGCTGCGTACCCGGGCGAGGGCGCCCAGATCGACATCGGCCATGGTCCAGCCCGCCTCGTCAAGCTTGCCCTGAGCCAGAATGCCATCGGCCGGAAAGCCCTTGTCCGGTGGGCCAAAGATGCCGCCGGCACCGGTATTTTCCTCAACCGCATAAAGCCGTGGCTCGGCCCCAATCAGAGATGCCATCGCCGTCACACATTGCAACTCCATCGCGCGCGCCCGCGCCCCGATGCGCACCCTTGCATAGCCTTCGCGCGCTTCGGTGCAGGACGGGATCAGGATCAATTCCGCCCCTGCATCGGCCAACGCCTTGCCCAGCAAAGGAAATTCCCCATCATAGCAGATCAGGACGGCGATCTTGCCAAGTTCGGTTTCAAACACCTTCAGCGGCCCGCCGGGTGCGATACGCCAATCGTCGCGTTCCCACCGCGTCATGATCTGCTTGTCCTGCCAACCGATCGCGCCGCCGGGTGTGAACAACCCGGCCCGGTTCACCACGCGTTGATCCTCGCGCACCGGCGCCGAGGGCGACAGGATATGCACGCCGTGTTCCGCCGCCAGTGCTGAAAAAAGCCTGACCGCTGGCCCAAGCCATTCTGCGACCGCATCAATCGACCCCTGCGGCGAGCCTGCCGCCTCAGGCCCATCCAGCGCGGCCAACTCCATTGCGCCATACTCGGGAAAGACCAGCAGATCGGCGCCATCTCCGGCGGCCTTGGCCACCCAAGCGCTGATCTTGTCCTCATAAGCTTGCCAGCTTTCCAACCAGCTTAGCGGATAGGTGGCACTGGCCAGTTTCATCGCTCAAAACTCCCTGTCGCGTCTCTGCGGTTCAGCCCTATGGTCTCGCTCTCGCAGGGGCAAGGCTTTGCGCGGAGAGACTGTCAAAACTGCTTACGGCATCAACCAAGATGTTGACGTAACGCAAGCCTGTAAAACCATCCTGCCAGTACCCTTGCGCATATGGTCAAAGCCTTCCAGAATACGGCCAAGGGAAAAGCCGTCGCGGCTTAGGGACAATGCCTATAACAGGGCCAAAGGGGAGGAAATACATGACATTTGCCACACTACAGGACAGTCTGGACGTCACCAATGAAATGCCGTGGGAAGAGCGCGATATGCCGGTCACGGTTTATGACATGCTGCGCCGCACCACTGACAAGTTTGGTCAGCGCCCGGCGATAAGCTATCAGCTTCTCTCCGGCCCCGATGACAAAGCCGAAACGCTGACCTGGCAGGAGTTTCACGACAAGGTGGCACAGGCTGCCAACCTCTTTCGCTCGCTCAAGCTGGAAAAGGATGATGTGATCGCGCTGGTGATGCCGAACTCGACTGAGACCGCAGTTGCGCTGATCGGCGCGATGGTGGCGGGCATTGCCAACCCGATCAACCCGCTGCTTGAGCCTGAACAGATCGGCGCGATCCTGCGCGAGACCGGGGCCAAGGTGGTTGTCACGCTGCATGCTTTCCCCAAAACCGACATTGCCCAGAAAACCGCCGAAGCGGTGCGCCATGCGCCCAATGTCCACACCATACTGACAGTTGATCTCAACCGTTATCTGACGCCACCCAAAAGCTGGATCGTGCCGTTTGTGCGCCCCAAGGTGGAGAGCAACCATCACGCCACCGTTCTGCGCTTCAATGCCGAGATCGCCAAACAGCCCAAGACGCTGACCTTTGAGGACATCAAGGAAGACCGCGTCGCGGCCTATTTCCACACCGGCGGCACCACCGGCATGCCCAAAGTCGCCCAGCACAAGAATTCCGGGATCATCTACAACGGTTGGATCGGCGACGAACTGCTCTATACCGAGCGCGACAACATCATGTGCCCGCTGCCGCTGTTTCACGTCTTTGCGTGCCATGTGATCCTGATGGCGATGATCAAATCGGGCGCACATGTAGTTTTCCCGACCCCCGCAGGCTATCGCGGCGATGGCGTGTTCGATAACTTCTGGAAGCTCTGCGAGCGTTGGAAGATCACCTTTATCATCACCGTGCCCACCGCTGTTTCGGCGCTGATGCAGAGACCGGTTGATGCCGATGTCTCCACCGTGGTCAATGCGTTCTCCGGCTCCGCGCCAATGCCGCTTGAGCTGTTCAACCGGTTTACCAAATCTACCGGCATTCAGATCATCGAAGGCTACGGGCTGACCGAGGCAACCTGTCTGGTGTCCTGCAACCCGATCGATGGCGAAAAGAAAGTCGGCTCGGTTGGCATTCCTTTCCCTTATACCGACATTCGTATCTGTCATGATGGCGATGCGGGGCCGGTGGAATGCGCCGCTGACGAAGTGGGCGAGATTTGCGTCAGCAATCCCGGCGTGAACGATGGCGCCACTTACACGGAAGACGCCAAGAATCGTGAGCTTTATCACGAGATGGGCAACCGGATGTATTTGCGCACAGGCGATCTGGGCCGGATCGACCCGGATGGCTATCTCTGGATCACCGGTCGTGCCAAGGATCTGATCATTCGCGGTGGCCACAACATCGACCCCGCCGAGATCGAAGATGCACTTCTGGCGCATCAGGCGGTGGCGTTCGCCGGTGCCATCGGTCAGCCTGACGCGCACGCAGGTGAGGTGCCTTGCGTCTATGTCGAACTGATCGGCGGAGCGAGCGTTACAACAGAAGAACTGAACGAACACGCCAAAAAGCACATCCATGAACGTGCGGCCTATCCTAAGCATGTGGAAATATTGGATGAACTTCCCAAAACCGCCGTCGGCAAGGTGTTCAAGCCTGATCTGCGCAAACGCGCGATTACCCGCGTCTATAACGCCGCACTGGAAGAGGCCGGATCGGCCGCGCGCGTAACGTCCGTGGTCGACGACAAGAAGCGCGGTTTGGTGGCGCAAGTTACAGCAGGCGGCGCAAGCGATGATGACATCAGTAAAGTCCTCGGCGCGTTCACTCGCCCGTGGGAACACGCTGAAGCGTAAGGTCTTATAGTAAGAAAGGCAGCGCCCGCCCAAAGGTGGGCGCTGCACAGCAGGCATTGCCATTGGCTTTAGCCCGGGGGTGCGAAAGCCCGAGCAAATCACACCCTTTAACATGTGCAGGTTCTCTGGCTATGCTGGCGCAGTCCCCCAGCCCAAGGATCGAGCATCATGGCCAAACCGAAAAACATCCTGTTCATCATGTTTGACCAATTGCGCTGGGATTACCTCAGCTCATACGGCCACCCGCATCTTCAAACGCCGAATATCGATCGATTGGCGCAAAAAGGCGTGCGCTTTACGCGCGCCTACATTCAATCGCCGATCTGCGGCTCAAGCCGGATGAGCACCTACACAGGGCGCTATGTCCACTCCCACGGCGCAAGCTGGAACGGTATCCCCCTGAAGGTCGGTGAAATGACCATGGGCGACCATCTGCGCAAGGCGGGGATGGATTGCTGGCTGGTCGGTAAAACCCACATGCGCGCGGACAAGGAAGGTATGGAACGCCTCGGGCTTGAGCCGGATTCCTTCATCGGTGCGCGCGTTGCCGAATGCGGTTTTGACGTGTTTGAGCGTGACGATGGCATGCTGCCCGAAGGCCCCGATGGCGCCTATGATCCCGACGGTGCCAAGGAATACAACAAATGGCTCAAGGCCAAGGGCTATGACGCCGATAACCCGTGGCATGACTTTGCCAATTCCGGTCTCGATGCCGATGGCAACGTGCTCTCCGGCTGGTTTCTGAAGAACTCGCCGATGGCGGCCAATATCGACGAAGAAGACAGCGAAACCCCTTATATGACGGGCCGCGGCATCGACTTCATGCAAAGCCATGATGGCCCATGGTGCTGTCATCTCAGCTATATCAAGCCACATTGGCCCTATATCGTGCCCGAACCCTATGCCAGCATGTATGGCCCCGAACATGTCCTCCCGGTGGTGCGCTCGGACACGGAACGTCAGAACGCCCACCCGGTCTTGAAGGCCTTCATGGACACCAAAGTGGGGCAAACCTTCTCGCGTCAGGACGTGCGCGAGGCGGTGATCCCGGCCTATATGGGCCTTATCAAACAGGTCGATGATCAGATGGGCCGATTGTTCGAATGGCTGGAAGAAACCGGGCGGATGCAGGACACGATGATCGTGCTCACCTCGGATCACGGCGACTTTCTGGGCGATCACTGGCTTGGCGAGAAAACCTTCTTTCACGACGCCTCAACCCGCGTGCCGCTGATCATTTATGACCCATCCCCCGAGGCCGACGCGACACGCGGCACGGTTTGCGATGCGCTGGTCGAAAGCATTGATCTTGCGCCCACATTTCTCGATGTCGCCGGGGGCGAACCCGTGGGCCACATCCTTGAGGGCGAAAGCCTGCTGCCAATCCTGCATGGCACACGGGCCGAAACCGAGCGCGAGTACGTCATCTGCGAATACGATTACTCCGGCTCACCCATCGCCAAGCTGATGAATGCATCGGTGCGCGACGCGGTGATGTTCATGATCGCCGACAAGCGCTGGAAAATGGTGCATTGCGAAGGCGGCTATCGCCCGCTTCTGTTCGATCTGGAGAACGATCCCGACGAACTCACCGATCTGGGCGACAGTGATGAACACGCCGAGGTGATCCAGGCGCTCTATGATAAGCTTTTCGCATGGACCCGGCGCCCATCACAGCGCACCACCCGCTCCGAGGCGCAGCTTATCGAAATGCGCACCGCAAGCGCGCGGCGCGGAATTGTTCTCGGGGTTTACGACGAAAACGACACGCCGCTTGATCTCACGGTAAAATATCGCGGTCAGAAGGCGCGCCCGTGGCAAGACATCAAGGGTGGCAAGAGTTGAGCCAAACTGGCGTCCTGCACCTTATCGGGGCAGGGCGCAGATAAGCGTTTCAAGCGGACAGTTGCGTCTCAATATACGCGGCTAGATGCGCGCGCTCCTCTGCGCTGAAATGCAACCCCAGCTTGGAGCGCCGCCAAAGCAGATCCTCGACGCAGCGCACCCATTCGCGCGCAATCAGCCAATCCACCTCGGCCCCGCGCAAGCCATGGCCGAAATCCTCGCCCGGCCCATTCGCGAAAATGCCCTGTGCCTCGCTGCCATAAGCCCGGATGATGCGCTGGGCCGTCTTCTCATTGGCCCAATCCTGCGCCGCACGAAACGCCGCGATCAACCCGGCTACGCCGTTCACCGGGAAATCCCCGCCGGGTAACGCAACGCCGGCGGTCCAATCCCCGCGCAGCCCCTCGAACACCGCGCCAAGCTTGCCCATGGCCGCCTCGGCCAGCCGCCGATAGGTGGTGATCTTGCCGCCAAACACATTGAGAACCGGTGCGCCCGTGCTGGTATCAAGACGCAGCACATATTCGCGCGTCGCCGCCGTCGCCGAACTGGCCCCGTCGTCATAAAGCGGGCGCACTCCCGAATAGGTCCAAACGATATCCTCGCGCTCCAGCGGGCGCTTGAAATACTGTCCGGCAAAGGCGCGCAGATAATCGGCCTCTTCCTCGGTGCAGATCGGCGCAGTCTCGGCATTGTCATGGTCAACATCGGTGGTGCCGATCAGGGTGAAATCCTGCTCATAGGGAATGGCAAAGATGATGCGCCCGTCAGGCCCTTGAAAGAAATAGCATTTATCGTGGTCAAATAGCCGCTTCGTAACGATATGCGAGCCGCGCACCAGCCGCACCCGCTCTTGCGTGTCCAGCTTGAGCACCCCGCCGATCACATCGCCCACCCAAGGCCCCGCCGCATTGACGAGTGCGCGCGCACGGATCACTTCGCCATTGCCAAGCGTGACGCGCCAGGCACCGTTGTCGGGCTGGGCCGCCACCACCTTGGTGCGCGTCATCACCTCTGCACCGCGCGCCGCCGCGTCGCGCGCATTCAGCACCACCAGCCGCGCATCCTGCACCCAGACATCGGAATATTCATAGGCCCGCGTCAGATGATCCTTGAGCGGCGCCCCTTCCGGGGTGTTTTCCAACGAAAGAGCACGGGTTGCGGGCAGAATCTTGCGCCCGCCCATGTGGTCATAAAGAAACAGCCCCAGCCGGATCATCCAGCCCGGCCGCCGCCCGCCCATCCAAGGCATAAATCGGCCAATCAGCCGCGACGCCGGGGTTTCCCCTTCAAAGCGCATTTCCGGCGCCAAGGGCAGCACAAAGCGCATCGGCCAAGCGATGTGAGGCATGGCGCCGAGTAGCACCTCGCGTTCCCTGAGCGCCTCGCGCACCAGGCGGAATTCGAAATATTCGAGATAGCGCAACCCGCCATGAAAGAGCTTGGTCGAGGCAGATGAGGTGGCCTGCGCGAGATCGCCCATCTCGGCCAGCACAACCGAAAGCCCGCGCCCCGCTGCGTCGCGCGCAATGCCGCAGCCATTGATGCCGCCGCCGATAATCAGAAGATCGACGTGTCTGCTCATGTTGCCTGCCTTTTTCGGGGTTGCTCCGACCTTGGGATACTCAAGCCGGGGGCGGCTGGCAAGCCGCGCGCGCCCATGGGGGGCCAGCCCCCCATACCCCCCGGGATATTTCTGGCAAGATGAAGGCGATCAGGGTTTCGTGGCGGGTGGCGCGGAGAGATCGCTCAGGATCGGGCAATCGGGGCGATCATCCCCGGCGCAGGCCGTGATCAGATGCGAAAGCGTATCTTTCATCTGGCGTAACTCGCTCAGCTTGGCCTCGATCCGGGCGAGATGTTCGCGCGCAATGGCCTTTACATCCGCCGAGGCACGGGTGCGGTCTTCATAAAGCGCCAGCAGGTTGCGGCAGTCTTCGATCGAAAACCCCAAGGAGCGGGCGCGCCCCAGAAAGCTCAGCTTGTGCAGATCGCTTTCACGAAACGAGCGATAGCCATTGCCTGCGCGCATGGGCGTGATCAGCCCGATATCCTCGTAATAGCGGATGGTCTTGGCGGGCAGCCCGCTGGCTTCGGCGACTTCTCCGATGTTCATGTCATGTCTCCTTCATCTGTGGCGTCAAGCGGCGCAGGCGCAACGCGTTGCTGACGACGAAAACCGAGCTCAGCGCCATCGCACCCGCCCCCAGCATCGGCGACAGCTGAACTGCGAAAGCAGGATAGAGTGCGCCTGCCGCAACCGGGATCAGCGCGGTATTATAGGCGAATGCCCAGAAGAGGTTCTGACGAATATTGCGCATCGTCGCTTGGCTGACGGCAAAGGCATTGACCACGCCGCCGAGATCGCCGCGCATCAGCACCACGTCGGCGGCCTCAACGGCCACATCCGTGCCCGTGCCGATGGCAATGCCGACATCCGCTGCGGCCAGGGCCGGGGCGTCATTGATCCCGTCGCCGACAAAAGCCACCTTGCCTTTTGCGCCAAGCCCCTCCAGCGCCTTGACCTTGGCGCGCGGCAGGCATTCGGCCTCGATATGATCAATCCCGGCCTCGCGCGCGATGGCTTCGGCCGTGGCGCGCGCATCGCCGGTGATCATCGCGGTCTTGAGGCCCATGGCGTGCAGCGCCGCCAGCGCTGCGCGCGTGGTGGATTTGAGCGGATCGGCTACCGCGACAAGGGCTGCGATCTGACCGTCAATCGCGCCGTAGAGCGGCGTCTTGCCCGCCTTCGCCATCGCCTCGGCCTGGTCCGTCAGCGCATTGGTGTCAATGTTTTCGCGCGCCATCAATCGGGCGGCACCGACCAGCACATCGCGCCCCTCGACGTTGCCGCGCACGCCAAAGCCGGTCAGCGAGCCGAACTCTTTCACCGCGGGCAGGACCCCCGCCTCGGTCTTTGCTGCCGCCTCGATGGCGCGTGCGATGGGATGTTCGGATTGCCCTTCGAGCGCCCCGACAAGGCGCAGCACCTCGGCGCGCTCAAACCCCTCGGCCAGTATCAGGTCGGTCAGCACCGGGCGCCCTTCTGTCAATGTTCCGGTCTTGTCGAAGGCCACCATCTCGACGCCCTGCAAAGCCTGCAAGGCATCCCCTTTGCGAAACAGCACCCCCATTTCCGCCGCGCGCCCGGTGCCCACCATGATCGAGGTCGGCGTGGCCAGCCCCATGGCACAGGGGCAGGCGATGATCAGCACCGCCACACCTGCCACCAGCGCATGGCTAAGCGCCGGGGCGGGGCCAAAGATCAGCCAGATCAGCACTGTCAGAGCCGCCAACACCATCACCGCAGGCACGAACCAGAGCGTAATCCGGTCGACCAGCCCCTGGATCGGCAGCCGCGCGCCCTGCGCCTCTTCCACCATGCGCACGATCTGTGCCAGCGTGGTATCGCGCCCCACCGCCGTGGCCCTGAGCTCGAGCGCGCCCGTGCCATTGATCGTGCCGCCGGTAACAGGATCGCCGGGATGCTTGTCCACCGGGATCGGCTCGCCGGTGATCATGCTCTCGTCAATATGGCTTTCGCCGCTCAAAACCTCACCGTCCACCGGCACCCGCGCACCGGGTCGCAGGATCACCGTGTCGCCGGTAACGACCTCGCTGGCATCAATCTCGCTCTCCTGCCCATCGCGCCGCACCAGCGCGGTCTTGGGGGCGAGGTTGATCAGCTTGGCAATCGCCGCCCCGGTACGCCCCTTGGCGCGCGCCTCAAGGAAGCGCCCGAGCAGGATCAGCACCACGATCACCGCCGCTGCCTCGTAATAGACCGCGCGGCTGGCAGCGGGCAGCAGGGCGGGCGCGAAAGTTGCCACCACCGAGAAGAGATAGGCGGCGGACGTGCCCACGGCGACCAGAGAATTCATGTCGGGCGCGCCGCGCAACAGTGCCGGAAAGCCCTTGGTATAGAACCGCCGCCCCGGAAAGATCAGAACCAGCGTGGTGAGCAGGAACTGCACCACCCAACTGGCCTGCTGGCCCACCGTGCCTGCGATCCAGTGATGCAGCGCAGGGAAAAGATGCCCCCCCATTTCCACGACAAACACCGGCAGCGTCAGCGCGGCGGCAATGATCAGATCACGCCGCAGCTCGCCCGCCTCCGCTTCCTTGCGCGCGCCCGCATCCGGCGCCTCGCCGCCCTCGCGCAGCCGCGCCGGATAACCCGCCTCGCGCGCCGCGTTGCGCAACTCGGCGGGCGTCAGCATGCCTTCGAGGTAGCGCACCGTCGCAGTCTCGGACGCGAGGTTGACGTTCACCTCCACCACTCCCGGAAGCGCCGCCAGCGCCTTGTCGACCCGTCCAACACAGGAGGCGCAGCTCATGCCTTCAATTTCAAGCACCGCGCGCGCCAGTCGTGCCGGATAACCGGCCTTATCGAGTGTGGCGACGATGATTCCGGGGTCGGCGGGCGCGCCAAAGCGTATATGCGCGCGCTCACTCGCCAGGTTGACCTCCACCTCGTTCACACCATCAACGCCTTCAAGCGCCGATTTCGCGCGACCAACGCAGGACGCACAGCTCATCCCGTCAATCGACAGTTTCAAATCATGCAGCGCGCCCATGCGGAAAAATCCTTCGATGTTTCCGCTTACATAGGGATTCCTGTAACTGGAAGGTCAAGAGCGCTCCCGACGATTTCTCACCCTCTCTAAGACCTAGCCCCCCAAAGCGCATTCATGAGACGGAGAAACCCGCCGACATGCGCCCTGAGCCGCGCCGCCCCTGCTTCATCTTGCCGGAAATATCCTGGGGGCTTGGGGGTGAAACCCCCAACTCTTATGCATTCAACCGCGCAACAAGAGCAGGCTCACCCCAGCAAACGCCGCGTGATCACCTGCGCCTGAATTTCCGCCGCTCCCTCAAAGATGTTGAGGATCCGCGCATCGCACAGGATCCGCGAGATCTTGTATTCCAGCGCAAAACCATTGCCGCCATGAATTTGCAAGGCGTTGTCCGCCGCCGCCCAGGCCACACGCGCGCCCAGGAGCTTTGCCATCCCTGCTTCCAGATCACAACGCTGGCCGTGGTCCTTCTCCCAGGCGCTGAAATAGGTCAGCTGCCGCGACACCATGATTTCCACCGCCATCATGGCCAGCTTGCTCGACACCCGCGGAAATTCGATCAACGCCTTGCCGAACTGCTTGCGGTCCTGGGCATATTGCATCCCCTGATCCAGCGCTGATTGCGCCACACCAATGGCGCGCGCTGCCGTCTGAATGCGTGCCGCCTCAAAGGTCTTCATCAACTGCTTGAAGCCTTGCCCCTCGACGCCACCCAAGAGGTTGTCGCCCTTCACGGCAAAATTATCAAAGCCAAGCTCGTATTCCTTCATCCCGCGATAGCCCAGAACCTCGATCTCGCCGCCCGTCATCCCCTCGGTGGGGAAGGGGGCTTCGTCGGTGCCGGGCGTCTTTTCGGCCAGAAACATTGACAGCCCTTTGTGATCCGTCGTTTCGGGATCGGTGCGCGCGAGCAGGGTCATCACATGGGTGCGCGCCGCATGGGTGATCCAGGTTTTGTTGCCGGTGATCCGGTAATCATCGCCCTCCTTCACCGCGCGGGTGCGCAAGGCCCCCAGGTCCGAGCCGGTATTGGGTTCGGTAAACACCGCAGTCGGCAAAATTTCCGCGCTGGCGATTTTCGGCAGCCAATATTCTTTCTGCGCATCCGTGCCGCCGCCCTCGATCAACTCGGCTGCGATCTCGCTCCGGGTCGCCAGCGATCCCACCCCGATATAGCCCCGGCTCAGCTCTTCGCTGACCACAACCATCGACGCCTTGGACAGACCCAGCCCGCCAAATTCCTCGGGGATGGTCAGCCCGAATACGCCCATCTCGCCCAATTCGTTGATCACCTCCATCGGGATCAACTCGTCCTTCAGATGCCAGTCATGGGCAAAGGGTTCCACCTTCTCAACGGCATAGCGGCGGAACTGCTCGCGGATCATCTCAAGCTCTTCATCAAGCCCGGTGGCCCCCACCGTGATCTCGGCCGCGCGTTCCTGCATCAAGGCAACCAACTGCGTGCGCGCGTCCTGTGTATTACCGCGCGCCATCAGGCTTTGCACTTCATCGCATTGGAACCCCGCCAATGCGTCCCAGCCAAGCCCCAGCTCTTGCAGTCGGAAAACCTCGCCCTGGTTCATTGCAATGCCACCGGCGATCTGGTGCAGGTATTCGCCAAAAGCGATCTGGTGGATCAGCTGTTCAACCTCACCAAACTTGCCCACCTCGGTGATCTTTTCGGCCCATTTCTGCATCTGGCGCAGCGCCTCGACATATGTCGCCAGCCACGCAACCCCATGCGCCGCCACCTGATTTTCTTCAATCAAGCTGTTCGAGACGCGCCCCGCTTCGCTCACCTTTTCACGCAGAGCGCCAAGCGCCTTATCCAGAACCGCTTCGGCGGGGGCAACAGCGGCGCGGGTGAGAGTCAGAAGATCAGGCAAGAGAATATCTGTCATGGCGAGAGTGTCCAAATCCTTGGGCGTGTTGCGGGTTATTTCGTGTTTCACTTGGGTGATTAAAACATTTTGCAGGTGCAGCGCAACATCATTGCTGCAAAGCGGCGTAACTCCGTTCAATTCTTGCGCAACCAAATAGAAACAATAGTTGCAACCCGGCCCTTTTGGCATTGCCGAAAACCCATTGCCAAGGCATCAAACGCGGCTTTTAGCCCGCTTTCTCATCCCCCGCACGAAACCCTTCGCGGCGCAGTATGGTTTGACGCGCCCTTGCAAGCCTTTATGAGGGCATCATGGATAGTCTCTTCACCCTGGTCACCCCGCTCACCTTTGCACTCTGCTTTGGCGTGGCCCTCTTGGCGGGTGTGGTCAAAGGCATGGTGGGGTTTGCCCTGCCGATGATCATGATCGCGCTATTGGGAAGCCTGGTCACGCCGGATCTGGCGCTTGCGGGGCTGATCCTGCCCACCGTGCTGGCCAATCTCTGGCAGGGGTTGCGCCAGGGTCTCGGCGAGGCCTGGCGTTCGGTTGTCGAATATCGTGTGTTCGTGGGCGCGCTTGCCGTCACGTTGGTGTTCTCGGCGCAACTGGTGCGCGTGCTTCCGGTTGCGACGATGCTGCTGATGATCGGCGTGCCGGTCGTGGGGTTCACGGCCTTGCAACTCTTGGGATGGCGACCGCACCTCAAGCGCAATTCACCTGCGATCGAGGCCGGAGTTGGCGCGTTTTCTGGATTGATCGGCGGCTTTTCCGGCACTTGGGGGCCACCCACGGTGCTTTATCTCACCGCGCTCGATACGCCCAAGCATGATTCGGTGCGCATTCAGGGTGTGCTCTATGGCGTTGGCACTCTGGTTCTGTTTTTCGCGCATATCGGCTCGGGCGTGATGCGCTGGGAAACATTGCCGTTTTCCATCGCGCTCTGCGTGCCTGCGCTGCTGGGCATGGCGCTCGGCTTCATGGTGCACGACCGCATTGATCAGGTGCTGTTTCGTCGCGCCACGCTGGTTGTGCTGCTGATTGCGGGCCTCAATCTGATCCGCCGCGCCCTTATGGGCTAAGCCAAACCGCGCCGATCAGCCCGCCTGTGTGCGCGGCGTGATCGAGCGGCGAATATCCTCACCCACCGCATGGCGGGCGCGTTCCATGTCGTGCTCGATCTGCAAACGCACCCAGAAATCCGCCGCAGTCGAAAAATACCGCGCCAGCCGCAGCGACTGCTCCACCGTGATCTTCTCCTCGCCTTTCAGCAGGCTGGCCAACCGCCCCTCAAACACCCCTATGGCACGCGCCAGATCGGGCAGGGTGATGCCCAGCGGTTCCAGATACTCATCGCGCAACACCTCACCGGGCGCGGGGCATAAAAACACCGGCCCCGGCGTGGTGGGTTCACCCGGCGCAGTCAGCTGCACTTCGGTCGCCAGCCCCGCCGCCTTCCAGGCATCCATCCCGCCCGTCATATGGATCACGCCGGTATGGCCCTCGTTCAAAAGCATCTTCCCGGCCGCTTCCGAACGCTTGCCAACCGCGCAATGCAACACCAGCTTCTTGCCCGGAAGGGTCGGAAACAGATCGGCCTCAAAGCTGGATAGAGGCAGCAACAGCGCCCCCGCAATATGTTCCACCTCATATTCCGATGGTTCGCGCACATCGACCAGAACGATCTCGTCCGCTTCCAGCCACTCAGCAATCTGACGGGGATCGGCGGGAACAACGGTTGGTTTTTCGGCACTCATCGACGGGTCTCCTCGGGCAATCATTCCGGGTCGGGCGTTCATGGGCAATTTTCCGGGGCATTGCAATCGCAGATCACGACACCGGCGCAAACCCTGCGCACTGTGCCAGGATATCAGCGGCCGCGTCTTGCGGCACCACCTCAAAGGCCTGACGAAACAGCAACGCCTCTTCGTGATAGACCTCCATCACCCAAAGTCCGATATTCAACTCTTCGGCAAATTCAAATCGAAACCGGTTGAGCGTCGGCTCGTCGGGTGAAAACCTGCTGATCCATCGTTCAGTAATCCGCGCGCCCGGCGTTGCGGTGGGGTGGGTGACACGAAACTCGGCGGAAAACCCCGACTGATCCGGCGCCACCCGTAACGCCACGCCAAAGGCAATGCCCATCGCCGCCGGCACCCGCGTTGTCACCACCGTTGCTTGCGCGTCGGCGTCGGTAACCTGGATATAGCCCAGCACGGTTCCGGGGGCCGCCACCTTGCTCGACGGGCCTTCCCTACCGCAATACACACCATAACTTTCGAGGATCAGCTCAGACGCCTCGCGTCCTTCCTGCGCCAGAGCGGAAAGCGCGCCAGCGCCGCACAACATTACTGCAAGACACAAACGTGCGAACATGGCCAATCTCCCGACACCAGCTTACCGCGCGCCGCGCCTATTTCAAACCGCCGTTTGCGTCCCCAGTATCGCAGGCCAAAGCGCGCTGTTGCGTCGTGCGAATGCCGCCAGATGTCCGACCTTGCTCAGCCCGAATTGCGCTGGGTCAAGCACCTCATGGGTCTGCGCCGATTGCGGGTAAAGCGCGCCCAGGCGTGCAACGACGGTGGGCGGGATCATCACGTCATCGCTCGGCGCCACACTGCGCAGCGGCGCGCTCAGAGCGCTCGCATCATAGGGTGGCAGGCTTTTGTCGACCCGATGAAACCCACGCGTCGTGCACCAGCGTTTCCACTGGGTAAACACCGGCCCCGGCACATCCGCCCCCAGCCCAGAAAGCTTGCCGGGCAGATACCCCATACTCGCCAAAAGCACCGGCCCCAGCACAAACCAGAAAAACCGTGCCGATGCCTGATACGGCCAGGGATGATCCGACACATGAATCGGCCCCGAACTCACCGCGATCACACGTGCAATCCCCTCCAACCCGGTTTGATAGCCCAGCATGAAACCGCCCAGCGAATGCCCGACCACCCAGAGCGGCACACCCTCAAACTCCGCCTGCGCAACCAGCCAATCGCGCGCCGCTTGTTGATCGTGAATGCCCCAATCGGCCATGCTGAGACGCACCTTGCCCACCGGCCCGTCCGCTGACGCACCAAAGCCGCGATAATCATAGGTGAGACAGCTCACACCCTGCTCTGAGGCCAGCCACGCGGCGAAATGTCGGTAATAGGCTTGTGGCACCCCCGTGGCCGGGTTCAAGACCGCAACGGCGCGCGGGGCAGGGGCGCGAAATAATCGCCCGGCAATCCTGCCGCCTTGTGTTTCGATGGTGATTTGCTCGCTCATGGTGCCAGCAAAACGCGCCGATGACGCGCAGGTAAACCCTGACGTCGCGGCATATGGCGCGCTGCGTGCGCGCGCCGTAAGTGGCCTTATCCAGTCGACCAGGCGCGCGGCTGTTTCATCCCGGCGATCTTGCAGACCTGTTTGACATAGCCTTGGGGAAACAACTCATAGAGCGCGTCTTTGGCCTCGGATTTGCTCAGCGTCTCGCCATGCCCCAAAAACTTCAGAACAAAGCGTTGATCGGGGATGATGCGATGCTCCTCCTGACTGGCGCGCACGAAGTTGATCACCTCGTAATGTCGCGGCGTCAGGGTGATCCCCTCGGCCTTCGCGGCATATTCGGCAAACCCTTTGCTCCAAAGGTTCGGATCGGTCAGATAGCCATGCTCGTCCACCGTGACCCGCCCATCCGGCAGCGTAACCTCGGTCAGCTCATCAGGTCTTGTGCGCATCCCTTCACCTCGTTGGCACCGGCATATCGCCGCGATAGTCGTAAAACCCGCGTCCGGTCTTCTTGCCCAGCCAACCCGCTTCGACATATTTCGTCAAGAGCGGGCAGGGGCGGTATTTTGTATCAGCCAAGCCGTCGTGCAGCACATGCATGATCGCAAGACAGGTGTCCAATCCGATGAAATCGCCCAGCTCCAGCGGCCCCATCGGATGGTTCGCCCCCAGCTTCATTGCATTGTCGATCGAGGCGACATTGCCCACCCCTTCATAGAGCGCATAGCAAGCCTCGTTGATCATCGGGATCAGGATACGATTGACGATAAACGCTGGATAATCCTCGGCGCTCGCCGCCGTCTTGCCCAGCTTTTCAACCACCGCCAGACACGAGTCATAGGTTGCCGCATCGGTCGCAATCCCCCGGATCAACTCAACCAGCTTCATCAGCGGCACCGGGTTCATGAAATGAAAGCCCATGAACTTTTCCGGCCGGTCGGTGCGGCTGGCCAGCCGTGTGATCGAGATCGACGAGGTGTTCGAGGTCAGGATCGTATGATCCGCCAGATGCGGCGCCAGCGAGGCAAGAATCTTGTTCTTGATGTCTTCATTCTCGGTCGCGCTTTCGATCACCAGATCGCTTTGGCCCAATTCGGGCAGATCCTGCGTTGCCTTGATGCGCGCCATGCCGGTGGCCATTTCCGCGTCAGTGATCAACCCGCGACCCACCTGACGACCCATGTTCTTTTCGATCTTCGCCAAGGCGGCTTCCAGCGCCTCGGCGCTGATATCGTTGAGCAGCACATCATACCCGGCAAGCGCCATCACATGCGCGATCCCGTTGCCCATTTGCCCCGCCCCGATTACGCCGACCTTCTTGATTTCCATGCCGCTGCCCTATCTGCCAAATTCGCCCCAACCATAGGCGGGTGCCGCCGCTTTCCGCAAGAGGCCGCGCGCCGCGAAATCCGCTGCCAGCGCCAAAGGGTTCGTTAAAACTCGCGTCAATTCCGCGCATTAGCGTTTCAGAAACGGCTTTCTGCGAATCTGGCTTCGGGTGAGATAAATTTGGTGGGTAAAATGTCCTATGAAAACATGGGGGGCGGTGGGCCCCTTGACTATGACCCGTGTCACTATGGCGAAAGCCGTCTTGTGTTCCGTGGCCCGGCCCGCAAGACAGAGGGCGATTTCATCGTTTTTCTCGGCGGTACTGAAACCTACGGCAAGTTTATTGCGACTCCGTTTCCCGATCTGGTGGAACAGGCATCGGGCATCTCTTGCGTCAATTTCGGTCAGACGAACGCCGGGGTCGATGTCTTCCTCAACGATACCACGATACTGGCCGCGGCGGCCAAGGCGCACCATTGCGTGGTGCAGGTGACCGGCGCAAACAACCTGTCGAACCGCTACTATTCGGTGCATCCGCGCCGCAATGACCGCTTCCTGCGCGCATCGGCAATGATGCAATCGGTGTTTCGCGAAATCGACTTCACCGAGTTCCATTTTACCCGGCACATGCTGGGTAGCCTGGCGGCGAATGCGCCGGATCGTTTTGCGATGGTGATTGGCGAAGTACAAAAGGCGTGGCTGGCGCGGATGGAGTTGTTGTTGGCGCGCATCGGGCCGCATGCCGTGCTCTTGTGGTTTGCCGATCACGCGCCTGAGAACAGCACCGATTTGACCGATGCGCGCGCCGATCCCTTCGCGATCGAGCGCTGGATGATTGAGCGATTGCGCCCGCGTGTCGCCGCAGTGATCGAAGTCGTGGCCAGCCCGGCGGCGCTGACACGTGGCGTCGAGGGCATGGTGTTCAGCGAACTTGAGGCCCCTGCGGCGCGCGGCATGCTTGGCCCCGCCGCCCATACCGAGGCGGCGCGCGCGCTGATCGATAGGCTTGCGCCGTTGCTGGGTGCCCCCGAACAATAAGGCCCGCCACGTTTCCGGGCGGGCCTCACGTAATGTCGCAGGGCGGGGTGTTCCCCGCCTCGCGTGGTTCAGAGCTTCTCGATCAATTCCGGCACAGCGGTGAAAAGATCCGCCACCAGACCATAATCGGCCACCTGGAAGATCGGCGCTTCCTCGTCCTTGTTGATGGCGACGATGATCTTGCTGTCCTTCATCCCCGCAAGGTGCTGGATAGCGCCCGAAATACCCACGGCGATATAGAGATCAGGTGCAACCACCTTACCGGTCTGACCAACTTGCCAATCGTTCGGTGCATAGCCCGAATCGACGGCCGCGCGGGACGCACCCACCGCAGCGCCCAGCTTGTCAGCCAGTTGCTCGATCAGTTTGAAATCGTCTTCCGAGCCGACACCACGGCCCCCGGACACAACCACACCCGCCGAGGTCAGTTCCGGGCGATCGCTCGCCGCGACCTTGTCTTCGACCCAGCTCGAAAGCCCCGGATCAGCCGCCGCCGACACGGTTTCAACCGAAGCCGACCCGCCGGTTCCGGCAACATCAAAGGTCGAGGTCCGGAAGGTGATGACCTTCTTGGCGTCCGATGACTTCACTGTTTGCACGGCGTTACCGGCATAAATCGGGCGCTCAAACGTGTTGGCGTCAACGACGCCCGACACATCCGAGATCACCATGACATCAAGAAGCGCTGCCACACGTGGCATCACGTTCTTTGCGTCGGTGGTCGCAGGGGCCACGATATGCTCATAATCCCCCGCAAGACTGACGATAAGTGCTGCGGTCGATTCTGCCAAACGGTGCCCAAGTGAGGCATCCTCGGCCACCAGAACCTTCGACACACCGTCGATTGTCGCAGCGGCTTTGCCCGCATCCGCAGCACTGGCACCAGCGGCCAGAACCGTGATGTCGCCCAGAGCTTTTGCTGCTGTTACGGCCTTGGCGGTGGCGTCCATCGCCAGTTCGCCATTGTTGACTTCTGCAAGAAGAAGAACTGCCATTATACTGCCCCCGCTTCCTTGAGTTTCGCCACCAGCTCGTCAACCGAGCCGACAATTTCACCAGCTTTGCGCGATTCCGGCTCGCTTGTTTTCACGACTTCGAGGCGCGGTGTCACGTCAACGCCGTAATCCGCCGCGGTTTTCTCATCCAGCGGCTTTTTCTTCGCTTTCATGATATTCGGGAGGCTTGCATAGCGCGGCTCGTTGAGACGCAGATCAACCGTCACAATGGTTGGCATCTTCACGCTGATGGTCTGCAAACCACCATCAACTTCGCGCGTGACCTTGGCGTTGTCGCCGTCCACGTCGAGTTCGGATGCAAAGGTCGCTTGGCTCCAGCCCAGCAGGGCCGACAGCATCTGGCCGGTGGCGTTCATGTCGTTGTCGATCGCCTGTTTGCCAGCAAGCACGAGGCCCGGCTGTTCTTCTTCGACGATTTTCGCCAGGATCTTGGCGACGGCCAGCGGCTCAATGTCGTTATGCACGTCATCCGCAGCGACTACCAGAATGGCGCGGTCCGCACCCATGGCCAGCGCCGTGCGCAGCGTTTCCTGCGCCTGTTTCACGCCGATGGATACGGCGATCACTTCTTCGACCTTGCCCGCTTCTTTCAGGCGGATCGCCTCTTCCACGGCAATCTCGTCGAACGGGTTCATCGACATTTTCACGTTGGCAAGATCAACTCCGCTACCATCCGCCTTCACACGGACTTTCACGTTATAGTCGATCACGCGTTTGACAGGCACAAGCACCTTCATTCCAGCGGTCTCCTTCGTATCTGCATTGTCACCCGTTGGCGGGCGATTCAGGCTCTCTTGGTTCTGTTACAGTCTCGGGGCGCGCTGAGACAGGGAAAAATCGCCTCGTTAGCGCGAACAGACGCGGCGTTCCCCGCTTTTGCGCCTGCATTCGCGACGAATTGTTTCACAAGGAAGCGACAAAGAGACGCGCTCGGGCGGCGCCCACCCGCTCGATCGGGGCGTTCGCGGGAGCGTGGCACTTGCCCACCCTGCCGCCTTCGCGCGTCTCTGGGGGCAGGCCGCCGACGGGGTGGCCAGTCGGCGGGCAGGGCGCATGGGGCAAGGGGCGGATTTGGATATTTTCGGCAAGATGAAGCGGAATGGCGCGTTTATCTGTTGGCGCCGGGAACCCACAAGACATCGTTGCGCCCGTCGTCATTGGCCATGCGTGCCGCGACAAAGAACCAATCACTCAGCCGATTGAGATATTTGGTTGCGGCAGGGTTCACGTCTTCGTGGCAGGCGAGGTCAACGCATAGCCGTTCGGCGCGGCGCGCCACCGTGCGGCAGAGGTGCAGATGTGCGGCCAGCGGTGAACCGCCGGGCAGAATGAAGCTGCGAAGGGGTTCGAGCACCTTGGTCATCGCATCAATTTCTTGCTCCAGCCGCGAAACCTGAGAATCGACCATTCTGAGCGGTGGGTATTCTGCCGTGGCGTCGTTTTCGCGATCCGGGCGGCAGAGATCGGCGCCGCAATCAAACAGGTCGTTTTGAATACGCGCCAGCGCGGCATCGGTATCGCCCGTGGCATGCAACCGCGCCAGTCCGAGCGTCGAGTTCAGCTCATCCGTGGTGCCATAGGCGCTGACACGCAGGTCGTGCTTGGCCCGACGCGTGCCATCGCCCAGTGCGGTGTCGCCCTTGTCGCCGGTGCGGGTATAGATTTTAGACAAAACCACCATCAGGCAGGCTCCTTTCAGTATCTGAACCAGACGAACAGCAGGATGAGGGCAATTGCCACGGCCTGCGCCGCAATGCGCCAGCGCATGATCTTGTTGGCGTGTTTGCGGTTGAATTCGCCACCTTTGGCAAACCCGCCCACCCCGATCATCAGGATGACCAGCACGCCAAGACAGGCAATCGCAACCACCCAGAAGAGCGGATCATTGGCCATGGGGACATCCTTTCGTTTAAACCTTGTGGTGACTTGTAAGGCTTGGGCGCTCAAATGCGAAGGGGCGAATTGCCGGGGCGTGCACAATTGCGCCGGATTTCTGCGCTGTTAAGCCTGCGCCCGGCTCATCCTTTGGCGATCAGCCAATCCAGAAGTCTTGTCGGCAGGATCCTGCGCGCCGCGCCCATCAGGCGGGTCGCGTTGGTGATGTGATAGCGCGGACGCGGGCGCGTCGCCTCAAGGGCATGGATCAGCTTTTTCGTCACTGCACTTGCGGGCAGCTCAAAGAAATCGCGGTCGCGTTTCTCATAAAGCCGCGGTCTCAGGTCGTCGCGATACTGCTGGGCGCGCGGGCTTTTCTCCCAATCGATCCAGCGCTCGAAATGCGGGATCGAGTTTTCGCGGATGCGCGAGGTGATCGGCCCCGGCGCCAGTGTAATGATATGAATGGCCGTGTCGCGCATCTCGATCCTCAGCGTATCGCTCAGACCTTCAAGGGCGAATTTCGACGCGACATAGGCGCCGCGCCAGGCCATCGGCACCATGCCCAGCACAGACGAGCAATTGACGATCCGCCCATGCCCCTGGGCGCGCATCACGGGGATCACCGCGCGGGTCAGCTCGTGGGTGCCAAAGAGGTTGGTCTCAAACACCGCACGCAAGCCCTCGGTCGGCAAATCCTCGACCGCGCCCGGCAGCGCGAAGGCGCCATTGTTGTAGAGTGCATCAAGCGTGCCGCCGGTGGCGCGCAACACCTCTGCCAGCCCGGCATGCAGGCTTTCGGGATCGGCAAGATCGAGCACCACGCTTTCCAGTCCTTCGTTGCGAAGCCGCGCACAGTCCTGGGCGCTGCGACAGCTGGCAAAGACCCGCCAACCGCGCGCCTGCAGCCCAAGTGCCGCGTCATGGCCAATGCCCGAGGAACACCCGGTGATGAGAATGGATTTGCCAGTCATGCCGCGCCTTTCGTGTCCACGCAGTCTCCCTAAAGGGTTTCGTGATGAACTTGAATTGCGAGTTTATCGCGAAACGATTTAGGAGCTTCCTGCGTCTTTCTGAACAAGAAAAGACCTCCGACGCCGCATTGTCTGCCTTGGGCGCGGGCGGCTCGGCCTTGTGGCGCGGCAAACGGCAAAACGCCCCGAACCAAAGCCGGGGCCTTTCAACATGTGTTTCACGCGGTCGGCCCTGCGGCCCGATGCCAAGGGGTCAGTTCGCGGACACCAGCAAGTAGTCGGCCATCCAGCCTTCTTGCCCGCTCTCAAGCACGCGCAGTTCAACCCAACCATAGCCATCGTCATGCAGAATCGCCACCTCGGTCCCCTGGGTCAGTTGATCAACAACCTCATAATCCGTACCAGGCCCAGAACGCATGTTGACGCGCGCCGCCTTGACCAGGCGATACTCCTGATCCGCCGACAAACCCACATTGCTTCTGTCCACCTCGGCGGGGGGCGCGGGTACGCGGGCATTGGTCGCGGCGGCGGCAACAAGCCGGGCGATCTTGTCTGGATCTGCCGCCACGGTGGCCACTTCAGGCACCGCCCCGTTGGCCCCTGTGATGGCCTCTGTCGCACCGCTCAAAGTCAATTCAGCGCGCTTGCCCGCGTTAGTCGTGGCAAGCTCCGGGTTGGCCGAAGCCAGAACAAGGCGCGCGTCGCCAGCACCACTTGCATCTTGTCCTGATGTTTGCGGGTTGCGCAGAATGATCACGGGGTTCGTTGTCACTTGTGGCGCATTGTGGGTCGCTTTCTGCGCGCCTGGGAGCGCGGTGGTCTTGATCGCTTGCGCGCGTTGCGCTGCATGCTGGCGCGAGCCGTCTTTGGGCACATAATTTGCACCGCCGCTCAGCTGATAGAACGCAAATCCCAGAAATCCAAAAGTTACGACAATAAAACGCCACATGGCAAAACCCCCAATTACCTTACCAATTAGAACTCAATTACAGCAGAATCGTTCCTTCCACAGGGGGAAGAACCCATAAAATTTCCCGCAAGTGGCAATAAGACGTATTTTGCACACACCTACAGTCAAAATCCAGTCCGGATTTCCTGACCTGCACGAATAAACCAACGCCGCGGGCAATCGCGCTTGCTGGCGAATCCATCGCCCGCTAAACAGCGGGCATGAGCGATTTGGTTGATGATCCGAACGAAAGAGACGACGAAGCAGGCACCGAGGTGTCCGAACCGTTACGCCGCGCGATTGGCGAGCGGTACCTGACCTATGCGCTGTCGACCATCATGCACCGCGCATTGCCCGATGCCCGCGATGGTCTGAAGCCGGTGCACCGCCGCATCCTCTATGCGATGAGCCGCCTGCGCCTCAGCGCGACCGGCGGGTTCCTCAAATCGGCCAAGATCTCGGGCGATACGATGGGCGATTTCCACCCGCATGGCGACGCTGCGATCTATGACGCGATGGCCCGCCTGGCCCAGGATTTCGCGGTGCGCTATCCGCTGGTCGACGGGCAGGGCAACTTTGGCAACATCGACGGCGATAACCCGGCGGCGTCGCGCTATACCGAAGCCCGCATGACCGTCTTTGCCGAGGCGCTGCTCGAAGGGCTGAGCGAAAACGCGGTTGATTTTCGGCCCAACTATGATGGTCGCCTGGAAGAACCCAGCGTTCTGCCGGCGCAATTCCCCAATCTTCTGGCCAATGGTTCAACCGGCATCGCCGTGGGCATGGCGACCAATATTCCGCCGCATAACATCGACGAGCTGATCGCCGCCTGCCTGCATCTGATCAAAACCCCCGACGCGCGCGATGACACGTTGATGAATTTCGTGCCCGGCCCCGATTTCCCCACGGGCGGGGTGATTGTCGAGCCGCGTGAAAACATCGCCAACGCCTATCGCACCGGGCGGGGCAGCTTCCGTCTGCGCTGTAAATGGGAGATCGAGGAGCAGGGGCGCGGCCAATGGCTGATCGTCATCACCGAGATTCCCTATCAGGTGCAAAAGAGCAAACTGATCGAGAAGATCGCCGAACTCATTCAACTCAAGAAGATCCCGATTCTCGCGGATGTGCGCGACGAATCCGCCGAAGACATCCGCCTGATCCTTGAGCCGCGCTCCAAGAACGTCGATCCGGACGTTCTGATGAACATGATGTTTCGCAACTCTGATCTTGAGGTGCGCTTTTCGCTCAACATGAACGTGCTGATCGACGGCGTCACGCCCAAGGTCTGCTCGATGAAGGAAGTGCTGCGCGCCTTCCTCGATTTCCGCCGCGAGGTTCTGATCCGCCGCTCGCGCTATCGCATGGCGAAGATCGACAACCGGCTCGAAGTGCTGCAAGGCCTGATCACCGCCTTCCTCAATCTGGATCGTGTGATTGACATCATCCGCTATGATGACGACCCCAAAGCGGCCCTGATGTATGAGGATTGGAGCCGCCCGCATCAGGAAACCATCGCCCGCGCGCTCGATGAAGCCGATTATGTTTCCCCGCTTGATGGCGTGGACGTTTCCAAACTTGCCCTGGTGGCCGACGCCGAAGCTCTGGCCAGCGGCGTTCTGGCCGAAAGCGACGACGGCACCCGCGCGCTGCCACACAGCTTTGCGGGGCGTGAAAACGGTCTCTCGGACGTTCAAGCCGAAGCCATCCTCAACATGCGTCTGCGCAGCTTGCGCCGTCTTGAAGAGGAGGCGCTGGTCAAGGAACGCGATGCCCTGATGAAAGAGCGCGCCGAACTTGACGACTTGCTCGAAGGTGAAACCCTGCAATGGGATCGCGTCGCTGACGAGTTGAGACAGGTGCGCAAGACATTTGGCAAGGCGCATGTGATCGGCGCCCGCCGCACCCAATTTGCCGAAGCCGTCGAGGCCGAAGAAGTGCCTCTCGAAGCGATGATCGAAAAAGAGCCGATCACGGTTGTTTGCTCAAAAATGGGCTGGATTCGCGCCATGTCGGGCCATATCGACCTCGACCGCGAGCTGAAATTCAAGGATGGCGACGAGGGCCGCTTCCTGTTCCATGCCGAAACAACCGATCGTCTGGTTGCGATGGGCTCCAACGGGCGTTTTTACACCCTCAGCGCCGCCAACCTGCCCGGCGGGCGCGGCATGGGCGAACCCTTGCGCCTGATGGTTGATCTGCCCAACGAGGCCGAAATCGTCACGCTGTTCATCCACCGTCCCGGCGAAAAGCTTCTGGTCGCCTCCGCCGAAGGCAACGGCTTTATCGTGCCCGAAGATGAGATCATCGCCCAGACCCGTTCGGGCAAACAGGTGCTCAACGTCAAGGGAACGGTTGCAGCCATCTGCAAACCGGTGGCGGGGGATCACGTCGCGATCTGTTCGCAAAATGGCAAGTTTCTGGTCTTCCCGATTTCCGAACTGCCCGAGATGGGGCGCGGCAAGGGCGTGCGCTTGCAGAAATACAATCTGGCACGTGGACGTCAGGGTGCCCTCGAACTCGATGGCGGCCTGAGCGATCTTGTCACCTTTGTCTGGGAGCAGGGGCTCAGCTGGGAAATGGGCGGCGGCAAGACCCGCCACGAACCCGACATGACCGAATGGCTAGGCAAACGGGCAGGGGTCGGCAAACGCCCGCCCTATGGTTTCCCGAAAGACTACAAATTCAGTTGATTGCTGGCGTGGGACCACTTCGAGCCCGGAACTGACATATCGAATGCCGCTCGAATGCCGCACTGAATGCGCAAACATGGTTTGCGCCGCGCCCGAACTGCCCCCATGGTTCGGGCGCGGCGTTTCAACTCGATGTCTGCTTTTTTCCCATATCAGACATCAACCAGCAGGGCCGCGCCCCTCAGCCTAGGTATTTCTCAAACCAAGCAATCGTGCGCGCCCAGGCCAGCTCTGCCGCTGCTTCGTCGTAACGTGGGGTGCTGTCATTGTGGAACCCGTGGTTGGCCCCCTCATAGATATGCGCCTCATAGGTCACGCCCGCCGCATCCAGTGCCTTTTGATAATCGGGCCAGCCTTCGTTCACGCGGGTATCCAGCTCGCCATAATGCAAAAGCACCGGCGCCTTGATCCGCTTAACATCCTCGGGGCGGGGTTGGCGGCCATAAAACGGCACCGCCGCGCCCAGATCCTCAAACGCCACCGCCGCCGCGTTCGCAACACCGCCACCATAACAGAACCCGGTGATCCCCACCTTGTCAGTGGTGAAGTCCGCCGCTTTGAGCCAGTCAATCGCGGCAAAAAAATCATTCATCAGCTTTTCGCCATCCACAGTGCGCTGCAAATCGCGCCCGGCATCATCATTGCCGGGATATCCCCCGACAGAACTCAGCCCGTCCGGCGCCAGCGCCACAAACCCTGCCTTGGCCACGCGCCGCGCCACATCCTCTATGTATGGGTTCAGCCCGCGGTTCTCATGCACCACCACAACTCCCGGCACCGGCCCGGTCGCGGCGGCTGGCCGCACCAGATATCCGCGCACCTCGCCATGCCCGTCAGGCGAAGGGTAGGTGACATATTCCGGCACGATGTCCGGGTCGGTGAATTGCACCTGCTCGGCCATCGCATAATCCGGGCTCATCGCCGCCAATATCGCGGGCGCGGCCATTCCGGCCACGGCAAACTTTCCGGCGCGGTTCAGAAATTCACGCTTGGTGATTATCCCATGGGCATAAAAATCGTAAAGCTCCAGAAGCTCGGGGGCAAAATCCTTGGCGGTCAGACGGGTCATGATATTGTCCTTTTCGGTTCATTTGGCCGGTGCAGCATAGCGCCCTGATCGCGCGGTTCGAAATCACGATGCCGGGTGGGCCGACTCCTCGCCTTTGCGCGACGCCGAACGCCGCATTGACCTTAACAGCCGTTCATACATTCAGGAATCCGATGTCATACGCCTGACAGCCGGGCAGCAGCCGCGAGTCACCCTCACGAAAATCCACCGTGCGCCGCCGTTAACCTATGCCGGCTCCGAGGTCAGCCAGACGCCGCCTTCCGGGCGCAACGTCAGGATCATCACCGGCTTGGGGTCGCGCCCCACTACCGGGTGGAATCGGCGCCTGCCAAGCAACGTTGCCAGAATGATCACCGCCTCCTGAAGCGCGAAACTCGACCCGATGCAAATCCTCGGGCCATCCCCGAAAGGAAGATAAGCATAGCGCTCTATATCTTTGCGATCATTGAATCTTTCTGGTTTGAACGCATTGGGATCATCCCACAAGAGCCGGTTGCGATGCAGCGCATAAATCGGGATCATCACAGTATCGCCAGGCAGCACCTCACGCCCGCAAAGCTCATCACGCCCCTGCGCCGTGCGCGACAGGATTCCGGCAGGCGGATAAAGGCGCAGCGTCTCATCCACAATCATTCGAATAAAAGGCAGGGATTCCAAATCGTTAACCGTCGCGGTTCGACCCCGTAACACCCCCTGCGCCTCCGCCCGCGCGCGGTCCTGCACCTCCTGATCAAAGGCACAAAGATAGAGCGCCCAGCTCAGCGTCAACGCCGTCGTTTCATGCCCTGCCACGATAAAGGTCAACAGGTTGTCGCGCAGTTCGGATGTGTTCATTTTCCTTTTGGTTTCAGGGTCTTCGCCCTCAAGCAACAGGTCGAGCAGATCAGGTATTTCACCACGCCCGCCACCGGTTTTGCGCGCCTCGACCGCCTCATCTGCCAGCGCCTTCATCTGCCGCAAAGGCTTGCCGGTCACCATCCGCCCCGGACGTGGCACCCAATCGGGAAAGCCCAGAATATCAAACAACGACAGCCGCCCGGCCGCGTCGATATAGGCGTCGATTGCCTTGTGGACCTCGTCGGGATCGAAATGCGACCCTCGGGAAAATGTAACGTTTCCAATAACTTCAAATGTGGACCGAATCATTTCCTCATACATGTCGACGGCGCGCGACCCTGCCGCTTCGATCCGCGCAAGGCTATGTTCGGCCGCCACCGACATCACCGGCGCAAGGCCAGCGACGTTGCGATGCGAGAACGCCGGCGCCGCCGCCCGTCGCTGCCAGCGCCAGTGCGCGCCCTCGGCAATAAAAAGAGAGTCACCAATCGCGGGTTTCAGCAGGTTTTTTGTAACCAGAGATTTCGGGTAATTATCAATATTTTCCAATAGGATGCGCCGGATTGCGCCGGGGTCCATCACCATATGCCAGCGTTTGGCTGTACGTCCCGAGACCATCGGCTGCGTGGTGGCGATTTCTGGCAGGATCTCCAACAGATTGCGCCGCGCCGCATTCAGCGAGGCCAGAATGCCCATCGGTCGTGTCACCAACGGCACATGAACGGGGAGTTGCGCAGACGTCATCATCACCCTCTCGCTATTGCCTTTTCAATATAGGAAAATAGCTGCGGCATTCAAATGATTGCACGCCGCACCCGCCTGAGCTATCTCATTGCGATAAATCATGCTTGAGGGTCGCTAATGTTCCGTATCGTTTTTCTGTTTGTCGCATTGGCGTTTATCACCGCTTGCACCAATTCGAATGACCTGGATAAGCCACCGGTTCCATTGGGAAATTTCTCTCTAGGGCATAACATTGTCGTCGCGCCCAAGCTGACCAAGGGGCCCGCTTCTCGCGAGGCCGACAAGGACGAATTTATCAAGATCATGAAAGAAGCGATCGACGAGAGGTTCGGCCGCTATGAGGGCGACAAGCTTTATCACTTCGGCATCAGCCTGGAAGGCTACGTGCTGGCCCAACCCGGCATACCTCTGGTTGCAAGCCCGAAATCGATCCTCATCATCAATCTGACGGTCTGGGATGACGCGGCCGGTAAGAAGCTGAACGAAAAGGTCGAGCAAATTACTGTTATTGAAAGCTTTTCCGGCGATTCACTTGTGGGGTCGGGTTATACACAAACACCCGAGGAACAAATGCGGGGACTTACCCGCAACGCAGCCAAGCAGGTTCAGAATTATCTTACACGCCAGAATTACAAGGAGGGCTGGTTCAAGTCCTGAACCGTCTTTTCCGGTGCATTGTCCGACCCGGATTGGTTGTCCTGCATAGGGGCCTTGATTTCCTGCGCACAACCCAATAAACGGCGCGCGGAGTGAAACTTGGCCGTCGTGTTTGACCCGGTGGCCGCAACCAAGGGGCGCCGCAGGCATGGCAAAGGCAAAGTTTGAACGTAACAAACCGCACGTGAACATCGGGACTGTTGGTCACGTTGACCACGGCAAGACAACGCTGACGGCGGCGATCACCAAGTATTTTGGCGATTTCA
>JAKGBX010000005.1 GCA_021555075.1 Rhodobacteraceae bacterium LMO-JJ12
CGATGCCGGTGGCACCGCTATGCGCGAATGCCGTGACCGCAGTACCTGCAATCAACACTGCCGCTACGATAGTCGTCTTTTTCATGTCTTCGATCCTTCTTTGGGTCTGCTTTTCGAGCGATGTGAAATCAGACCCACCGTCGTGGCGGTGGAGGATCGCTGGCGGAGCGCAACTCGGTTCGTTGGGTCGCGACGTCTTGCATGACTGCCGTCAGAAACTGCGGCTCGTAAACCACGTTTGGCTGGAGAAACACCACCGGCGTGACAGAACAATCGAGTCCCGGATGACAGTGGCCAGAGGCCTCGTTCGTCGATGACCCTACATCTTCGTGAGCGTGAAATTCTTGCGCCAAGGACGCTTCACCATGAAAAGCTGGCGCCTCAGGCACTCCGAGAACCACTAGGAAAAGGCCGAAAACGGCCGACAGAATCCATCGGTTCGTCTTCGACCAACGCATCAGTTGATCCCGTTGGCCCGCTGCAATTCGCGGACATAGGCGGCCACCATCTTGACGTCTCCTTGGGTCAATCCCTCGATCTTAGGCATATTACCGAAATTCCAGTGATGTGCACGGACGCCGTTTTGAGCTGCCAGAACAAAAGCCATGTCCGAATGGTGGCTCGGTTCGTAGATCTTGTGCACGAGAGGCGGCGCAACACCGTTGCGACCGGCGGCATTTTCGCCGTGACACTCGGAACATTTTGCCTCAAATATGTTCTTCCCAAGCGCCGCCTGCTGCGAGAGTGCGTCAGGCAGCTGGACCTGGACGATCGGGCCGCCTTCAGCGATCTCACTTGTGTCGGGTGGCGTCATGGAGTGGCCAACCGCTGTATCTTCCGCTCCAACGAACTGCCAAACGGCAAAACCCCCGCCGATAACAAAAACGGCACCAATCAGCGCAGTCAATTTGTCCATGCCTGTATCTTCCGCCTTGCCCGTTGGGTCAGATGAGTTTGACTTGAGTGCCGACAGGTGCCCGCTCGTAGACTTCCTCGATCTGTGCGTTGAACAGGCCGATGCAGCCGTTTGACGACCGGCGGCCGATCTTGCGCGTATCCTGTGTCCCGTGAATACGGTAGTACTGCCACGACAGGTACAGTGCACGAGTACCCAATGGGTTGTCCGGATCACCCCCCTCGACACGAGCCGGCCATTCCGGATTGCGTTCCCGCATGGAGGGCGTTGGCGCCCAGCTGGGGTTTTTGCGTTTTTCCACCACTTCGGTGTAACCGCGTTTGGTGAGTTCGTCGGTCAGCGGAACGGACGTTGGGTAGATCCGCATTTCGCCATCTGATGTCCAATGCTGGAGCGCCTTCGTCACGGTATCGGAGATGATGATCCCCTTTCCGAGTGCGTCGAAGTGATCTTGCCAGTCATGAACTCGAAAAGAAGAGATGTTGCGGCGAATGGTTTCGGCTCGAACCACGCTTGGTGCAACCAAAGCGACAGCCGCATATCCCAATAGGCTTCGTCGATTAACCTTGTTGTTTCGCAAAATTGTCATGACACACTCCTAGCCTCGGATTTGTTGCATCTCTTTTACGGGAGACCCGGCATCAGGCAACCTGACAAGGCCGCGAGAAGTGTATCCATTTGTATCCTTGACCTTACCCTGCTGGAGGGCCGCAAATGACGCCGGGAACGAGACAATGGGGGTGTCATGGACCACCGGAACCACAGAAAAAAGCCGATCACGGACAGGCTCATGCATTACGGAATGATGGCGTGTTGCGTCGTCATGCTGCTGCCCATTGCGGGATTTTTTCTTGCCGGCGGCACATTGGCGGGCATGTGGGGCAATGCAGCGGCTTTTGCCCCGCTCCTGCTGTGCGTGGGGGCGCATCTCGTGATGCACAAATTCATGGGAAAATCGTGCCATTCCGACAAGGCAAAGGATACTATCGAGGAAACGACCGAGCCCATAACCTCCGCGATTCCAGTCGTGGTCCGCGACAGGCCGTGATGTGCGCGGGAAGGTACGCGTAGGCGCGTTGCTGTTGTCGGGTTTCATGCTTGGGGGATGTGCCGGAAGTCTTGAAGACTGCTCGGATCGCGGCGCTATCGTGTCCACGAAGCAAGCGTCAGACCTTCTGCCGGATGGGTGTCGAACCCTTTCATCTTCTGCGACTGGCGTTGCGCGAATTGTCTGTGCGGACGGTCGTCAGGGTTTTGCCACAGGTGGACTTTGACGCAATTTCCGCCGTCCTGGCGAAATCTGCGGAAAATATGGGAAGGAAGCAGGTATCTTGATCGATTGCCTTTTGATCCTGCGACGGGTTTTGCTTATTCCCTTCGTGCTCTTGGCCCTTGTCTCTGGAAGTGTCTCGGCAGCAACCTCTGCTGAATACCAAAGTGCGCCACTTACCGCGTATCTCATCAGTGTACAGGACGGCGTTCCCGAGAACACACGGACTCTGTCAGCCGGGCTTCATCTTCAACTGAACGAAAACTGGAAGACCTATTGGCGGTCGGCGGGCGAGGTGGGAATACCGCCTTCGGTCGAATGGAGCGGTTCCGAAAACGTCGCAGATGTCGAATTCATGTGGCCCGCCCCAACGCGCTTCACCGCCTTCGGCATCGAAAATTTTGGTTATGCGGGTGACGTCGTCTTTCCGCTGCGCATAACGCTCAAAGATCCCGGCGCACCTGTGACTCTTTCCGCGCAGGTCAAACTGCTGGTGTGCTCCAATGTCTGTGTCCCGGAAGAGTTTGACCTGTCACTTCGCCTCGGACGGGGCAACGTCATCGACAGCACTTCGGCTGGGCTGATCGGTACGTTTTCCGAGCGCGTCCCCGAAGGGGCCAAGACGAGCGGCGTCAGCGAGGCAAATGCCTTCATCGACGAAGACCTCACGGAGTTGATCGTCAGCCTTCGCGTCGATGAACCACTCCAGTCGCCGGATGTGTTTCCCGAACTGGGTATGGGTGTTGCGCTTGGCAAACCCGATATCCGTTTGGGAGAAGAGGATCGTTTGCTTTGGGCGCGCTTGCCGATCCTCTCGTCGAATACGGATGTGACAGTGGCTCCGTCGATTACCGTCACCGACGGCGAGAACCGGGCGTTTACCGTGATTGCGGATCGCGTGGCGCAAGGCATCGCGCCGCCTTTCGAACTGGCCGCCACGACACCGGACATGATGGAACTGCTTTGGATTGCCGCGATCGCGCTGCTGGGTGGATTGATCCTGAATGTGATGCCCTGCGTGCTGCCGGTGCTGTCCATCAAGGTGTCGTCTGTGCTCAAACACACCGATCACGACACAACCCGTGTCCGGTTCGGTTTCGTCGCTGCCAGCGCCGGCATCATGACGTTCATGTGGGGTCTGGCGCTCGTCCTCTGGGCGCTCCAGACGGCAGGCCTCAGCGTCGGGTGGGGTTTGCAGTTTCAAAGCCCGCTGTTTCTTGCGGCGATGATCGCTGTCCTGCTCGTCTTTTCGGCAAATCTGTTCGCAGCGTTCGAGTTCGCCCTTCCACACGGCATGCAGACGCGGCTTGCAGGGGCCGGAGGACGCAACGGGTATTCCGCCGACTTTTTCACTGGCATGTTCGGTGCCGTCATGGCGACGCCTTGTTCGGCACCGTTCCTCGGCACCGCGGTGGCCTTTGCTTTGGCCGGGCGTGGCGTGGACATCCTCATCGTCTTTACGAGCCTCGGGCTCGGCCTCGCCCTGCCCTATCTCGTCATCGCCGCGTTCCCGCGTCTGGTCGCATTCATGCCCAAGCCTGGTCGATGGATGCTGATCATCAAAAGCGTCATGGGGGTTTTGTTGCTTGCAACCGCCGTGTGGCTGTTCTGGGTGCTCGACGGTGTCGCCGGGCTTGCGTCTGTCATCGCGGTCGCGGCGTTGTCCGGTCTCGCCGTTCTGATCTTGTCCCTCCCGAATGTGCAGTCCCAATTCAGGTGGTCTATTGCCACAGCCAGCCTTGTCCTGGCTCTTGCCGCAGGTCCTGTCCTGCAGCAATCAGCGCCGGCCCGTTCAGAGTCGCAATCGGCATTGGCTTGGATCGCATTTGATCGTTCGGACATAGCGAAACGCGTGTCCGCAGGAGAGGTCGTCTTTGTCGATGTGACCGCTGACTGGTGCCTGACGTGCAAAGCGAACAAGACACTTGTCATCGACCGTGATCCGGTCCGCAGTGCGCTGGACACGCCGGGCGTCACGCCGATGCAGGCAGATTGGACACGCCCGGACGCGCGCATTTCCCGTTACCTTGAGAGTTTCGGCAGATATGGCATCCCCTTCAATGCCGTCTATGGACCGTCGGCACCAAACGGCATTGTGCTGTCCGAATTGCTGACGACCGAGGACGTGATGAACGCCTTGGCGCAAGCCAGGGGTCGGGATATTTCCGCAAAGGTTGCCGGACAGGAGTGACCTGCCCGGGCGGGACACCGACCAGTAGTCAGCCGCCGAGCCGCTCAAGCGCGGCACGGACCGCCGCACGCCGAGGATCACTGGCAGGCTGCTGTTCCAACAGCGCTTCAGCCTTACGGTAGGCGGCGATGGCGCGATCGGGCTCCTGAAGGACGGTATAGGCGTTTGCCAGCCGCATCCAACCATCCAGATCGTCCGGATCATCCTCAAGACGCTCGGCCAGCCGCGAGACCATCGACCGGATGAACTCCGCGCGGTCCGCGTCATTCATCTCCGACGCCGCCGCAACATCTGCCGCACTCGGGCCGGGTTGTGATGTCGGCCCGCTGGGTAGATCGACGACCGGGAGGTCAGCTGCCGCTGCAATCCGGTTGATCTGCAAAACGTATGTTTCCATCCAGGGCACGAACGTCTTTTCCTGGTTCAGCCGGGAAACGAGCAGATCGTAGGCCTTACGCGTCTCTTCTTTTTGAAGATGGTAGAGAGACTCGAAATAGGTTGCCGCAGGATTGGATGGGTCAAGTTCCAAAGCGCGATCAATGGCCAATTTTGCCCGTGGAATAACAACGCCATCATTGGCAACCGCGACAGCCTCCGCCAGCATGGAGAATGTCGCGGAGGTGGCATCCTCCCGTTTGGCGACAACTTCGAATGCTTCGACAGCATCAACTGTTCTGCCCATGCGCTGATAGGTCTGGCCCAACAGCATCCACCCTTCGCTGGGGCCGCCGGTCGGATCGGATACAAGCCTTTCGCGAAGTTGTATTGCCAGCGCCGTCACTTCATCAGTCTGTGCGCGCTCCTCTGCACGGGCAGCGAAGGCCATTGAAGGCACCTCCGGCGATCCCATTGTCAGATAGTAGCCCGCGGCAATAACCGGCGCGAGGACCGCCGCGACAACAAGAGTGCCTCTGCCACCACTACGGGACGATCCGGCTTTTGCTTCCAAATTGCGGGTCGTCGCGAGGATCCGTTTCTTGATCTCGAGTCTGGCTGCTTGAGCTTCTTGTTCAGAAATCAAACCGCGGTCCATGTCTCGTTCGATTTCCTGCATCTGATCGGCGAGGATGGCCGGTACCGCATCTCCTCTGGTGAGAGTGTTCGATTTGGACAGCAGCAGCGGGTAGAGGACTATTCCGATCGCGACCAGCGTCAGAAGACCGAAAATACCCCAGATCATGACGCATCCCCCGCTTCGTTTTGTCTGAGAATTTCGGACACGGTGTTCTCATCCTCCGAGCCCAAGTCTTCAAATGCCTCTTGCTTTCGCCGACTCATCAGTAGCCCGCCACCAACGAAAACCCCGATCAGAACGAAAGCGATCGGAGCGAACCAAAGCGCGTAGGTCGCAGGCTCCAGAGGCGGTTTCAGCAGCACGTAATCCCCGTACCGCGCCCGTATGTATTCGATCACCTCGGTGTCACTGTCTCCGGCGACCAAGCGCTCGCGTACGAGCAGACGCAAGTCCCGCGCCACACCCGCGTTCGAACTGTCGATGTCCTGATTTTGACAGACGACACATCGCAGATCCTTGGAAATCTCCCGCGCACGCTGTTCCAATACCGGGGCGGTCAGCATTTCGTCCGGTTCCACCGCATTGGCGGCAATGGGAAGGAGCCCGATGCAAAACGCGAAAATCAACTGTCTCATGATGCTGCTCCATTTGGCAGTGCGCCTGCCTGCTTCAGGGCTTGCGTGAACCGTTCGACGGCGTCCGGACCCACGACCGGCCCGACATAGCGAAACAAAACGGTGCCATCGCTATCGACGATGAAGGTTTCCGGCACGCCCGACAGGCCCCATTCGATCCCGGTCCGGCCCGACAGGTCGGACCCGATCCGCTCGTAGGGATTGCCGAGGTCATTGAGCCACTTCACGGCATCCTCAGGTTTGTCTTTGTAGTTTATTCCGAACAACCGCATGCCGTCTCGTTCGACAAATCTTGTCAACACGGCATGTTCCGCGCGGCAGGGCACGCACCAGGACGCAAAGACATTGACCACGACCGGTCGTTCGTTGCCGACAAGATCGCTTCGGGCCAGGCCGGGTGTCTCCAACCCCGGCACGGGATCGAGGTCGAACGCCGGGGCCGGTTGCGAGATCAGGACGGAAGGGATCTCGTTGGGATCCCGGTCGGGATTGAGCCCCCAGAGAAAAAACCCCCCGAATATGACCGCCGCAATAAACGGCAGCCCGGCAATGAGACGTTTCATCTTCTCTCCTACTCGGCAGGAACGGCATCGGTGGCTGGCTGTTTGGCACGGCGCGGCGCCCCGACCCTCAAACGGCGATCCGACAAGGACAAACAGCCACCGATCACCAGCAGGATCGAGCCGATCCAGATCAGGTTGACGAGCGGTTCATAGAGGATCCGAAGGGTCCATGCTCCGGCGTTGTTCACTTGATCGGAGGCTGGCGTTGCAATCGACGTATAGAGATCACCCGCCAATGTGGAGCGGATGGCCGACTCCGTCGTCTGGCTTTCCGCGACCGGGTAATACCGCCGTTCCGGGAAAAGTGTCGTGACCAATTCGCCATCCCGACGCACCACAAGGGTGCCGCGATCCGCGATGTAGTTCGGCCCTTGAACCTTTGCGGCCCCTTCGAAGGTGATGTCGAACCCGGCGATCGTGACTTCGGTCCCGGGGGCGGCAAAGACGATCTCCTCACTCTTCCATCCGGTCGAGCCGATCATCCCCATCATCAACACAGCGACGCCGGCATGGGCAAGCGTCATACCGTGAGAGGCGCGTGGCAGGTTGCGCACGCGTCTCGCGCTCTCTGCAAGGGAAACCTCGAACAGACGGATGCGTAGCGCCCATTCCCGCAGGGTCGCAAAAAGCAGCCACGCTGCGCCGAGGATGGCAAGATAGGCCATGATCGGCCCGCCATACAGAAGATACCACGCGGCCAAGGCGGCGACGACCGCCAGCACGGCCACGAACCGAATGCGATCGAGCAAACCGGCGAAATCAGCCCGCTTCCACGACAGGAATGGACCAAGACCCATGAACACGACCAGCGCCAGCATCATCGGAATGAAGGCCGCGTTGAAGAAAGGTGGACCCACCGAGATCTTGTCCCCCGTGACAGCCTCGAGGATCAGCGGATAAAGCGTCCCGAACAGGACCGTTCCCGTAGCGGCGGCCAGAATGAGGTTGTTCACGAGCAGCCCGGCTTCGCGGCTGATCGGGCGAAACAGACCGCCCGGCTCCATTTCGGGTGCCCGCCAGGCGTAGAGCGCCAGCGACCCACCGATGGACACGGCCAGCAGACCCAGAATGTAAAGCCCGCGCTCCGGATCGACGGCGAACGCGTGTACCGATGTAAGCAGGCCTGACCGGACAATGAACGTCCCGAGAAGTGAAAGCGAGAAAGTCAGGATGGCAAGCAGGATAGTCCAGCTTTTGAACGCATCGCGCTTTTCCGTGACGATGGCCGAATGCAACAGCGCTGTGCCCAGAAGCCAAGGCATGAAGCTTACATTCTCGACCGGATCCCAGAACCACCAGCCGCCCCAGCCCAGTTCATAATAGGCCCACCAAGACCCGAGGGCGATACCCGCCGTCAGGCTGATCCAGGCGGCCAATGTCCATGGCCGGACCCATCTGGCCCAGGCCGGATCGACGCGACCCTCTATAAGAGCCGCAACGGCGAAGGAAAACACGATGGAGAAGCCGACATACCCGAAATACAAGAGCGGCGGGTGCATGGCGAGACCCATGTCCTGAAGCAACGGGTTCAGGTCATTGCCGTCGAGCGGCGGCGGAAACACCCGCTCGAAGGGGTTCGACGTCAGCAGCAGGAAGGACAGGAAGCCGACACTGATCCACGCCTGCACCGACAGGGTGCGCGCCTTGGTCTCGGCGGGGATGTTCGATCCGAACCAGGCGACGCCCGCGCCGAACACCGCGAGTATCAGGATCCAGAGCAGCAGCGAACCCTCATGGCTGCCCCAGGTCCCGGCCACCTTGTAGAGCATCGGCTTGAGCGAATGGGAATTCTCGACGACGTTCCTGACGGTGAAGTCGCTGACGATGAAGGCCTGCATCAGCGCTGCGAAGGCTATGGCCACAAACAGCACTTGTCCTATTGCCGTCGCCTGGGCGGATTTCATCCAGACGGCGTTTCCACGCGACGCACCTGCAATCGGCAGAACGCTTTGAACAAGCGCAAGCGCAAGCGCGAGGGCCAGTGCAAAGTGACCAATTTCCGGGACCATGGCGTTCTTTCCGATCTAAAGTTAGTGACGTCGCGTGGGACGGTGTTCAAATTCGTGATGTGGACTACTCGTCCAGTGTTGCTTTCAGGCGACGAAACTCTTCTTCGTCGATTTCCCCATTCGCAAAGCGACGCCTCAGCGTTTCCCGCGCGTCCGATTCCGGCGGGGGAGTGCCATTGTCCCGCAGCCTGAGCACCAGAAACACGATCAATGCGATCACGGCGCCCCAGAAGGCGAGCATCATGAAGCCGCCCATAAAGCCATAGCCACTGCCCCACATGTGCCCCGTCCAGGAGCCTGGTCCATCAGCCTGCGCCATGCTGGCGGGCAAGCTGGCCAGCAACGTTGGAATGAGCGTTTTCAGTTTCATCTGTTTCTCCTTCGATTAGTTCGCTTTCATCCAGTGGGATGGTGACAACAGCGCGCAAACCCGCGCTGTTCTGGTTGACCAGCTGGATATCGCCGCCATGGGATTGGACGATTGTCCTCGCGATCGAGAGCCCAAGCCCATAACCGCCCGTTTCCAGAGACCTCGATTGCTCGAGGCGATAGAAGGGATCGAAGACCTTTTCCAACTGGTCGACGGGAATGCCGGGCCCATTGTCATCGATGTTGAGTACGAGGTTCGAACCGTGGGTCGCCCAGCTGACTTTTGCGGCACCACCGTAGCGAACGGCGTTCTCAAGCAAGTTCCTCAGTGCCCTTCGGAACGCGTTGGGTCGAAGCCGCACGGCAACATCATCACTCGGGGCAAAGGTGCAGTGTGCCGCCATATCGCTGCACAAGCTGTCCAGAAAATTGCGCAGATCGACCACTTCGGCACCCTCGGATCCGGTAAGGCCGCGTGCAAAGGTGAGCGTCGCTTCGACCATACTCTGCATCTCTTCGACCGATGCGATGAGGCTGTCCCGCGTCTCTTCTTCGTCAACCAGCTCCGCGCGGACACGCATGGCGGTCAACGGCGAGCGCAGATCGTGACCAAGGGCTGCGAGCATCCGTGTCCTATCACTGACAAACCGGGTCAGCCGTCGCTGCATGCGGTTGAAGGCGACGGTCAGATCCCTGACCTCGGTCGGCCCTGTGACCGCCAATTCGCCCACATCTTCGCCCCGGCCAAGATGGTCCGCGGCCTTGGAGAGGTGCCGCAAAGGACGCGTCAGGCGCGTCATGACAAACCAGAAGATCGCCACCAGAAGCAGTCCGGCGGAAATTCCAAAGGTCAGCATCGAATAGAAAGGCCATTGGATTGGCGGACGCTCGAACCGCGTTCCGACATTCAGCCAACGCGCCCCCTTGATCGCGATCGACAGGTTCATTTCAACCGCTGTCAACTCTCCGCGCATCATCGCTAGATGCATTTCCGTCATCTCGTCCGAGAGATTGGGAAGAGGCCGCAACTCGCCCTCGATCTCGTGCAATTCAACGCGAATGTCCCGGCTGTAGCTGTCGTCCATCAGGGCGCGTATTCGCGCTTCCACGATGCCGCCGTCCGAGTGACCGGTGTGATCCACGATCGGAGCGTCCGACAGATCGAACCGGATCAGAGGCGAATTTGCCGCGCGAAGGATCGAGTCCTGCAGATCCAACGGAGCCTCCTCGATCAACCGCGCGACATTTGCTGCGCGACCCGCGGCCTCGAACCCCAATGCGGCACGAATCGCAAGGCTGCGCTCGTCAGCGAACAGGAACAGGCTGATCGCCTGGGCCACGACAAGTGCCGCGACCACAAGCAGGATCAACTGGCCGCTCAGAGACCTCATCGCACGGCGCATCACGGCGCATCCTCGACATCGGCAGCCAGACAGTATCCGCCGTTCCGCACCGTTTTGATGACACTGGGCCTAAGTACATCCGGCTCGATTTTGCGGCGGAGGCGGCTGATCTGATTGTCGATGGTGCGATCCATCGGGCCTGCCGTCCGACCAGCGGTCAGGTCAAGCAACTGGTCACGGCTGAGCACCATCCTCGCACGTTCCAGCAGGACCGCCAGCAATTTGAACTCGGAGGTCGTCAATGGCGTCTCGGTGGTGGACTGGTCAATCAGCACCTGCCGGTCGGTATCCAGTATCCAATGCGCAAAAGAGACTTTCCTCCCCGCGAGCCTTCCGGCCACGGGTTCGTCACGGTTGCTTCGCCGAAGAACCGACTTGATGCGGGCGAGCAGTTCTCGTGGATTGAACGGCTTGGCGAGATAATCGTCCGCACCGATTTCCAGCCCCACGATCCGATCCGTTTCCTCACCAAGCGCCGTCAGCATGATGATCGGAAGATCACCCTCTGGCGCAAGTCTGCGGCAAACCGACAAACCGTCCTCGCCCGGCATCATGACATCGAGCACGAGGAGGTCGAAGTGACCGGTGGCCAGTTTGGCATCCATCTCCACGGCATCCCTGGCGACGGTCGTGCGCATTCCGTTCTTCTCCAGAAAGCGCGCGACGCTTTCGCGTATCTGAGCGTGGTCGTCCACGATAAGGATATGAGGTTGCGGTCCCATGGCGTCCTTCCTAGATCATCGTTGCATCGTGTTTCATGGGCAGAATTGTAGCCGTTTGTATCAGGTCAGTCCCTTGCTACAGATGGATACAAATCTGTGCCTGCACCGTGTCGTGCTCCCGGGTAGCGTCGCGCGTATGTTATGTGACCTTTGGGATCGCAACCGATCAAAGGATGAGGTTTTCGAATATGGCTCTTGATTTGAACCGGCGCCGTTTCGTTCTGGGTGCTCATATGACGGTGCTGACCGTCACGGCGTCACCGCTTTTGGCGCAGAGCCGATCTGTCTGGTCGGCAGAGAATGCCTTTGACGCGCTTCTATCGGATACGGCGCGGATCATCGATGTCAGAACGCACGAAGAGTGGCAAGAAACCGGCGTAGGTGCTGGTGTATGGCCGATAAGCATGCACGCGTCCGGTTTTCCGGACCGCTTGTTCAGGGCGAAGGAACTGAGCGGTGATCGCACTGTTGGACTGATCTGCGCCACTGGCGGACGCTCCGCATCGCTGCTTCGAGCGTTAAGACAAGCTGGTTACTCGGGCTACGCCGATATCTCGGAAGGGATGTTGGGATCAGGCGAAGGGCCTGGCTGGATCGCATTGAACTTGCCGACCGTTCCGGTGGATGTCGCCCTGAACGGGTTGCCCCCCGCGTTGACCTGACCTGTGAAGAATCAATCGGTTCCGTTGTGCTAAAAGCCTGATGTATGGTCAAATTGACCTGTTTGAACAGGTAGACGGGTTTGGGTGTATGACCGAGTTGATGGCCATGTTTGTCGGAATATGCGCGGCGATCCTGATGGGAATTGTCCATCATTATGCGTTGTCGGGCATTCTGAAGTTTTCCCCGCAGCGGTCGGATGGCTCCGGCTTTCGGATCATCCTGACGTTTTCCGCGTTGCTGTTGCTGCACGTATTGGAACTTGTGACGCTCGCCGTGTTCAACACGATGGTGGTGGCAAGCGTTCTGCCGCAATCGTTCAGCAACAGCCCGCCGATGTTTCAGGATGTTCTCTATGTTACGGGCATCTCGTTCTCGACCCTTGGCTATTCGTCCATAGAGGTGGTCGGGCCCTTTCGACTGTTGCTGATGCTGCAATCGCTTTTGGGCTTCATGTTGCTGACCTGGTCAGCGACGTTTCTTTACTCAGCCTGCCAGCAAGTCTGGCAGAAGGCGAAAGATGACTGAAAATCGCCACGCGCGTCGGACATGAGCTTGGCGTCAGCGTCAAATACGTCCTGATATCGGTCCTTTGACCTCACCGTGGAACGGTTGAGTGAGCGCTGCGTTGCGCGCGTGGATGAATAGCCCTTGACCTTCCAGTTGCTGGAATCCCTAGGTACAAAGCCATGGCACAGATTTTCGAAAAGACAGGCGATAACGTATCGCACCATCGACACGGGGATATCTTGAAATCTCCCGTATGGGTTGGTGTGTTGTTTGTCTTGCTCACAATGCCGGCTCACCTGTTTTTGGATGAAAAGAGCTCGATAGCTCTTGCTTCGATCACGCTTGCTTTGTTTGGCGGTGCCTATATCGGCTTTGGCGCTGCGGACGGCAGAGCGCGCATGTTCTGGGCAGAGCTCGCGGTCGCCCTTTTGTTCGGCTCAGCAGCGTTCCTGGGGCTGATATGGCATTGGGCCTTCCTCCCCTTGGGCTTGGCCCTGCACGCCCTTTGGGACATGTCACACCACAATTCCTATCGTCTCGCCCAGATCCCGAACTGGTATATTCCGTTCTGCGTGGCCTTTGACCTTTTGGCAGCGGCGTTCTTCGTTCTGCTCTATGCCGTGTTTTGAACCATGATGATGCGCATTCTTCTTATTGCGGTGATCCTGGTAGCAATCATCGCATTGGCCTTCCCCGACGTCCTTGGCGTTGATATTCGCCTGCCGGATCGGGCGGAAATCGACCGCTGGATCGAGGCGGCAGGTCTTGCCGGACCAATCGTCATCGTGGCGCTCATGACAATCGCTATTGTGGCAAGCCCCCTGCCCTCGGCGCCGATCGCACTCGCCGCCGGAGCGGCTTATGGACACACGTACGGGACGATCTTCGTCGTTCTTGGCGCGGAACTCGGCGCGCTTGCGGCCTTTGGACTGGCCCGCGGCCTGGGTCGTCCTTTCGTTGAGCGTCATCTCGGTCAGAAGATTAACGCGGGCCTGTTCGGATCGCAGAACACTCTGACCTTCTTGGTCTTCGGCAGTCGCCTGCTGCCGTTCCTGTCCTTCGATATGATCAGTTACGCCGCAGGTCTGAGCAAACTGCATCTTTGGAGGTTCGCGCTGGCCACGATGGCCGGGATTATTCCAGCGAGTTTTTTGCTCGCTCACATGGGCAGCCAGGCGATGAACGGAGATGCCCGCACTGCCACATGGACCGCGCTTGCGCTCGGTGGCTTTACCGGCTTGTCGGTTCTCTTCGCCGCGACGCGAAAGACCGGTACACAACGGGAGGAGAGCTGATATGGCCAGTCATTCGCACGCCGGGCACATGCCGAGTTCTGGCAAGGCGCTGGTCATCTCCGCCTGGCTCACCGGTATGTACTTCGTGATTGAACTGGCCGTGGGCCTCTGGACTGGCTCGATTGCCGTCCTGTCGGATGCGTTTCACACCCTGTCGGCAGTTGGCGGCGTTCTGGTGGCCATCATCGCGCAGCGCATTGCGCGCCGCCCGGCGGATTCGGCGCGGAGTTTCGGTTGGTACCGCGCCGAGATCATCGGGGCACTGGTGAATGGCGGCTTTCTTCTCGGCATGGCGCTTCTGGTGATCTGGATGGGCGCGATGCGGCTCGGGAATCCGATTCACCTGGCCACGGGTCCCATGCTCTGGGTCGCCTTCGGAGGCCTGGTCACAGAAGTGATCTCGCTGGGGCTGATGTGGCAATCGAGCAAGGACGATCTGAATGCCCGTGGTGCGCTCTGGCACATCATCCAGACCTTTGTCGGCAGCCTCCTGATCATCGTCACCGCTCTCGTGATCGAGTTCACTGGGTTTCTGGCGATTGACCCGATCCTCGGCATGGCGTTCGGGGTGGTTCTCCTCTGGGCCTCCGTCGGCGTCATCAAGGAAGCGGTCCACATCCTCATGGAAGGCACGCCAGAGGGAACGGATCTCGAGGCTGTGACGGCGGACCTGCGCGGCCAGGACGGGGTTCTGGACGTTCACCACGTGCATGCCTGGACGCTGACCAGCGGCAAACACGCATTTTCTGCCCATATCCGTCATGGTGAGCCCGCAGAGGCCGCGGGCCTGCTGAACCGGGCCTATCGTCGACTGACGGAACACTATGGGTTTCACTTGGTCACGCTGCAGCTCGAAACCGCGTGTCTCGACGAGCGCCACGCGCGGGATCTCGATGTGACGCTCCCGGACAGCCAACGCGTGTCGCCCGCCGCCGCCGACGCCCATGCCGCCCATGCAGACCCGCTCGACAGCGCGGCGCAGGACGCTAGACTCCCTGACAACTCCTAGAGGACCTCCGAATGAAACGACGCACATTTTTGATGACAGGCGCAGCAGCCACCCTGGCATTTCCCGTTGTCGCTGACACGGCACCCCTTCTGAAGGTGCTCAAAACCCCCACCTGTGGATGCTGCTCCGCCTGGGTCGATCATGTCCGGCAAGCGGGGTTCGCGGTCGAGGCCCAGGACGTCGATCAGGATCAACTTTGGGCGTTCAAAGACCGGCTGCAAATCGCACCAGAGCTTGCTGGATGCCACACAGCGGTCGTGGGCGACTATTTCATCGAGGGCCACGTGCCTGCCGCTGACATTATGCGGCTGCTGGCAGAGCAACCGATGGCGCGCGGGTTGACGGTTCCCGGCATGCCGATGAGTTCGCCCGGCATGGGCGGTCCCGGGGCAGGTGACACTTTTGATACCCTGCTTGTCGGCTCCGACGGGGTGACCTCGGTCTTCGCGAGCCACAGCTGATCGGGTCACGGGCGCAGGTGATAAATCCCGCGGCACGGGTTTGTGACCCGCCCGTCCTGCACGAGCTTTCGCAGCGCCCTGTAGGTCGCCTCATGGCTCAGCTGTAACCGGGCGGCGAACTCAACGACGGAGCCGTCGAGCAGGCCCGCGACCAACCCCGCCATGACCCGGTCCTCTGCGCGCCGAATGCCGACAATCTCGAGCATCTGTCGCTGCGCCTGTATCTGTTGAGCGGCCTGACGGCCATAAGCGCGGGCAAATGCCGGGTCGGCAAAGGCGGCCATGACGGCAGCCTTGTCGATCCGGATCAGCACCCCGGCCTCAACACAGACCGCATCGCAATGATAGACCTCTGAAAACACCGAAGCTTCGGCAAAGCTTGTACCGGCTTGGGCACGGTGAATGATGAACCGCTCGCCATTTGGGCCGACCCGCTCGAGATGCACGCGCCCGGTTTGCACGACATAGAGACCGTGGGTCGGGTCACCTTGATGAAACACCACATCGCCAATCGCGCCGGAAATTGGGCGCAGGGCTGAGCTCGGGATAAGATCATAGGGGTTTGGCAGCATATGATTGAAATCATATTGCGATGCATCCGCCCCTGCTAGCGTAAAGATGACACCACCCCATTAAAGGACCCGTCCATGCGTCTCATTCTCCTCCTCCTTGCCATAGTGATGGCCGCACCCGTGGCCGCGCAGCACACCCATTCCGCGACTGGGCAAGATAGGGGTGGACCACAGGAAACCGGGCAAGCGGCCTTTGCCGCCCTGGCGGAAATCGTTGCGATCCTGCAGGCCGATCCCGAGACGGATTGGGAGCGGGTCGATATCGACGGATTGCGCCGCCATCTGGTCGATATGGACCTTCTGACCCAGGAGGCCGTGATCGCCCGCACGCTGCGGCCGGAAGGGGCCCGGTTCGAGATTCGGGGCACCCCACGTGTTCTCGAGGCCATCCGCGCCATGGTGTCCGCCCATGCGCCCTTTCTCGCGGCTGAAACCGGCTGGGATGTTGTGACAGAGGACTTAGAAGATGGCGTGGCGCTCAATGTCGATGGCGATGCCGCGCAGATTCAGGGACTTGGCTTTTTTGGCCTGATGACCATCGGGGCGCATCACCAGGAGCATCACCTCATGATGGCAAAAGGCGCAGCCCCGCACCATTAATGCGCCGACACGACGTGTTTTCTGGCCGTAGTGAGGCGCGCTGACAAAACGTTACATCTTGCCTGTTGACCTTCCCGCGCGGGAGACATGGACACATGCCCCATGATGGAAGCGTCAGAAGATACCGAACGCAGGGATTTCCTGTATTACGCAACGGCTGGAGCGGGGGTCGTGGCCACAGGGGCCACGCTCTGGCCTCTGGTGAACCAGATGAACCCCTCGGCAGATGTCCGCGCCTTGGCACAAATCATCGTCGACATCTCCGATCTTGCGCCCGGAACGCAATTGACCGTCAACTGGCGCGGAAAACCTGTCTTTATCCGTCATCGAACGGAGGCAGAAATGGCTCAGGCTCGGGCACAGGCGGTCTCTGACCTGCCTGACAGCTCGGCGCGCAACCCAAATCTGCCCGACGATGCGCTGGCAAGCGATGAGAACCGGGCCATTGCGGGTCACGAGGCATATCTGGTCATGATCGGTGTCTGTACCCATCTGGGCTGTGTCCCTCTGGGGGATGGGGCGGGGGATTTCGGGGGTTGGTTCTGCCCCTGTCACGGTTCCCATTATGACGCGGCTGGGCGCATTCGCAAAGGCCCGGCACCTGAGAACCTGCATATTCCGGACTTGTCGCTCTCGGAGGAGATGGTGCTGACTTTGGGGTGATGCAATAAAGGATAATCTGTAATCAGAGCGCTCGAAACTGGAACAGATTTCGACTGGCCGCTGGTCGGCCTAAATCGCAATACTCCACATCCGAAACCGTCCCTGCCCCGTCACTTCACGGATTAGACCCTTCGCTTCCATCCAGGCGAGATTGCGTTGAGCGGTGGCGCGGCTAGCACCGATCCACATTTCGGCCATCGGGGCGGAAACGAGGGGCCATTCGGTCAGCAGGGCGCTCAGGACCGGCGGTGTCTTGCCTGAGAGCGTTGACATCTCTGCTTTGGCCTTCGCTGACCATGATTGGATATCGTCGAGGCGCCGCATCGCCATGTGGATAGCTGTCTGCATCCCCTCGAGCCATTGTTTAAGGCGCTCTGCCGATGGCCCACTCGCGCGCAGGCCCCCTGCCCCGCCCATTGCCAACGGTGCGAAAATTGCCCCGTTTCCCTCGCTAGCCGCGATGCGCGCGGCCGTGACCGCTGCTTCCACCCGATCGCCCTGCTGCCCAAGGCCCGCAAGACTCCAGAGATGAAACCCCATGCAGGCGCGGGTGATCGGATGAAGATCGGCGGCCTGTTTCATCAAATCCAGCCAACCGCTCGCGCGATCGTCGAAGCGCTCGGCATTTTCATCGATGTTTTCAGGATCGCGGCGGTCGAGGAAGGCTGCGATATCGACTATCGGGTCAGGACCGCCTGTCAGTCGCCGAACGGCCCATCCAATTCGCGCCAAGGCATTTGGGTCATCTTGTGCGCCTGACAGGCGCATAGAAATCCATAGCGCCAGACGATCCGGGCCTACGCGATCTCCTGCAAACCAGCTCAGGTCTGCCGCCTCGATCAGTGCCAACCTATGCAGCCAGCCTTTGGGCGCGCGAGCCAATCGGTCATCGAGCGCACCCAAGCGCCCGGCCACCCTTGCCAGAAGCGCAGCCTGATCCGCTTCGGCCCTTGCCCAGTCATCAATGAGGCCCTTTTCCGGCTGTCCCGCCCGAGGTCCGGGAGGCCGGTAATCCGGTTCCTCTTCGATCGGGCCCGGCAGATACCAGAGAACTTCTTCCGAAGCATCCTCATTCCCCTCTCCGATGTCGAGGGGTTCGTCGAAATCTTCAGGAATAATAGTCGATTGTGGCATCATATGTGCAAAATACAGATTATTTGCACATTACCCAAGCTGTTTTGTGACCGTCGACAATGCTCTTTACACATTACGTGCGCGCGACTGCCGACGGAACCTTTCAGATCGCGATCAATGCAAGGAAACTAGGGGATTGTGCATCGGCACAATGAGAAAACACTTGCTTGCATTCGTTTGTAAACGGTCGTTTATTGCCGCTATATGAAACTGCAAAAAGACTGTTTTGATGCCATTGATAGGCTATGCGCGCGTATCCACAGAGGATCAAACCCCCCTGCCCCAGTCGCAGGCCCTGAAATCTGCGGGTTGCGCCGAAATCTATGAAGAGCACGCCTCAGGCGGCAATCGCGCGCGGCCGGTGCTTGGGCGTGTGCTCGAACGCATCCAGAGTGGCGATACGCTGGTCGTCGTGAGGATCGACCGGCTTGCGCGGTCTCTGTCGCATCTGCTGGAAGTGATCGAGCGGCTGGAGGCTAGGGGTGCGTTCTTTCGCTCGATCCAGGACCCGATCGACACTGGATCCCCGCAGGGCAAGTTCACGCTGCAGGTCTTGGGCGCTGCGGCCGAGTTCGAGCGCGCCCTGATCCGGGAGCGCACCAAGGCCGGCCTCGCCAGTGCGCGCACAAAGGGCCGCGTGGGCGGAAACCCTGGACTGCGGGCCAAAGACCCTGCCGCTCTTCGCAAGGTGCGGCTAGCGCGACAGGACGGCTACATGGAGCGTCTGAACGAAACGGCACAAGATTGGGTGCCCCATGTGCGCCGGTTGCGCCCTGACTTGGCCTGGGAAGACGTGGTGCGCATCATCAACGGCCCCTTGCCCGAGGCGCGTCGCTGGACCCAAAGCCGTCTCTTGCGCGCCGTGAAGGCCTATGTCCGCGACGGCTTCCTGCCCGAGACAGTTTTGGCCCGCGCCGGCCGCCGCGAAACCGACGACCGCCTGCCCGCCATCGTCGCCGCCATCAAGGGCGCGGATCCCGGCATTACGCTCCAGGCGATCTGTGAACGGCTGGAATCAATGCGCGAACGCACACCACGTGGCCGAACGAGATGGCAGCCGTCGTCAGTCAAGATGCTGTTGGAGCGGGCGGAGAGGCTGGGGCTGCTTGAGTAGCCTAACAACCTTGCAAATCCTCCACTATAGGGAAGGATTACAAGGTTGTGGTCAGTTTCAGGCACAGAAGCCGTTCGCTCATGCAAAGGGGTTGACGATGCGAAGCTGGCCTTCCACCAGCAGGCCATCTTGCATGTCCTCGCTCCACAGCGTGGTACACCCCGCAACCAAAGCGCTGGCCACGATCATCGCGTCGTAGATCGAGAAGCCGTAGCGTTCCGCCAAAGCGCGGCCGACGTCATGGGTCTGCACGGTGAGATCTTCGACGGGACACAAGGCGCGCACGCCTTCGAGAAAGGCCGCTGCTTCCTCCCAACCGAGGCCAGCTTTGCGGCGGCAGTTCACCAGTGACTCGTTTAGAACCTGAACGCTGATCCGGGGCCCCTGCCCCAGGATGACCTCGGCGCGATCGGCCTTTGGGCCGTCGTCGAGCAGGTAAAGAACGACATTCGTGTCCGCGAACTCAACGCTCATGTGCGTCGTCGCGGCTCAGACGTTCTGCTGCGGACAACTTGCCCCGGAAGCGGCGCAGGCCGGTAAGTACCTCATCCGCACGAGCAAGGCGACGGACTCTGACCCGACCGTCGTCCTTGACCAGGTCGATCTGATCACCCTCCTTGAGACCAAGCTCTCGGACGAGCTCCGCGGGCAAACGGACGGCCAGCGAGTTACCCCATTTTGCGACCTGCATCGTGACCTCCCATGCGGATATACGTCTTGTAATGTATATCCGAAAGGTTCCTAAGACAAGCCTGCCGCAAACCCTAGCTACTCTTGTGCATGACGCAGCGACTGACACCAAATCTAGAAAGAGCTTGCACGAATCTGATAGCTCGGGCAATAGTCTCGATAAATAACGCGCGATCACATAAAAAACGCGCCCACGAATCGAGGCAGAGATGAGCGAAGCTGAGCAGGACCTGGACATTGCCATCGGGCACTACGCAGAGCTTCTTGCGTCCAATCTTCATGCGCAACGTGCTGCCCACTTCCCTCCCGACGCCAAAAAAGTCATGCGCAGCCTGACCAGCGGCGAGGCGGCCGAGTTGCTTGGCGTCGATCATACCTACCTTCGCAAGCTTCATCGAGAAGGAAAGATCGCTGACGTCGAAACCACTGCGGGCAGCCACCGGCGATATACCCTCGATGATATCTGGGAGATTCGCCACGCTCTTGAGGCAAACGCGAAGAAGCCTGGAACCTACGTTCCGGGGCGTCGTGCCGGTGACGAGCTTCAGATTGTTTCTGTTGTGAACTTCAAAGGCGGGTCCGGGAAAACGACAACATCCGCTCACCTTGCACAGCGCTTGGCTCTCAAGGGATATCGTGTCCTTGCGATCGATCTGGACCCCCAGGCATCCCTTTCCGCGCTGCATGGCATCCAGCCTGAGCTGGACCTGATGGAGGGTGGCACGCTGTATGATGCGGTTCGCTACGATGAACCGGTCCCGATCTCGGACGTGATCCGCAAGACCTACATCCGTGGTCTTGACCTGATTCCCGGGAACCTCGAGCTCATGGAATTCGAACATGAGACACCGGCAGCCATTCAGCGTGGCGGCGCCCGCGCATTCTTTGCCCGTGTGCGCGACGCGCTCGACAGTGTCGAAGCGGACTATGACGTCGTCGTCATCGACTGTCCGCCGCAGCTTGGTTTTTTAACCATGTCCGCCCTTTCAGCATCTTCAGGGGTGCTTGTTACCGTTCACCCCCAAATGCTCGATCTGATGTCCATGTCGCAGTTTTTGCGCATGACCGCTGATCTGCTTGGCGTCATCCGGGATGCTGGCGCAAACCTTCGCTTCGACTGGCTGCGCTTTCTGCCGACCCGCTACAAGGTGGGTGATGCCCCGCAGACCGAGGTTATTGCTTTCATCCGGGGTCTGTTCGGCAGGTCAGTCCTGACCAACCACATGGTTGAGTCTACTGCGATCTCTGATGCAGGGCTGACGAAGCAGACGCTCTACGAGGCCGACAAGAAGGACTTCACGCGTCAGACTTTCGATCGTGCAATCGAATCCATGAACGCCGTCAACGACGAGATCGCGGCGATCATCCAGAACACGTGGGGACGCAATGGCAAGAAAGCCTAAACTGGGACTGCCACTGCAGACCCTGCGCAACGCGCCCGACGCTCTTGAAGGGCGCAGGCTGCGCGGCGGCGTTTTCGAAATCGAGCCTGACCAAATCGAAACCACAGGTCGGCTCGATGACAGGCTGCAGATTGAGACTGCGGGCCTCAAGGCGTCAATTTCCAAGAACGGACAGCGAGTACCAATCCTCGTCCGGCCGCTTGATGGTGATCGCTACAGCCTGATCTATGGCCGTCGTCGACTGGAAGCTTGCAGAGAACTTGGGATCAAGGTCCGCGCCATTGTCACAGAGATGGAGGGCGATCAGGCACTTCGTGATCAGCTGTTAGAGAACCAGGAGCGGCGGGATCTAAGCTTCATCGAACGAGCGCTTGTTGCCGCAGCCTTGCTCGACGGTGACCATCTGAGCGCATCCGAACGCACTAACAAGGGTGTCGCCGAGGTTCTCAATCTGACCGAGGCAGGAGTGTCGCAGCTGTTAAGCGTGGTCCGCACCGTTGGGGAGGAGTTGGTCCTCGCCATCGGTGCCGCTCCGGGCATTGGTCGGCCCAGGTGGGAAGAGCTCAAGAAGTTGCTGGGGGCTACGGATGCCGATCGCGAACTGCTTGCAGCTTTGGCGGGTGAGGCCAAGACATCCTACCAAGGCGGTATTGACGAGAAATCCGATCATGCATTTTTGGCCGTCCTCTCTGCTGCAGGGAAGCCCGAACAGACCACATCCTCGTCTCGCCCTCGCGGGCGGCCCGGCACGGTGATTCCGGGGGTCGGTGCCGCCACTGTCACGATCGGACGTCGTGGAAAGCAACTCAAGCTCGAGTTGAAGGCCGAGGAGAGCGATTTTGTCAGCTGGCTTGAGGGCAACGCCCCGCAGCTGATCACCGAGCTTCACGAGCGCTGGAAGCGTTCGGAAGACTGAGGAAGAGCAACAATCAAAAAGGAGGCACGAGACAGGCAGAAAAGAAAAAGGCCCCGAGAAGCAAGCTTCACGAGACCTTTCTTAGGTTTCGCACGGGACCAGCCCGCTACAAAACTTCAGTTTTCGCACCTCTGAATGTAGCGATCTGGCCCCTTTCCCGCAAGCGCAAAGCGATTCGCGGGCCAGGGAAATTTTGCCTTCGTGAATGACATCATGGATTACACACCGATTTCGCCGTTTATGCGGCCGATCTCGCACGCCCATCTGCGCGTGGTCGAGCGTCCTGAGGCGTCTGTTCCCGGCAAGCCCGTCAACAAGTGGGAGCTCCTCCGTGAGCTGTCCAAGGCACAGGCCGCCTTCGGGGTTTCCGAGCGCGATCTGACCGTTCTTCAGGGACTTCTCAGCTTTTTTCCGGACGATGCGCTTGGCGGGAACACCGAAATGGTCGTCTTCCCATCCAACAAGGCGATCTGCGAGCGGCTGAACGGCATGCCTTGCTCGACGATGCGCCGTCACCTCGCCCGGTTGGTAGAGGCACGCTTGCTCATGCGGCGCGATAGCCCCAATGGGAAGCGGTATGTGCGCAAGCGTGGCGAAGATCGGGTGGCCTTCGGCTTTGATCTCTCCCCGCTCTATTGCCGGGCCGAGGAAATTGCACGGGCTGCAGAGGCTGTGCGTGAGGCCGAGGACCGTGTGCGGCGACTGAGGGAGGTAGTGAGCCTTATGCGTCGCGACTTGGCCGCTCTGGCGGAGTTCGGCGAGGAGATCCAGCCCGGGCTTGGCCTATGGGACCAGCTCCGCGACAAGGCAGCCCTCACCGCCCGCGCTCTTCGCCGCAAACTCTCGCTTGAGGATCTGTCGGCATTTCGGACTGAACTGGAGACCCTTCTTGACCAGGCGCGTAATGTGATTGACGGTCCTGAAACAGAAGAAATGAACACCAATGATGCCCAATGTGAGCGTCACCATCATAATTCAAATAAAGAATCTATAGATCTTGAACCTGCCTTAGAAAAAGGCGGGGCGGCGGGACGCGCGCCTGATGATGATACGGGTGAGCCCGTGGCTGACCTTGAAGAGTCTGACACGAGGCGGGTGCCGAAAATCCCACTCCACCTGGTAATCGCCGGCTGTCCCTCGCTCAAGACTTTCTATCAGGGCGACATTCGACACTGGCACCAACTTTTCGACGCGGCTTGTCATGTAAGGCCGGCCATGGGGATCAGTGTTTCCGCGTGGGAAGAAGCGCAACGCTGCATGGGACCAGAGCAAGCCTCGATCGTCGTCGTGGCCATGCTGGAACGATTCTCTGACATCAGATCACCGGGTGGATACTTGCGGGCGCTGACGTCCAAGGCCGCGGCGGGCGAATTCTCTTGCGGTCCGATGGTCATGGCTTTGATCGGTCGGCGAAGTGCGGCTTAACAGCTGTTAAGTTTCAACGCCGCGGTGCTCAGTTGGCATGACTTAACAGCTGTTAAGTCGCCTCTTGGCAACCATACGATCATCGAGAGGGAAAGGAGTGTTGGTTTGAGGGTGACGGGAAATGAGATCGGGAGAGTGGCTTCCGGCGCCCGTCGTGGAGAAGATCTGATGACGAAAGCTGTCCGGAAAATCACCCTGTCCCCTTCGCGGGATATCCCTTTTGACAAGCTGGTCCTGAGCCAGTCCAACGTGCGGCGCATCAAGGCTGGCGTGTCTGTCGAGGAACTGGCCGAAGACATCGCCCGCCGCGGTCTGTTGCAGAGCCTGAGCGTGCGGCCCGTCTTGGCTGACGACGGCACCGAGACCGGCAAGTTCGAGATCCCGGTCGGTGGCCGTCGGTTCCAAGCATTGTCCCTGCTGGTGAAGCAGAAGTGTTTGGCAAAGACCCCGCCCATTCCTTGCATCGTGCGCGATGCTGCGTCCGACATCCTGGCCGAGGATGATTCCCTTGCAGAAAGCATGCATCGCGTCGCCCTGCACCCGCTCGACCAATTCCGCGCGTTTGTGGCGCTGAGGGACAAGGGCCAGAGCGATGCAGAGATTGCCGCCGCCTTCTTCGTGACGCCGCAGATCGTGAAGCAGCGCTTGAAACTCGCTTCCGTCGCCTCTGCCCTGCTTGAGGTCTATGCCGAGGATGGCATGACGCTGGAGCAGCTCATGGCCTTCACCGTGAACCCCGATCATGCGCGTCAGGTTCAGGTCTGGGATGTGATCCATTCATCCTGGAACAAGGAGCCATTCCAGATCCGGCGCATGCTGACCGAGACCTCGGTCCGGGCGTCTGACCGGCGCGCGGTCTTTGTGGGTGTTGAGGCCTACGAAGCGGCGGGCGGCACGATGTTGCATGACCTCTTTCAGGGCGATGACGGTGGCTGGCTCGAGGACCCTGCCCTGCTCGATCGGCTGGTGACGGAAAAACTCCAGGCCAAGGCTGAGACGGTTGCCGTTGAGGGCTGGAAGTGGATCGAGGTCGCGCTTGACCTGCCCTACGGCTACAGCCACGGCCTGCGGTCCCTGTCAGGTGATCCGGCACCGATGACGGATGACGAAGGCGCGGCCCATGCCAAGCTGCTCGCCGAATACCGGGCGCTGGAAGAGGAATACGCGGGTCAGGATGAAATCCCCGACGGGATCGACACGCGGCTTGGCGTGTTGGAAACGGAGATGGAAAAGATCGAGACCCGGCCGTTGATCTTCGACGCGGAGGAGATCGGGCGGGCAGGGGCGTTCGTCACGCTCGACCGCTACGGCGCGCTGGCCGTCTATCGCGGCTATGTGCGTCCAGAGGATGAGCCGGTTGACGTGACAGCGGTCCAGGATGGTGCTGATCCTGCGGTGGCGGGGCAGGGGGATGATCGTGATCTCACCGATGGCTATGACAGTGCCGCTCATGCCGGAACCGTCATCATGTCGGGAGGCCAGCCGATTGGCGGCGATCTGCCGGAGGATGAGGATGACGGAGCGCTGAAGCCACTGCCCGAGCGGCTCGTAATCGAGTTGACGGCACACCGGACGCTGGCGCTGCGTGAAGCGATCGGGCGCTCGCCCGACGTGGCGTTGATTCTGCTGCTGCTGAAGATTGTGACGGACACCTTCCGCACTTCCTCTGCTTCGGGAAGCTGTCTCGAAGCCTCAGTGCGTCACATCTACATGCCGGCGCAGGCGAGCGATCTGAAGGACAGCGTGGTGGCAAAGCTGGTCGACGAGCGTCATGCGCCGGAACGATCTCGTGGCGCTTGACGATGAGGACCATGCCGAAGGGCAGGGGGCGGATGCCGAAGCGGCTGACAGCGTCAGTGAAGCTGACCTTCCTGCATTTCTGACGGATGACCTGCCTGCTGAAGGCGCGTCGATGCTGGCCTCGGAATAACGTGATCCAGCGGGGGGCGGAGATTCCGCCCCCAATCACCCTATAGTGTAATAATATCAATGGGATGAGCGCGATTACTCGCATTCAGAATGAAGAATCATGTCTACAACAACCATCATCGACACCGCACCCCTCGGGGCGCTGCGACGTGAGACTTCAAGGCCAATGCTCCCGATCTTTCACATGGGCATTTGGAGCATCCGTTGGCAATCTGACGGATGCCTGAAATCCAGAAGTTTCACCGGGACGTGGTGACTGGAGCAAGAGAGAGGTTTCGATCCGTTCTGCGATGGCTGAGACGATAGCGAGGCCAAGCCCGCTACCATCAGTTTTTGCATCTGCCCTCTCGAAGCGCCCTGTCAGGCGTTCGAGTGTTTCGGTTGCTACCGCGGGGCCCTCGTTCGCCACGATCAACTGCCCCTCGCTCGTGAGTGTAACCGCGACTGGGGCATTCTGCGCCCCGTGGCGTAGGGCGTTTTCCACCAGATTCCGGCACAGAATTCCTAATGCGTCGGGGTCGATATCAGACAAGACAGGCGTGTCCGGCAAGTTCAACGTAAGGCGCCCGTTCTCTGTGGTGCGCGCGATATCTTCCACCACGACCCGAGTGATGGTTCTGACATCAGCGCTCTGGTCCATCCGAAGTCTACCGCCTTCCGCCCGCGCAAGCTGCAGGAGACGCTCGGAAAGCCGAGTGAGACGCTTGAGCGTTGCCTCGATCTCGGCGGCACGGGCGTCGATGGTCGGATCTTTGGTCTCTGACCGCAGTCGCTGCGCCTGGGCGATAGCGCCCGCCAATGGTGTCCTTAGTTCATGAGCCGCATTGGCTGCAAAACTTCGCTCAGCCTCGAACGCGTCGCGCAACCGAGCCAAAAGGCTGTTCAAGGTTGCGGCCAGCGGTCCGATTTCGGTCGGCAGGTCGGCCGCGGGTACTTCTGACAGGTCGCGCACGCCGCGCGCTTCAAGCCGCGTACGGAACCGATGGAGAGGGGCGAGGCTAAAGCGCACAGCGAGAATAATCGACGCGAGCGCCAACGGCAGCACGACCAGCAGCGGCAGGCCGAGGCCCATCTGGATTTCAAGAGCAACCGATGCGCGATGCGCCAACGGTTCGGCCACGGTGATGCTGATCGTCCCCTGGAGCGCCGCGTCGCTGTAGAGGCGATGTGTGGCGTTCTGCCCAAATCCCGGCCCGTCGTATGGAGGGAACACGGCAGGGTCCGCCGCATGGGATTGCAGCAAAATGCGTCCCTCGGCATCGCGTACGATGTAGGTGAAGAACTCGTCATGCTCCCGGATCGGCGCGAGGCGCTGCGTCACACCCTGATCTTCTCGGCCGACGATGTCGGTCACGGCCAGCGGAAGGATGCGCTCGGCGGTTTCGCGCAGGGCGCTGTCGAAGACCTCGTCCATCTCGCCCCGAACGATCACCGCGGTAACCGTGGCGGCGGCGAGCCAGAGGATCGTCAGCACAAGGCCGAGTGACAAGCCGAGCCGTACCTGAAGGCTGGATGGCCACATCATGGCTTGCCCAGCCGGTAACCCATGCCGCGCTCGGTCTCGATGATGGCGCTCCCCAGTTTCTTGCGCAGGCGGCTCACGTGCACCTCGATGGTGTTGCTCTCGACTTCGGCGTCGAAAGCGTAGAGCTTCTCCTCCAACTGCGCCTTGGACAGGAGCTGCCCGGGACGCGCCAGGAAGGCCTCGAAGAGCGCCCATTCCCGCGCCGTCAGCGGCACATGTCTGCCATCCCGATGGACGCTGCGCGCGGCAAGGTCGATGTCGAGCGGTCCGTGGGTCAGGATCGGGTTGGGGTTGCCGCTGTAGCGCCGCGCGACCGATCCGATCCGTGCCGACAGTTCCGACAGGTCGAAGGGCTTCACAAGATAGTCGTCAGCGCCCGCATTGAGGCCTTCGATCCTATCGGACACCTGGTCGAGCGCCGTCAGGATGATGACCGGCGTCACGTCTCCACGCGTCCTGAGGCCCTTGAGGAACCCGATACCACGTCCGTCTGGCAGCATGAGGTCGAGCAGGAGCAGGTCGTAAGAGGTTGCGCTCATCGCGTCTGCCGCCGCGTCTAGCCGCGTGACCCAGTCTACTGACTGGCCATCAGCTGCGATCTGGTCGCGCACGGCAGCGCCAAGAGTCGTGTCGTCCTCGATCAGCAATATGCGCATGGTCGTACCCGTCCTTTCCTGATGTCCCTCCATGATCCGTCTGGCTGACACGAAGCTGAAGCTTGTGGGTCGAGCCCCTTCAGGCTGCCGTCAGCTTCGCGGCGCATGAATGGCATCAAGAGGCGAGCCACTAGGAGTGTGCCCCATGAAGAAGACATTGACAATTATCGGCTTTCTCGCGGTCTTTACGGCCGGCGCGGCGCTGGCTGACGACGATTGCTTCGTGCCGATGGCCGACTGGCAGCCGCGCGATGCTGTTGCCATGCTGGCCGAGGAAAATGGTTGGACGGTGCGCCGGATCAAGATCGATGACGGCTGCTACGAGATCGACGGGAGGGATGCCGAGGGGCGTGCGATCGAGGTGACTGTCCACCCGGCCACGCTGGAGGTAATCGAGTTCGAGTACGAGGACGACGAGGATGATCGCCGCGAGCGGGATCACGAGAGACGCGACGATGACTGATGCAGCGCGTCGCGACGGTATTGTCCCGGTGCCGAGCCTGCCGCCACTCTCCCGGCTTTCCCTAAACTCTCCTCTAGCCCTGACGGGCCCGGTGCTGGTTGCGTTGCCATGCCTGCTGGCGGCTTTGCTCGGTTTCAACACCTATGCGACTTATGGTGCGGATGCCGCGCTCGGCATCGCCGTCGGGGCCGCGGCAGTTGTCGCGATGGCACAGACCCTGATCCTCGCCGCACGGCCGCCGCTGGTGGAGCCGTTGTTCGGCGGTCTCGATCGCATGTACCGGGTCCACAAGTGGCTTGGTATTTCCGCAATGGTCCTGATGATCCTGCACCAGCAGATCGAGCCGGATTTCGAGCGTTTGGTGCGTGAAACCTCCCTTGGTGAACTTGGTGAAGAGGCGGGCGAACTTGCCTTCAACGCGCTTCTTGCCCTGGTTGCTGTCAGCTGGTTCCGGAGATTGCCCTTCACCCCACTGGAAATCCCCTATCAAATCTGGCGGTTCAGCCATCGTTTCATGGGGGCCCTTTTTGCAATCGTGGTCTTTCACCAGTTCTTCGTCGACCTGCCGACAGAGGTAGATCCATCGCTCTCGGTGCTTCTGAACACATTCGGCATCGCCGGAGTGATCGCGTGGATATTCACCGAGCTGGTCGCCCCGTACCTGCGGCGTAGAGAATTCACCGTCACAGAGATCAGCCAGACCAAGGACACCACCACGCTAACCCTCCGCCCCGAGGGGCGGGCCATGCGGTGGCGGCCGGGGCAATTCGCCTTCTTCCGCGCGCCAGAGGCAGGACTGTCCGAGCCGCACCCTTTCACGATTGCCAGCGCCCCGCGCCCTGACGGCACCCTGACGTTCTGCATCAGGGGGTTGGGTGGCTGGACACGAAGCCTGCCCGCCATCTTGCGGACCGGAACGCGCGTGCAGGTCGAAGGGCCATATGGACGGTTCAATTTCCGCAAGGGCGGTGCGCGCCAAATATGGCTTGCCGGCGGCATCGGTATCACGCCGTTCCTCGCCTGGGCGGAAAGCCTGACAGAGGCGGAGAGTCGCGACATTCACCTCATCTACTGCGTTCCGACACAAGAGGAGGCGATTGGCGTAGAGACGTTGCGCGCTGCGGCTGCCCGCAACCCGAGGTTCAGTTTCGAGGTGGTCGTTACGACGCGCGATGGCAGGCTCACGGCCGAGCGCCTGATTGGCGCGGTCCCTTTCGCGATCCGGCAAGCCGATCTGTGGTTCTGCGGCCCAACCGGTCTGAAGGACGGGATTCTCAAGGGCTTGAAAGCACAAGGCCAAACGCCTCGCCGTGTCCGCTTCGAGCAGTTCGAATTCACCTGAACGCGGGGCAGGGCGTATAGCCATGCCAGCCCTGTAGCCTGCGCTCGCATCTTTTTGGCCCCGTCATCATCGGCGGGGCCATTTTCCTGACGGCAAGCTGAAGCAGGAATCGCTGGGGCGTCAGGATGCCCTCAGGTCGGGGTGCCAGATTGGTCTCATCAAACGAAAGGACCCCTTGCCATGAAAAAGACCCTGACCGCCCTTGCCCTGATCGCACTTTTGCCCGCCGGCGCTGCGCTGGCCGACGACGATGATTGCAATGCGCCCCGTGACCAGTGGCAGCCGCGCGAGGCCGCCATGCAGATGGCCGAACAGAACGGTTGGACGGTGCGCGACTTCGAGATCGACGACGGCTGCTACGAAATCGAAGGCCGAGACCAGAATGGCCGCGAGATCGAGGTGAAGTTCGATCCGGCGACGCTGCAGATCGTCGAGATGGACTACGAGGATGATGACGACGACCGCGGTGGCGCCCGCAATCCCGCGCCCGCTGGAACGGTCGCTCCTCCGCAGAACGGCCTCTTCGGAAACGGCGCCCCTCCGCAGGTTCAGGTGAACTGAACAGCTCCGAAGCACCCTGAACAAGGATCATTCCCATGAAATCACTTCTCGCAACGCTCGCGCTTACCACCGCACTCACGCTTCCCGGCCTCGCTATGGCACGGCCCGTGACGCTCACAACCACCCTTAACAACTATGGTGGCGACGGCGCTTACCTCGCGCTTTACGTTACCGACGCCTCGGGCGCCTATGTCGGCAGTCTCTGGATGGCTGGTGGCAAGTCCAAGTACTACGAGCATCTGAGCGACTGGTACCGTGCCACGGGCGGCGATACCGCGCAGGTAAACGGTATCACCGGCGCCAGCGTCGGCGCGGGCCGCAGTCTCGAGATCACGCTCGATCTGGCCGACGCGCTGTTCGATGCGGGCTACACGCTGCACATCGACGCGGCAGTCGAGGATATGCGCGACAGCCCGAACGAGGTGGCCGTGCCGCTGACGACGGCGGGCGCGGGCACGCCGGTGAGCGGGCGGCGCTACATCGCCAACTTCTCCTACGACATGTGAGGGGCAGGGCCATGATCCGTACACTCCATCGCTGGCCGGGTCTTCTGGCACTCGCGCTCGTCACGATCCTGAGCCTGAGCGGCGCTGCGCTCTCGGTCTTTCCGGCAGTCGAGCGCATCACCGCGCCGCAGGTGGAGACTGGCCTGACAGTCGCCACCCTCGCGGAGCGCATCCAGGTCGTCTATCCGGGCGTCGAGCAGATCCGGCGGTCGCCCTCCGGTCGGATCACCGCCTATTGGTTCGATCAGGGCGCGCCGGGTGCTGCCGTGATCGACCCGGCGACGGGCGCGGGCGTGGCCTCGGCCGACCCGAACCAGGCGCTTCGCTGGCTCACCAACTTTCATCGCTCGCTCTTCCTCGGGGATGGCGGGCGCATCGCCATGGCCGCCGGGGCCGCGGCGATGCTGGTCCTCTCGCTCTCGGGTGCTATGCTGGTCGTGCGACGGGCGGGCGGATGGCGGCACTGGTTCGCGTCCTTGCGCGGTCCGTTCACGGGCAGGCTGCATGTCGAGATCGCCCGGATCGCCGTCATCGGCCTCGTTCTGTCCTCCACCACCGCCCTCTGGATGACAGCCTCCACCTTCGATCTTTTGCCGGACGGTGGCGTCCTGCCGGCTGATCCCACCGAAGTGAGCGGAGAGATTGGGTTCGCTCTCGATCAGATGGCCACGCTGCTGCAGACGCCCGTCGCCGAGCTGCGCGAACTGAGCTTTCCCTATCCCGGCGATGCGACGGACGTGTTCACACTGAAGACCGACCGGGGCACCGGCTATCTTGACCAGGGAACCGGCGCGCTCGTGGCATGGGCCGACCTGACCGGGTGGGAGCGCGTCTCGGAAACCATTTACATGCTGCACACGGGGCAGGGGGCCGCGATGCTCGGCCTTGTGCTCGGGATGATGGCGCTCGGAGTGCCGGCGATGGGCGTGACCGGCGTCTTGATCTGGCTTGCCGGGCGGCGCGGGCGGCCGCGCATCCGGGGCAACCAGCCCGCGGGCCGTGCCGAGACGATCATTCTTGTCGGCAGCGAGGGTGGCAGCACCTGGGGCTTCGCCGCGACCCTGCATGCCGCGCTGACGGCAGCGGGGCAGGGCGTCCATGTTGGCCCGATGTCGGGCTTCGCACCAGAGCGCTACGCCCGTGCAGAGCGCATCATCGTCCTCGCCGCGACTTATGGCGATGGCGCGGCGCCCGCCTCGGCCAAGGGGCTCCTCGACCGGATGAACGCGTCGGCCCCTGCGCCTGATATCCCGATGGCCCTGCTCGGCTTCGGCGACCGCAGCTTTCCGTCCTATTGCGCCTTCGCCAAGGCCGTTGCGGCAGCGGCGCAGGCGAAGGGCTGGGCCGAACTCATGCCGCTGGACACGATCGACCGCCAATCGCCACAGGATTTCGCGCGCTGGGGCCGAGCTCTTGGCGAGGTGCTTGGCATCTCTCTCGAGCTTTCTCACCAGCCCGTTTCGCCGCGCACCGAAACATTGACCCTCGTCTCGCGGCGCAACTACGGGGCCGAGATGCAGGCGGGGGCCGCGATCCTGCGCTTCGCCCTGCCGCGCGCAACGCCGTGGCAACGGCTGACGGGCACGGGCTTCGCACGGTTCCAGGCGGGCGACCTGATCGGCGTCCTGCCGCAGGGCAGCCCGATGCCGCGCCTCTATTCGCTGGCCTCGGGCCGGCGCGACGGGTTCGTCGAGATCGTGGTGCGCAAGCATCCGGGCGGTCTGGCCTCGGGCCAGCTGACCGCGCTGGAACCGGGCGATACGGTCCGGGCCTTCCTGCGGCGCAATCCCGGCTTTGACGCCGGTCGCGGTCTCACCCCGCTGATCCTGATCGGGGCGGGCACCGGCATCGGGCCGCTGGCGGGCTTCATCCGCGGCAATGCGCGGCACAGGCCCGTGCACCTGTTTTTCGGGATGCGGCATGCGGACAGCGATTTCTTCTATGGCGAAGAGATGCCCGGCTGGCAGGCTGAGGGGCGGTTGACCCGGCTTGTCACCGCCGTCTCGCGCGGCGCGCGGCGCAGTTATGTGCAGGACGCCTTGCGCGCCGACGCGGCGCAGGTGGCCCGGCTTATCTGCGACGGGGCGCGTGTGATGGTCTGCGGCGGGCGCGACATGGCCACGGGCGTGAGCGATGCGTTGGCCGAGATACTCGCACCTGCCGGGCTTACGCCCGCAGTCCTAAAGGCAGAGGGGCGGTATGTCGAAGATGTCTACTGAGCGCGCGCGCATCGCCCTGAACGGCCCCGCCATGGGCACGCGCTGGTCGGCGCTGTTCTTCGCGGATCGGGTCCGCGACACGGATGCAATTCGTGCCGCCCTTCAGGCGGCTGTCGACGAGGTGGACACGCAGATGTCGATGTGGAACGCGGAGAGCGCGCTCATGCGGATCAATGCGGCGCCGGTGGGCGATTGGGTGGTGGTGCCGGAGCAACTGCGGGCGGTCCTGCGCCTCGGGCTCGAGATCGGGCGTGCCTCGGGCGGGGCCTTCGATATCGGCATGGGCGATGCGGTGACGGCCTGGGGTTTCGGGCCCGGGGCCGCCGCGCCCGAGGGTATCCGCGCCGCGATGGACGCCCCCCGCCGCCCGGCTCAGGAGGTGCTGGAGATCGAGGGGATGCAGTTGCGCAAGACCGCGCCCGTCGCGCTGGACCTGAACGGCATCGCCAAGGGCCACGGTGTCGACCGGCTCGCCGAGACCTTGCGCGATCATGGGATTGCCGACGCCCTTGTCGGCATCGACGGTGAGATGCGTGCCATGGGCCTGCGCCCCGATGGCGAGGCATGGATCATCGCGGTAGAAGCGCCGGACCCTGATCGCCGGACGCCGCATTCGGTTCTGGCGCTGCAGGACGCCGCCGTCGCGACCTCCGGTGACTACCGCCATTGGGTCGAGGTGCATGGGCGCCGCCTGTCGCATACCATGGATCCGAGACGTGGCGCGCCGCTGATCGCCTCGCCGGCCTCCGTCACCGTCGTGGCCCGCACCTGTGCCGAGGCCGACGCCTGGGCGACGGCGCTGATGGTGCTCGGTGCGGAGAGGGGTGCGGACCTCGCAAGACAACGTGGACTCGACGCCCTGTTTCTTCTGCGCGATGATGAAGGGAATGCAATGGGCGTGGGAGTCGGGCGTCTTTTTTCCGAAGAACCAGCGGCAATCGCCTCAGCCGGGGGAAGATGAGCCGCATGGAACAGACCCGTACCGATCGCTTCAAGACCGCACTCCTGCTGATGGCCGCAACCGGGCTGATCGTGGGACTCGCATTCTACCTTGCGGGCCAACCAGAGGTTGCGAACCTGATCTGGATTGCAGGAGTTGTTCCCGCGCTGGCAGCGCTTGTGGTCGAAATCGTCCGCAGCATTGGGCGCGGCGAGGTGGGCCTCGATATCGTTGCCGCGCTGTCGATGTCGGCGGCGCTTGTCTTCGGCGAGACCTTGGCTGCGGCTGTCGTCGCAGTCATGTATTCTGGAGGCACTTTCCTCGAAGCCTTCGCTGAGGGCCGTGCACGTCGTTCGATGAAGGATCTTCTATCTCGCGTACCCCGGACCGCGACGCGGCACCGGAACGGCGGTCTTGAGGATGTGCCTCTCGAGGAGATCGCACCGGGCGATCGCCTGCTGATCCGGCAGGGCGATGTCGTTCCCGTGGACGGTTCGGTTACGTCCGACACCGCCTTCCTCGACACCGCGGCGCTGACCGGCGAATCCCTCCCAGTCCGGCTGGCGCGCGGGGCCGACGCCATGAGCGGATCGACCAACGCGGGCGAGGCCTTCGACCTGACGGCGACGCGCGAGGCCAAGGACAGCACCTATGCCGGGATCGTTCGCCTGGTCGAGGAAGCGCAGGCGTCCAAAGCGCCGATGTCCCGGCTGGCCGACCGCTGGTCGCTGGGCTTTCTGGTCGTCACCGTCAGTATCGCCTTCGCGGCCTGGTGGTTCACAGGCGATCCGATCCGCGCGGTCGCCGTGCTGGTGGTCGCCACGCCCTGTCCGCTGATCCTTGCCGTGCCGGTTGCGCTGGTCGCGGGTCTCTCGCGTGCGGCGCATTTTGGCGTTTTGATCAAGGGCGCAGGGCCGCTCGAGACAATGGCGCGCATCCGTACGCTGATCCTCGACAAGACGGGGACGCTGACAGATGGCCGTCCGCAGATCATCTCGATCGACAGCCACGATGGCATGAACGAGGACGACATCCTGCGCCTCGCGGCCGCGCTCGATCAGGCCTCCAAGCACCCTGTCGCGCAAGCGATCGTCACCGCCGCCAAGGCACAGGGCTTCACACTGCCCGTTCCGACAGAAGTGGCTGAGATCCCGGGCGAAGGGGTCTTGGGTCGTGTGGAGGACCGCGAGGTGATCGTCGGGGGCGACGGCTTCGTGGCGTCCCGGGTCGGGCGGATGGTGGGCGATCACCCCGCCAAGGGCGCCGGATCGGTCCTTGTCGCAGTGGCAGTTGACGGTCACATGGCCGGGCACCTCGTCATGTCCGACCCGCTGCGCGAGGGAGCGGGTGCCATGCTGGACGGTCTGCGCCGCCAAGGGATCTCGCGTATCCTGCTGGCCACCGGCGACCGCGCGGACGTGGCCGAGCGTGTGACGGAAGGGCTGGGCCTCGACGGGCTGCGGGCCGGTCTGACGCCGGATCAAAAGGTGTTGCTGGTGCTCTCTGAGCGTAAACACGGGCCGGTGATGATGGTGGGTGATGGTGTCAACGACGCGCCCGCCCTGGCCGCAGCCGATGTAGGCGTGGCAATGGGGGCACGGGGCGCCGCGGCCTCGGCCGAGGCCGCCGACGTGGTGCTGCTCGTCGACCGGATCGACCGGCTGGGGCCCGGCATCGAGATCGCGCGGGCTTCACGCCGGATCGCGGTCGAAAGCGTTGTCGCCGGGATCGGCCTGTCTGTCATGGGCATGATCGCGGCCGCTTTCGGCTACCTCACGCCGGTTCAGGGCGCGCTCCTGCAAGAAGTGATCGACGTTGCCGTGATCCTGAACGCCCTGCGCGCGCTGCGCATCGCGCCACAGGAGCCAGCTACGGGCAAACCCCAGGCGATCATTTCAGAGCAAGCTGACATCGTTCAAGGAGCCACGCCATGAGCCGTCTATCACATTCTGAAATCCATATGGTGCATCGCATCGGCTGGCTGCGGGCCGCCGTTCTCGGCGCCAACGATGGTCTTGTCTCGACCGCGAGCCTCGTCGTCGGCGTCGCCGCAGCCGGGTCCGGCAAGCCCGAGGTCATGATCGCCGGGCTGGCCGGGCTTATGGCTGGCGCGATGTCGATGGCGGCGGGGGAGTATGTCTCGGTCAGCTCGCAAACTGACGCCGAACAGGCGGACCTCGCCCGAGAGAGCCGTGAACTCGAGGAAACGCCCGAGGCCGAGCTCGAGGAACTAACCCGGATTTATGTTGAAAGGGGGCTGGACCGCGACCTGGCGGAAAAGGTTGCCGTGCAACTGACTGAACGTGACGCGCTCGGATCGCATGCGCGCGACGAGCTCGGCATTTCGGAAACCGTTACCGCCCGCCCTGTCCAGGCGGCTCTGGTGTCCGCACTGACCTTCGCCGTTGGGGCGGTGCTGCCCCTGATCGTCGTGCTGCTGGTCTCGGAGGCGCAGATCGCTCCCCTGGTGGCGGGATCGACGATCCTTGGCCTTGCGGTTCTTGGCGGATTGGGCGCTTCGGCCGGCGGCGCAGGCGTCGTCCGTGGGGCCACGCGGGTCACGCTATGGGGAGCGCTTGCAATGGCGGCGACAGCCGGGGTCGGTGCGCTGTTCGGGGTCGCCGTAGGCTAGGAGTTAATGGGGTGTACCCGAACCCCGCTCCGGCTGCTTGTTGCGGCAACGCTCGTCAACATCGTGCTGATCATCGAGGTGCCACAGATCGAGTCGCAGCGCGTGGGGTCATAAACCCATGTCCGCAAATGGGTCATGCTGGACGAGATCAACACCGATGTTCTGGAGCGGTCCTTTGTCTGGGAGGACCGCACGCCCATCGGCACGTTCAGTTCCGTCTTCACATCCAAAATCCAGTCCAGCCTGATCGCGCTTGCCAAGTCGGGCGGGGCATCCGTTGTCGATCGGCCGAAGTAATCTCGATCAGCGCGGGGTCTACCCAGCTTCACTTGTTCCCATCGATCCACTTCGACATCAGCTCCTTGTCGCGGAAGCATTCGTCCGGCACGGCGCGGCGCTTGATGCGGGCGAGGCGCTCGGCAAAGGCGACCTGCTTTGATGTCGGGCGGCTGTCCTGCGTGCCCGGCTTCAGCTTGGCCTGTGCGTCGATCCAGGCGCTCAAGGAGCGCCGATCTTGCTGAACCTCACACGGCAGAAGCGTCTGGTTGCGAAGGGCCAGTGCGCGCGCATAGGCGATCTGCTTTGGCGTCGCGGGCAGGGCGTAAGTGGTGCTTTCCATCGGGGATCTCCCTTCTTAGCGTGGCTTTCAACATAGAACATAACAGGAACAAAATCAAGCCACCTGCGGAAATCATGGGGTTTGAGAGGAAGAGGAGGGCCGGGGGAGGTCAGGCCTGAGGATGCCCGAAAGAGGGTGTCCGGGCCTGATCCTGTTCCTCATTGGGGTCTGATGCCGGAAAGTGGAGGATCCTACGTTCTCATGAGCTTTGCATTTAACGCTCCTCGGCATCAGATCCCTAAAGAGTGAAAGTGTTCTTCGGGTTTTGTGACTGACGGATGAGGGCCTTTGGGGTCCCTCAGATGGGTCCGGGCCGGATTCCGGTCTGCCGTTCCTGATGAAGGGCATTCCCATGCAAACAGGTGTCTTGCGCGTGCTCCGCGCAACCGCTGCCTCGTGGTGGCGGCATAGAGAGCTGCGCCGAACTGGCCAGACGGCGCTGGCACAACGGCGCGAGCGCGAGACCGTCCTACGTGATCTCGGTTATCTGAAGCAGGCGGCGTTATTGCCAAACGCGCATGTGATCTGCGGGGAGGGCGGGACATTCCTCCATCTCGGTTGGACCACCGTGTCGACCTTCGCGCCGATCAAGCGCTTTCCCTTGGCCGCCCTCGCGGTCGCACAAGGGACCCCGTTCATCGATATCCGACCCGTCACCGATGTCATCGCCTTCGCGAACCTGCCGCGGGTGGCGCGGGACGGATCGGACGACTCTGAACCTTCGGGTCCCGGCAGGTCCGTGTCGCTGACCACCTACATCGACATGGCCGAACAGCTCGGCGCGAGCATCACCAACGATCCGCGGCCCTGTCGGTCAACCTAGTGACCACTCCCTCTCACCAAAACTCGAAAGGACGCCAGCCATGGCCCGATCCCGCACGCCCAAATTCGATGCCTCAGAGGTCATCACAAACGAAATCATCCGTATCATTGAGCGCGGCGTGCTGCCGTGGCGCCAGCCCTGGACCGCAGGCGGCAGCTCTCGCCCCGTGCGCGTGGGCGGTGAGCCCTACCAGGGGGTGAACAACTTTCTGCTGACGATGCGGACCGTGATGGCGGGCCACAGCTCACCTTTCTGGATGACGCTGCCGCAAGCCAATGCGTTGGACGCAAAGGTTCGCAAGGGCGAGAAGTCCTCTGTCGTCGTTTACTACGGTCAAAGCTGGAGGGACGCCGGCGATGAGGATGACCGCAGCGACGGGGATGATCGCTCCGAGGAAGCCCGTGTCTTCCGCTTCCAGAAATCCTACCGCGTATTCAACGCCTGCCAGATCGAGGGCTTGCCCGACAGCTTCTACCCTGACCCGGAGCCCGTGCCCGAGCATCCGCCGTCCGAGCCCATCCCGCACATGCAGGCGTTTTTCGATGCCATCGACATCACGACCGTCTTCACGGGCACGGAAGCGTACTATTTGCCCCCCGTGGACAAGGTCTACATGCCGTCCATCACGCGGTTCCAGGACCCGCGCAATTTTTACGGGGTCTGGGCCCATGAGCTCGCCCATGCCACGAAAGCCCCCCATCGATTGAACCGTGATTTCGGGTTCTCGAAGTTTGGCAACACGTCCTATGCGCGTGAGGAGATTGTCGCGGAATTGACCTCGGTGTTCCTAGGCCAGTCGCTCGGCTTCACGGCGCATACGCTCGAGATGAATGCCGCCTATCTCCACAACTGGTTGCGGGTCCTTCGGTCGGACAAGGGCGCGATCTTCCGGCACGCCGCGGACGCGCAGCGCGCCTGTGATTATCTGATCGCCAGATCGGAGACGGGCAGGGCAGGGGACGGCGCCGAGGCCGCCTGACCGCGCGGAGAACGGAGACACCCATGTCACGTAAAGAACCCAAAACGCTGCGGGTGGCCTGCTTCAACGACGGCCGCCGCAAGATCATCACCTTCAAGCGCGGTGCCTATTGGTGGAGCACGTCCGAGGGCGCTTATCCGCTCTCGGCGGCGCTCGAGAGCATCAAGGAACAGGGTGGCTGGGTCGAGACCATCCCCAACCCGAATTTCAGACCCAAAGGGCTGTTCGGGTAGGGCGCCTTCGGCCTCGATTCATCCGCCAAGCGGAAAAGAAAAAGCGGGCTTTGAGAAGGGTGTTTCAAACCTCTCAAAGGAGATCCCCATGTCCATGAATGTTCAACCCCAGCCAGACCGTCCGGATCCGACCGTGATCGCGGTGCAGAACGACGCGTTTCGCAAACTTGCATGCCTTGGAGTGCCGCCCGCGCAGCCCATCCAGGGCCGGATGCATGTCACCCGCTCGCTTATGGAGGCCGACGATGGCTTCATGGCCGAGGCGGTGAAGGCGACTGGTGAGTTTGCCACATTCGAGCCCGAAAATGACCCGGAAGGCTGGCATGATTTCGGGGCGGTCGAGATCCGGGGCGAGACCGTGTTCTGGAAAATCGATCTCTATGAGGCGGACTCGGATTTCCGCTACGGGGCTGAGACCCCGGACAACCCCGCCACCACCATGCGCGTGCTGACCATTATGTTGGCGCGCGACTGGTAGAAGGGCAGGGGACACCCTCTCCTGACACCCCAGGCGATGAAGGCCCACTGACCCCTCAAAGGGAGAGTGGGCCTTTTGTCGTGGTGATCCCTGAAGACGGGGATTGGTCACGCGCGTGAAGGCGCGGGCCACACCTCACCCACCTGGAAGGATATCCCATGACTAAAAGCATTACCGCTCTCACCGTCGCCATCGGCGATCTGACCGCCCATCCCGCCAACGTGCGCAGCAACTCGCCGGAAACTTATGACCCCGAGAACATCGCGCATCTGAAGGCCAGCATCGCTGTGCTGGGCCTGCTCCAGCCTCTCCTGGTCCAGAAGCTTGACGGCAAATATGCTGTCCTCGCCGGTGGCCGGCGCCATGCAGCCCTGAAGGAGCTGGCCGCAGACAAGGCCGCCAAGGGGTTCACTGCGAAAACCAAGATCGACTGTCGCCTTGTGCCGGAGGAGTGCGACGTCACCACGGCACTGTCGCTCGCCGAGAACATCACCCAGGCCCCGATGAACGCAATCGACGAGTTCGAGGCCTTCGCCCGCATGATGGAGGTCGACGGCCAGACGCCCGAGACCATCGCGAAGTCATTCGGCACGACCGTCGCCGCCGTGAAAGGCCGGTTGCGCTATGGCCTGATCCACCCCGACATCCGCGCCGCGGCTCGGGGCAAGGTGATCACGCTCGACACAATGAAGGCCTTCGCCGAGCACCCGAGCCAGGAGGCACAGCGCGAGGTCTTCGAGGCGCTCACGAAAGACGGCGGCTATCTGCAGGCCTATACCGTCCGTCAGGCACTCAAATCCCGCGGGGTGCAGGTCAGCGACGATATCGGGGCTTTCGTGCGCGAAGACTACGAGGCACGCGGCGGCGCCGTCGCAGCCGATCTGCTGGAAGAGCATTCTGTGCTCGAGGATGCGGCGCTGGTCGAGACCATTCTGCTCGAGAAGCTCGGTGCCGCTGCCGAAGAGGCCCGTATGAGGCTGGGCTTTGCCTGGGCCGATGCGATGGTCCGCTATGATTACGCGACCATGGCCGACTACGGCCGCGTCTATCCCGGCCCGATCGAGCCGGATGAGACTGCCCAGAAGCGCATCGACGAGATCGCCGCCGAACTTGAACAGCTGCAGCTCGAGATGGAAGATGAGGGGCTCGACGACGGTGCCTACAACGCCCTTTACGACCGCGTCGACGCTCTGGAAGAGGAAGCGCGCGATCTGCAGGAGGCCTACAGCGCCGAGGACCTCGCACGGTCTGGGGTGATCGCGTCGTGGCAGGGTGGGCAGATCACGCTCCATGTTGGCCTCGTCCGCCCCGAGGACACCGTCAAAGAGGAGGGCGCACGCGGCTCTTCAAGTAACCCGACGGGGGAGGAGGCACCGGACGCCGGCGAAATCAACTACCCGGCCTCGCTGGCCGAGGATCTCAAGACCGAGCGGGCCATGGCGCTCGGTGCCGCGATGGCGCTGCATCCGGAAGCCACGCTCGATCTGACGCTTTTCAAGCTGGTGAGCGACGTCCTGGCCAGCGGTATGAGCGTCACGCAGGCGATCAAGATCGACGCCCGCAAGGAATACCGCAGCCATGCCAAGATGGACGAGATCGACGAGACCTCGCTCGAGCAGGTGGCGGCGGCGCATGATGCGCTGGACCTCTCGTGGCTCGATGACAGCCGCTCGCCCGCCGATCAGTTTGCGGCGTTTCGCGCGCTGGAGGCCGGCGAGAAAGCCAAGCTCGTCGCTTATGCGACAGCCAGCACCACGCAGTCCTGTTTTGCCCGGGACCGGCAGCGTGACAGCCTGATGCATGCGTTCGAGATCGAGATCATGCCCGATATCCGCGCCCACTGGACGCCGAATGCGGCGCTCTTCAATCGCTTTAAAAAGGCCTGGCTCCTGAAGATCCTCGGCGAGGATCTGGGTCTCGCCCAGGAGGCTGTGACGCTGGCCTCGTCGAGCAAGAAGGAGATCGTCGCCTTTTGCGACAAGCTCTTCGCTGAGCCCTTCGCGACGCTCACGGAAGCGCAGCGCGCTGCCGTGGGCGCCTGGTGTCCGCCCATGATGCAGACCGCCGGTGTCGCCTTTGATGAGGCGGAGCCCGCTGCGGAAACCCCGGAGCCTGACGGCGACATCGCGCAAGCGGCCTGAGTCCTCACGCGACCCGCGCGTGGACCATGCCGCCCGCGCGGGTCGACCCTTCCAAACCGAACAGAAAGACATCCCCATGGCTATTCTCAAGTTCTCTGCCTCCGCTGTTGCGGCGCAAATCGCACATGCGCGTGCCTGCAAGACCTTCCTGCCCAACTGGAACGGGCCCGTGGACAGGCCGGCCCTGATCCTCATCGTCGGCAATGGTGTGCATCTGCGCTCGAACGGCATCGATGGCACGACCACCCGTATCGTTACCACCGAGCAGGCCGATCCCTCCTTCGCCTTCGCCGACGGCATGAACCCGTTTCGGGACACCGACTGGATGGCGCAGCGCCGCATGGCGTTTCGTGATCTGACCGGCCAGTTCTACACCGACATCCTGGATGACGTGCAGGTGCTCATCGACCGGGGGCGGGGGGCGATCCGGCTCGCCACCGATGGCCACAGTATCCGCGTCTTCGTGCGCCGGGCCTCGGATTATCTCATCGGCGGGACCTACGAAGTGCCCTCGGGCCTCGGCGGCACCTTCCGGGTCATCCTGAAGGATGCCTGCGACACCTTCGCGATCGTGCAGAACTGCGGCAATTGCGAGGATTTCGACGCCATGCAGCCCTACCGCGTGCCGCTCGATGCGCTGATGGAAATCGATGACCGGAGGGCGGCGTGATGGGTTGGCTCTTCTACACCGACGGCCGCGTCCAGACCTACGCGGATGAGAAAGCGGAGATTGCTCGGCTGTGCACCTTCGAGGGCGAAAGGCGCAAGACGGAACTGGTCAAAGCCTGCAAGGTGGGTTCGACTTGGTACGCGGCGGCAAAGGTCACAAATATCGACGGCACCCCTGTCGAAGACACGACCTATGTCACCGATGCGGATGGCTCCATCACTTTCGCCGCCGTATTCCTTACCCGATATGATGACGGCTGCTGGGGCTACAAGGACATGGAGGAAAGCGCGGGACCGGTCGAATCCCGCGCGCCACTGAGCCTATTGGCCCTGCTGTCCGAGCTGAAAGACCCAGACAGCTACGCCCAGGACTGGCGTCAGCGCTGCCGGGACTGGGCGTCGATCCCGGACTACGAGGAAGGCGACAAGATCAAGCTCGCAGCACCTGTGACGCTCACCGATGGCAGTACCTGCCAGATTGTCACCGCGACCCACTACAGGCGCGGGCGGCAAAAGCGCCGCTGCTACCGCATCGAGGAAACTGGTGGGCTCGTACGCCTGTCAAAGGCCTCGCTTGCGGGCTCGGAGCTGCTCAGCTCCACGAAAGGTGCGGCTAGCCCGGTGCTGGCGGAGTTCCTGGCGGGGCGAAATTAGGTCCTGCGCCGGACGGGTCATCGACTTGCCCGGCGACAGCAGATGCTGCGGCTTGTCTTGACAAGGCAATGCAAATGCATTACCTATCGCAGGCAGCAAAGATCCCTCTCTTTCAGGAGACTGCCATGACAGCGCTCGCACAAGATGTCTCGAAACTCACGGATCGGTATCAGACGACCGTGCCGGCGGGTGTTCGCAAGCAACTCAAGCTGGGCAAGGGCGACCAGATTCGTTACTGCACCGAGCCGAGTGGCAGGGTCTATATCGAGCCCGTGCGCAGCGACGAGGAAGATCCCGTGCTCGGAGCCTTTCTCGATTTTGTCGAGGCCGATATCAAGGCGCATCCGGACCGCATTCGGGCGTTCGATGGGGCTTTGCATGACCGTCTTGCAGCACTGGTCGGAGACGTTGATGTCGATCTCGATGCGCCGCTATCGCTCGAGGATGAATGAGCGGCGATAGCGTGCCCGCCCAAGCGCCCCTTGTCGTAAACGGATGGTCGATTTATGCGCATCCGCTCTTTCTGGACCAGCTCGAAGGGCTGATCGAGGAAGTCGAGGTGCGTAAGGCACGCGATCCCAAGACCTGGCGCAAGAAGAATTCCACGAAACGGCTGGCCGCCATCTTCAAGCTGGTCACCGAGGCCATACCGGCAGATCCGGGTGCCGCCGCCTTCCGGCAAGGCGGCACACTCGGCGATCACCGCAAGCACTGGTTCCGGGCGAAATTCTTCCAGCAGTATCGGCTGTTCTATCGGTTCAACAGCGATGCGAAGGTCATCGTGGTGGCCTGGGTGAACGACGACAAGACCCTGCGCGCCTACGGCAGCAAGACGGACGCCTATGCGACGTTCAAAGGAATGCTGGAAGATGGCAATCCACCTGACAATTTCGACGCGCTCTTGAAAGAAGCTGCAGCGGCAGGCAAGCGGTTCGAGAAATCCCTTGAAGCGGTGCCCGATCGGTAAGTGGGCCAGCTTGCTATGACCCTTTGGCATTATCATTTACGACGCCACGCTCGAAGATGTAGCATCGGCTGATAATGCGGTCGGAGAAAGCACAATGAATGAGACGGAAAAGGATAGGCAGCACCTCGGTCTAGAGGAGCAATGCGCGCCTGACCTGACGGGGCACCGTTTCCCAATTGCTGTACGCGTTGCAGACATGCCCGATGACCTCGGCAAGCTGCTGGATATCGGGCTCGAGGAGCATTTCCGTGGCCGCTGAAGCGAATTCTTATGACACGTGGTTTTGCGCGCAGGTGCAGGCCGCGCTGGAGGATGCACGCTCGGGAACATCTCAGGTTCAGGTGATGCAGGCCGCACAGGCATTGATTGATGCGAAGCGGCAGGTCGAACCCAAGTCCTGACCAAGCCTTTGAGGTCGGCGCGGTCTGACCCCCGTCACCCTGAAAAGCGAAAGGGGGCTTTTTGTCCTTTGGAACTCAGACCCTGATCCAAAGGAAAATCCCCATGACCAAGCCCAAACCGGCAAATCCGGCTCTCTCGATCTCCCACCCTGACCTCGCCTCTGCCCTCGAGCAGATCGGCACGGAGATCGACCTCCATCCGCTGCGCAGCTCAGCGCTGGCGCGCATCATGCGCGAGACGTTTCATGGCAGCGATGCCGGCGGTGCCTGGGACTGGCGCATGGCATATGACCTGATGCAGGCTGCGGCTATCCAGGTGCTGCTGCGTGGGGACGGCGCCGAAGGTGACATCGCCGCCGCAAAGCTGCTTGCCTCACGGCTTCTGACGGAAACGCGCCGGTCAGAGCAGCAGATCCGGCTGCAGCAGTTTTCCACACCGCTGGCATTCGCGACCATGGCGGTGCGGGCCGCGGCGATCCGCAAGAGCGAGACCGTGCTGGAGCCGTCGGCGGGCACCGGTGCACTGGCCGCTTTCGCCGCCCGGGCCGGTGCCATGCTTTTGCTCAACGAGATCGACCCCTTTCGCCAGCGCCTCCTGCGCGCGGTTTTCGGCGGCGAGGTGACGGGCCATGACGGCGAGCATATCGACGATCTGCTGCAGTCGCCCGTTCTGCCCGACGTCGTGGTGATGAATCCGCCCTTCGCCTCCTCGGTCGATCGCTCCCGAGACAAGCACATCGCCGCCAAGCATCTCATCGCGGCTGCAAAGCGTCTGGCACCCGGCGGGCGGCTGGTGGCGATCATGCCGCCAGGATTCACGCCCGAACGCGATTCCGCGTATTGGTCCCGCGCCTGCGGTCTCCTGACGCCGCGATTGGCGCTGACGATGCCGGGACAGGTCTATCGCAAGCTCGGCACCTCTGTCGAAACCCAGCTCATGGTCTTCGACAAGGTGCAGGAGGATGGCGAAATGATCCGCGTCCCTGTGCGGGATCTGGATGAAGCCCTTCCTTTTGTCGTCGCCGTGGCCGCAACCCGGCCTGAGATGCGCCCCGTCCAACGGGCGGCAGCGGTTACTCCTGCGCGGCCGACCGTTCCATCCTCTGCTCCGCGCAAGACCGCCGCTGCGCCTGTCGCCGCCTCCAAACCCCGGGCCAATGCCGTTGTCCCGCTAGTTTTCACGAGACTTGAGACCCCGCGCGACAACACGCCGATCTCGGACATATATGCGCGCTACCGTCCGCAACGGATCGAGATCGCGGGTGCGCAAGAACATCCCACGCCGCTCGTCGAAAGCATCGCCATGGCCTCGGTTGCCCCGCCCATGCCCTCAAATACGGGCCGTGATGGCTTGCGCCTGCCCGCACGGTTGATCGAGGAGGGAGATCTCTCCGAGGCGCAGCTCGAGACCATCATCATGGCGCATGATGCCCATGGGCGTGATCTGCCCGGTCGGTTTACCATCGATGACGACCAGACCAAGCTGACGCGCGCCGATGATGACCCGGATGCACGAGCCTATCGCCTTGGCTATTTCCTCGGCGACGGCACCGGTTGCGGCAAGGGCCGCGAATGCGCGGGGCTCATTCTCGTGAACTGGCTGGCCGGGCGCAGGAAGGCGATCTGGGTCTCCAAATCCGCGACGCTCATCGAGGACGCGATCCGCGACTGGACCGATCTCGGCGGCTCGCCCGCCGACATTCAGCCGCTCTCCAAATGGAAACCGGACCAGCCCATCCCGATGGGCGACGGTATCCTCTTCGTCACCTACGCCACGCTGCGGTCCGCGGGCAAATGCGGCACCACGCGGCTGAGCCAGATCCTCGACTGGATGGGCGAAGATTTCGACGGCGTCCTCGCTTTTGATGAGGCCCATGCCATGCAGAACGCGGCCGGATCGGAGCAGGGCAGGGGGGTCAAACCCTCCCAGCAGGGCCTTGCTGGCCTCCGGCTGCAACTGGCAGCACCCCGCGCTCGCGTCTTCTACATCTCGGCCACGGGTGCGACGAGCGTCCACAACCTCGCCTATGCCGCGCGGCTGGGGCTCTGGGGGCAGGGCCCCGAATACCCCTTCCCAAGCCGCGAGAGCTTCGTTTCTGCGATGGAAGCCGGCGGTGTCGCTGCCATGGAAGTGGTCGCGCGCGATCTCAAGACGCTCGGGCTCTACACGGCGCGTGCCCTCAGCTTCGACGGCGTGGAGTATGACGTGCTCGAACACGCGCTCACTCAGGCCCAGATCGAGATCTACGACGCATACGCGACTTCGTTTCGGACGATCCATCACAATCTCGAGGCCGCGCTGACAGCGACCGGCGTCAACGACGCCTCGGGAGAGACTAATGCCTCGGCCGCACGCTCCTCGGCCAAATCTCGCTTCGAGAGCACGAAGCAGCGCTTCTTCAATCATCTGCTGATGGGCATGAAGGCCCCGACCATCATCCGCGCCATCGCGGACGATCTGGCGGCGGGCAAGGCTTGCGTCATTCAGGTGGTCTCTACAGGCGAAAGCCTGCTGAAACGTCGGCTTGAGACGATGGACCCGGAGGACGAGCTGGTCGAGGGCGCGCTAACGCCGCGCGACTACGTCCTGGGATACCTCGAACAGGCCTTCCCGATTCATGCGCAAAAGCTCGTGGAGATTGACGGCAACATGGTGGCGGAACCCTTGCGGGATGAGACCGGCGCGCTCGTCGTCTCGCGCGAGGCGCTCGCCCTGCGCGATGCGGCCATGATGGAGTTGATGACGCTGGCGCCGATCCCCTCGGCGCTCGATCAGATCCTCTGGGCTTTTGGCGACGAGGCCGTCGCAGAGGTCACGGGTCGGTCCATCCGCCCTTTGAAGGCCGAGGATGGTCATCTCTTCATCGAGAAGCGCGCCGCCAGCAGCAATTCATCCGAGACCCAAGCCTTCATGGACGGCGAGAAGGATATCCTTATCTTTTCCGATGCGGGCGGGACGGGCCGGTCCTATCATGCGGCACAAACGGCGAAGAACCAGAAGCGGCGGCGGCACTATCTTCTGGAGCCCGGCTGGCGCGCGGATGCGGCCATCCAGGGGCTCGGGCGCACGCATCGCTCGGCTCAGGTCAGCGCGCCCTTCTTCCGGGTCTGCACCTCGGATGTGCATGGCGAAAAGCGTTTCACCTCGACGATCGCCAAGCGCCTCGACCAGCTGGGGGCCTTGACCAAGGGCCAGCGCGAGACCGGCTCGCAAGGCATGTTCCGCGAGGAGGACAATCTCGAAAGCCCGATCGCGCGGGCGGCTCTGCGTGGGTATTTCGCCGATCTTGCCGCCGGGCGCGCCGAGGCGATGAGCTACGAGAGCTTCAACGACTGGACAGCCCTGCGACTGATCGACAAGGACGCTGTGCTTCTCGAGGAGCTTCCCCCGATCCAGCGGTTTCTCAACCGGGTTCTGGCCCTGCCCATCCACATTCAGAACGCGCTCTTTGCCGAGTTCATGCGCCGGATTGCCGATCAGACTGAACGGGCGCGCGCGGCGGGCACGCTCGATCTCGGCGTCGAAACCCTGCGCGGCGAAAAGATCGAACAGGTCTCCACCGAGGATCTCTGGACCTGCCCGAAATCCGGTGCGGTCACGCGGATCATCGGACTTGAGGTGACGGACCCGGTGCACGTCCTTGGTGCCGAAGAGGCCCTCTCACGCAATCCCGACAAGCTGCCGATGGTCAATCGCGCCTCCGGCCGCGCAGCGCTCATCTCGGCGCGGCCCATGCAGATGTATGACGAGGACATCGTCACGCTGATGCGCAAGGTAGTGCGGCCAAACGGGTCGAGCTATCTCGAAGAGGCGCGGTTCGAGTCCTCGGCCTGGGAAGAGATCAACAGGCCCGAGTTTGCAGGATTTTGGGATGCCGAGGCTGCGTCCCTGCCAAAAACCACCACGACCAGGCTCTACCTGCTGACCGGGCTGTTGCTGCCGATCTGGAAGGATATTCCGACCACGAATGAACGCATCTACAGGGTCACGCCGGACGGGGCGGCCGCCATGATCGGGCGCACGCTGAGCGAGGAAGGTGCGGCCGCGCTGCGCGCCCGCTTCCTCGTCTCCAATCCGCAAACGCCGCAGGAGATGTTAACCGCCGCCCTCGGCACCACCGCGCCGGTCGATCTGGGCCGGGGTCTGACCCTGACCCGTCGCCGCGTCGCAGGCGAGATGCGCCTCGAGCTTGGCGGCGCGGACAAGGGCATGATCGAAGGCCTCAAGGTCATGGGGTGTTTCACTGAGATCATTGCCTTCCAGTTGCGGGTGTTCCTGCCGCATGGGGACGGGATCGACACGGGAAGCATTCTGGCCCGGATTGTTGGAACCGGACCAGACGCCACGCGGGACGTGGCTTCAGTGGCAGCGGAATAGGTGAGGGGTGAAGATCTTGACACTCGATGAAATCAAAGCCGCCATCGATGCCGGTCGGACCGTGCATTGGGCCAACACCGGCTACCGCGTGCACAAGGACAGCCTCGGCCAATACCTGATTACGTTTGAGCCGAACGGCAGCACCATCGGGCTGACCGACCGGAGCGGGCAGCGGTTGAACGGGGAGGAAGCAGAGTTCTTTATCGCTGGACCGGAGGGTGGCGACGAGAAGAGCCAGGACAGCCAACTGAGAGCAGACGGGCAGGGGAGGGGCGTCGTACCCGGCGGGGAGGTGGCACAATCTCTCAGGCGACAGCGCTGAACTGAAGGTTGGGAAGAAAGGAAAGCGAGCTTTCTGGTTTGTGATCCCAGGAGGGGTCGAAAAAGCAATCCCGGATGCGCTGGCAAGGACGTCAGGCACCGGCCAATCCAAAAGGAAACATCCCATGTTCGCAGGAACCCTCACCCGCAATGTCGAGACCGCAGCCGCTCAGTACACCGGCATGATCCACTCGACGCGCTTTGACATCGCCATCCAGTTGGAGGCGCGGGCCAAGATGTCCGAACGCAGCCCGGATTTTGACGTGACGGCAGTCAACAAATCAGGCCGCAAGGTGCGCATCGGCACGGCCTGGAACGAGACCGGCAACACCAGCGGCAACCCCTACATCTCGATGCAGATCGATGTCGGCTTGGGCCCCTTCCGGGTCAACGCGGTGCAGACGAAAGAGGCGCGCGCGGCCCAAAGCGGCGAATTCGAGATCATCCCTCTGGTCTCGAACGGCCTGATGAAATCCGGCTCGATCTCGGGGGAGCTCACCGCCATGGACGCCGACAACGCCTTCACCGGCTACATCGCCAACATGATGTTCGATCTGGAGTTCATGCTGATCGAGAACAGCTACAAATCCGAGGAAACCCACCCCGATTACCGTATCGAGGTCAGCTCGCCCCGGGGCACACCGATCCGCGTCGGCTCGGCCTGGATGGCGAAAAGCAGCCGCACGGGCAATGACTACCTGTCGCTGCTGATCAACACGCCCGATGGCGACCTGCGCGTGAACGCCGTGCAGAACGAAGAGCAGCGCGGCGGGCAGGCCTTCTCCATCATCCCGTTCATCGACAGCGGTGAGCAGCCGCAGGACGCAGGCACGGGGCTGTCGTTGGTCGCCTAATTGGCACGCGAGGGCGAGACGATCTGAACCCAAAGGGGAGCCGTGGGATCACGGTTCCCCTTTTTCCATGTTTGGCTGCATGACGGGCGCCATCTGCTTGCGATCTGCTGAATATGATATACGATAATATATTATCGAATGGACGAAGGTAGGCGCATGGTGGCGAGACTGGGAAAAGCTCCGTGGTTCGAGAGCTTTGATGTAGAAGCAGAGGTTGCAGAGCTTCTTGCTCATATCGAGCGTTGCACCGGATTTGCGCTGCTTGACCGCAAGCGTGATGTCATCATGATCCATGCAAGGGCAAAGCTCGACAGGACAAGGCAGGCATTTCTGGAGGCCAAGGCGGCGGGAAAGCCGGTGTCCACATCGCGGCGTGCGTATCTGACCGAAGTTCAGGACACGATCTTCATGGCGATCCCGGAGGAGAACCTCGCGCTGATGCCGCTAAGCGAACAGGTCCTGAACGACCCTTCATTTTACGCGGACGCCATGCACAGTGCCGCTGCAATCAGTGAGGATGAGCTTTTCATGGCGCTGTCCTCTTCGCTGAAAGACATGACAGTCCAAGACGCCCGGGCCTTCGTCTCGAAGCTTTGGCACAACACGATCGATGACAATGCGCGCAAATACGCCGAAGCCCTGAAGCGTCCCGAGCGTGAACCGCAGCCCTTTCGTCCGGGAAACACCGTGTAAGATCCGAGCCATTCTCTTGGCTTGAGCCGTACCGAGGTTGGCCGCCTCAAACCCCCTTTCTTGGAGGTGGCATCCTGTGCAGCGCGCGAAAGCCGTTGAAGGTGCTGTGGTGACGTCTACTGTCGCCAACATGATGAACCGGGATCACATGCGCGCCTTCTTTCGTCGCGCCGCGGCGCTTGTCGCCTTTGTCGCACTGCTCTGGGCGGTTCACCTCCTCAATTGGATTATCGGTTACGGCTTGAATCCGGCCTTCGGCCTGATCCCCCGTCACGTAAGCGGATTGGATGGTGTCATCGCCATGCCCCTCCTGCATGGAAGTTTCGCGCACCTTATGGCAAATACGCCGCCGCTCTTGGTGATGGGTGGGCTGTTGGTGGCAACGACCACGAGGGCCTTGCTGCCGGTGACCGCAGTGGTGATCGGCCTCGGCGGCGGTCTTGTCTGGCTGTTCGGAAGCTCGGCCATCCATATCGGCGCGTCAGGGCTCGTCTTCGGCTGGTTTGGCTTCCTCGTCGCGCGCGGCCTCGTGGATCGTTCACTGATCACGCTGGGCGCGGCACTGGTGGTCGGTTTGCTCTACGGCTCCATTCTCTGGGGCGTTCTTCCGGGCCAACCTGGCGTCTCGTGGGAGGCGCATTTCTTCGGCGCCATCGCGGGCGCGGCCGCGGCGTTACTCGTCCGAACGCATGTACATGCGCCGCGCCTCGGCGGGGTCGATCTGGACTGAAGCAATGCACTCGGCCAAAACCGGACATCGGTGACGGATACAGCGAAGGTCCGGAAGCGACCTTCTTGGACTTTCAGGGCCTCGGTGACGGCGTCTTCGTTCGTAACGGTGTCCCTTAGGGAAGTTGCAAAAAAATCGCCTACAGCGATCTTGTATCGCGCAAGGAAGATCCTATCTATGTCTTATCGGTATGCCGGGCTTCGGTTCGGTTCGGAATAAAATCGCTGTACTTAGGGTCGGTTCACCGATCCGTGGAGGGGCTAGTTCCCTCTGACGCCTACCCCCCAAGCGGCCCCTGTGGCGGCGGCGGCGGGGCGGCGGCCCCCCGGGCGACCCCGGGGGGCCAGCATAAGGGATAAGGACGGTCTCTCCGTTCCTCGCGCTGGTGGCGACACCCTTTCGCAATCCTGCGGCAGGGCCAGCAGAGGAGGCCATAACATGGCTTACGACACCGACGAGATCAGCCAGCGTGGGACACGCGAGACAAAACGGAAGCGCAAGCCGACGTGGAAGTCTCGCCTGTTAAAGGGCGCATTCTGGGTAGCCTGGGGGATGGGGAAACTCTTTGACCTCATCGAATGGCTGTCCCGGTTGTCCGGCGACTAACCGCGCGACCCTTAATGTTCGCATTTGGCGAAAGGAGGACCGAGAATGCTAGGTGAAGCACTGAGATTGATCCGGGTCTTCCATGACCTGAAACAGAACGAGTTGGCGGAACGCCTCGATATTTCCCAATCGCACCTTTCTGATATCGAACGATGCCGGAAAGTGCCAAGTCAGGAAATCGTTGCACGATACGCCGAAGAGTTTGATCTGCCAGTCAGTTCGATCTGGTTTTTTGACGAGAAGTTGACAGAAGGCACGACGCCGGGCGCTATCGAGAAAGCGCGTGGGGTTGTCGCTGACAAGATACTTGATTTTCTGAGGATGATCGAGCGGAAGCGAGCGTCATCATGACGAAGCGCCGCGACAAGTCCTATGCCCTCGATCAATGTGCCCTTTATCGGTGCAGCACACGCAAAAAGTTGTTCAAACTATTACAGACCAGTTCTGAGAAGTTTGCTGAGTTGAAGGCCGCACCCGATCTCTACAAGCCTCTGCGCAAGAAGAAAAAAGACGGAACATTCCGTCCTGTCCTTGCACCACGGGGCGATCTGAAGCGTATTCAACGGCGGATCGGAGAGTTGCTGCTGCGGGTGAAAACTCCGGACTACCTGATGTCGCCAGTGCGCGGTCGCTCGAACATCGACAATGCCGCACGGCATCGCGGTGCAGCAGCGTTCCATCTTCTCGACATCGAAGATTTCTATCCGAGCTGCACAGCCAGCAAGGTAGCATGGTTCTTAGGAAAATATCTTGGGTGCCCTCCCGACGTAGTGAAAGTCCTCCTTGATCTCACAACGCTGAACGGGGTTCTGCCAGCCGGAAGCCCTGCCAGCCCATCGCTGGCCTTTTGGGCCTACGCTGACATGTGGGACGAGATTGATCAGCTGACCCGTGATGCCGGATGCCAGGTTAGCGTGTATGTCGATGACATAACAGTTTCTGGGCAAAACGTTCCCGGGGTGCTGGTTCATGCGATCAAGGAGCGGCTTGCTCACCATGGTCACAGCTTCAAAGCGTCAAAGGAAATCGGTCAGATTAATGCGCCGGTAGTCGTAACGGGCGTGGTGGTGCGAGATCAAACGCTTCTCATGCCAAACGTTCAGCACCTAGAACGTCATAAACTTAGGGCAGAGATCGCGAAACTTCCCGAGGGATACGAGAAGGCTAAGAAGATGGCCTCTCTCATGGGGCGTGAAGGCACCGAGCAGCAAATCCTGGCGCGCAACCAGGCACACTGATTTTCAATGATGGGTTAACATGACGACGGTTTTCTTTTCCTACTGCCACGCTGACGAGGCACTACGAGACCAGCTGGAACGCCAGCTCAGAATCCTTCAGCGTCAAGGCCTGATAGAGACTTGGCACGACCGCCGGATTGAGGCGGGGCAGGACTTCGCCGGTGAGATCGACGCGCACATTGAAGCCGATGAGATCATCCTGCTGCTGGTAAGCCCGGATTTTCTAAACTCTGACTATTGTTATGAGATCGAGATGACTCGTGCACTGGAACGGCATAAGGTGGGAGAGGCCATCGTGATCCCGGTCATTCTGCGCGATTGCCTCTGGCATGGCGCACCCTTCGGCAAGCTGATGGCCACGCCAACGGACGGTCGTCCGGTCACGCAATGGCCGGACATCGACCATGCGTTCCGTCTCGTCGCCGAAGCCGTTCAGGCGGCAGCAAAGCGCATCGGTAGTCCACAATCGGTCACCAAGCAGTCAGCGGCACCTGCCATCATGCAAAACACGCAGTCAGTCAACAGATCGACACCGGCTCAAGTGATCCGGTCAAGTAATCTGCGGGTGGCCAAAACGTTCACAGACCGTGATCGTGATGCTTTCCAGACCGAGGCGTTTGAGTTCATGGCAAAATATTTCGAGAACTCGCTTTCTGAATTGTCGGCTCGCAATCCCGAGATTGACGGGTCGTTCCGCAGGCTTGACGCAAATCGCTTCAGCGCTGTTGCCTACCATAACGGTCAGTCTGCTAGCCGCTGCACCGTGTTCATGGGGGGGCGGCATATGGGGGGCATTGCTTACACTGCGACCGAAAATGCAGACACCAACGGGTTCAATGAGAACCTAACCGTCGAGGCCGATGAGCAAACCCTGTATCTGCGGAGTATGGGGATGGCACACTTTGGCCAAAACAGAGACCAGAAGCTGACGTTCGAGGGTGCGGCAGAAACTTATTGGCACATGTTTGTGAAGCCACTTCAGTAACCGCATCAGCAACTTTAGGGGTGTCTGGTTTTGTTTGACGATGCGTCCATCAAGGTTGCGAAATCTTCTTGGCAGAATGGCGGAAGATTACGGGCGCGAGACCAGTCTCGGGATCATTTTCGTTGAGGACAATTTTCCAGGACCTAAATACTGCTTCGATGGGCGATCTGTCGGGTTTAGTACCTGCCAGTGGACAGTTGATCTTGTTCCTCATAGGCCCTCGGGACTGAAATGCGCATAAGCCAAAGGCACCGTTCCACATGACGATGTCGCCAATTTCAGGTGAGGCGTAGCTTCCCACTTGGATATCTCCAGCGGGGTCGAGCACCAGTTTCCAGTCTTGGCCATACGAGAGGCAGAGGTCAGGTCTGTGATCTACATAGTGAATACTGAATAGGTCGTCGCCTTGGCCATTCAGTGTCGCGAAGCCAAGGTCTTCATCGAGTTTTACAACAAGCATGGCGAGTTCTGCCCCTCTGCCAAAGTTACAGAGACCGATTTCTCCCACTTCTAAGTCGGCCATTGGCTTGAGATTTGTTGAGAACAGAACTTCCATGATACTACGTTACTTTCTATTTACATGCGGCATCTTGAGTCGATTCTTGAGACCAATTCATCCTACTGGCCGAACGCACGTAGAGAGAACTGACATAGTGCGAATGGTAGCCGACCAACTAAAAATGCGTGGCTTACCACCTACCCTCTATTGCCCCTATATCTCACGCCAATGCCTCGGCGGCTAGGTCTGATTCAGCGGATCCAAATCCTCGAGCGGGCGCCGCGTGAGAGGAGGTTGCCAGGTACTTGCGTTAAACAGACTCGCGCAGATCGCAACGAATGACCACAATTCGCCCATCACGTCGAATGCTTGGAAAAGTAATCCTTATAGTCGGCAGCGGCGTCGCCAGCACATCAACCTTGGGCTAAGCCTTGCGGCCTCCCCAGCTCGGCTTCGCGTGTCGCAGGGGAGAACGGCCCTTCGGTCCGTCGCGCATTCGGCCATGCGGCCTCACCGCGGTGTTGCGCCTGGCATCCCGGTTTGCCCGCCTCGCGAGCACGTCCCTCCCCGGCCGCTCCGCCGGTTTGCGCTCTGGTCTGTTTTGGCCCGAGGCCAAAACGATCCCGCCGCTCCATCCGTCTGCCGCGTCCGGTCGGGCCGTTTGCCTGCTCGTGTCGGGCAAACCTACCGTCAAAACACACACACATGAGTGCGGAAGCATATCCTCCGGATGGCCCCCAAATCAGCCCGCGTCAAGGATCGCAAAACTTTTCGGCGAGGACGGGGCCTGTGGCATGGGGCGGTCCCTTGCGTGAGCGCGCGCATGTGTCGGATGCCGCGCTCGGAAAACTTTTGCGCCCGGCAAGCCGGCGGCTGCGCCGTCCCTGACCCGGGCAGATTCGGAAACCAGGCATTCGGCCATGCCCCACACTCACGTGGTGGCCTTGGAACTGAATACTGGAGACCAGACATGGCTTACGACACAGCAAACACCTACGAGACCATCGAGCTTTTCGGACTGACCGAGAAGGACGCGCAGCTGCCGATCCCGGAAGATCACATCCTGACCGACCGCATCATCCGCGAGAGCTTCGAGGCTTTGCTCGGGCCGCTGCGCGCAACCGGGCTCGAGGCGGAAATCGAACCGCTGGCCCATGGGCTCGCCACGATCCTGCAGCGCCGCAAGGTGGCGCTTGGCAAGGAGGTCGACCGCACCGCCGACAAGATCGGCGCGCTGGCAAAATCCCACGACGGATCGGAGATCGCCGAGACCGCGCTCGAAGAGGCGCAGGCGCGCTTTGTGCAGCTGCGCGAGATTGTCAGCGCCATCGAGGTGATGAGCGAGGCAGCGGCGGAATGCTACGAGATCGAGACGGGCCACGCCTACATCCCGGCAGCCGGCTCGCGCGCAAGCGTCCGGGCGAAAGAGACCGGGGCGGTCTTCGAGGCACGGCAGCTCCTGGAGCAGCACGACCGCGAGACTGCCGAGAAGTCGAAAGTCGAGGGGGTGCCCCTGATCGTCTCAGGCGCCACCGACTGGACCGATGTCGATGTGATCTTCAACACGCTCGACAAGGTTTGCGAACGGATTAAGCAGAACCGCAACCAGGAGATCTTCCTCTGCCACAAGGGTGGCAAGTACGGGGCGGAGATGATTGCGGCTCGGTGGGCCCGGGCACGCGGCGTCGCACAGGCGCGCTTTGATCCTCGCTGGTCCGCGCATGGGCGGGCGGCACCGTTCAAGTGCAACGACGAAATGCTCGACGACAAGTTCGCGGCGACGGGGGTTGTCCTCTTCGGCGGCAACGGGGTCGCGCTGAACCTCGGGCAGAAGGCGGAAGCGAAAGGTCTGACGGTCATGCGGGTTGCGGACCCGGCGAAGAAAACTGCGGAGACGTGAGTTGCGAGGGTCGCCTTCGGGCGGCCCTTTCGTTGTTTCTCATGCGCGTGGCGGGGCCCAAATTGCTTTGCCTAGCATTTTCCTGTTTTGATAGGTATATGTGTGCCAAGCAAAACTTGGAAATGATTGGCATGACTCCACTCAGCAGCATCGCGATGAGCGCCTATACCGATCTGGTACGTCTTTTGAAGGACGACGCTTTGTCCGGTGTCGAAGGCAAGCCGACTCTCAAGGAGCGCGGCGACAAGGCCTATTGGTACGCAGCCCGGCGTGTCGGCACCGAGATGCGCTTCATCTATATCGGCGAGGACAGTGACGAGACGCGTGCACGTATCAACCGGATTGAGGAGCTGCGCTCGACCGCCAAGGATCGGCAGGCGGAACGGTCTCGGCTTGTCCGCCTCTTGCGCGCCGAAGGCATGACCCCCACCGACCGGGCAACCGGGTCCATCCTGTCGGCCATGGCCGCAGTAGGGACATTCCGGTTGGGTGGCACCATCGTCGGAACCAATGCATTTCGCCTCTATGAAGGCGAGCTTGGTATCCGTCTGCCAATTGGCGGTATGGCCAATACTGGCGACATCGACATCGCGCAGTTCGAGAAGCTCAGCGTTGCGTTGCAGGATCAGGTCGACCCGGGTCTTGCCGAGACGTTCTCGGCGCTCAAATTCGATCCTCTGCCATCTCTTGACCAAGGTCGGACATGGCGATGGGCCCAGGGTGGCAGCGGCCAGTTGGTCGAGTTTCTCACACCGGCGTTCGGAGATGAGACCCTCCGTGATCTGCCAGCCTTGGGCGTGAACGCCCAAGGACTGAACTATCTCAACTTCCTGATCGCTGAGCCGATCCACGCGGCGGCGATCTATAGATCCGGCGTTCTGGTGCAGGTGCCCCGCCCGGAGCGTTATGCAGTCCACAAACTGATCATTGCCGACCGGCGCCGCGATGGGGCAGGAAGCCTGAAATCCGCGAAGGACCGCGAGCAGGCGGCTTTCCTTATCGAAGCGATGGCCGAGGACCGGCCCGATGATCTGGCTCGGGCCTATGCCACCGCAATGGAGGTTGGGCCGCGCTGGCGGGAACACATCGGCAACTCGCTGAAGCGAATGCCTGATACCAGGGGGATGCTCGACAGCTTGGGCGCGTGATGGCCATAACGGGGTCGCCTTCGGGCGGTCCTTTCGTCATATCTCATGGCGCGTGCGATCGGTCACACTTATCTGCATCTCACGGCGTCCAGCACCGTCATCCCTCTACCCGGTCCGTCAGAGTTCGGCCCATCCGCATCGGTACGGGCTGGGGATGGTGCGCACATCGCACATCGTCAGCAGCGCAAGACCGAGGGGTCGAGACGTCGCACTTGAGGCTGCAGACCTGCACAACCCTCGGGTGGTGTTGCGGAACATAGCTCCCACGCGGGCGGGCTCCGTCAGCACCCCGGCCAGGCTCGACGGGACGCGGACGCGGATGGTGGCGGTTGCGTGATGGCAAGGGTCATCCGGGTCTCTCCTTTTTGCTCATAGATGTGGATCGCACGGGGTCGGCCCAATCGTGCCCTCAGCTTGCGCTTCGGCAAGCACAAATACGGCTTCCACGCCTTTGCCGCGGACCCTCCGCATTTGCGCTTGCGACCGGGCCTCTTGCCCCCGTGCCGGGTGATCCCCATCGCAACAAGGAGTAACCCAAATGACCAATCACTACGTCGCCACCGTCCCCGTCAATTTCACCGATACCGATGGCCAGGAGCGCACCCGTTTTCAGCGCGTGGGTGCGATGTTCCGCAACACCCGCAACGGGGACGGATCGGAGTTCTTCAGCCTCAAGCTCGACTTCCCGGTCGCGGTCTCGGAGCTGGTGATGTTCCCGCCGAGCGCGAAAGATCCCCAGGACTAAATCCTCTGACGAGGATGGGCCGCCCCAGGACGATCTTGGGGCGGCCCGATCCCTGTTCCAGGGATGCCGGTCCCTGCGCGTTCAACGGACGCACTCCGCCCGAAATGATCAGGCCGCGACAGACCGGCCAGTCAGCCTCAAGGGGGCCATCCACAAAAACCGGCAGGCCAGGGCCTCTCGGTTTTTGCGGCAGAGATTTGGCAAGCCAAATCTGGCCCTCCTTGACCCTGCCTGTCCGCCCTGTCGGTGGGGTTTGCGCCCGCACGCGGTTCCGTCCGAACACATGCGTGTTCGGCCAGACCCTCGGGCGGGGCTGGCGGACGGGACCCCTAGGACAGGTGGGTCGCCCGGTGGTGAAGGCGGCAGAGCCGCGGCCCTGCGGGCCGCGGCGTGAAGCGGACACCAAGGCTGCCTGAGACTGAAGGCGACGTAAGTATATAATTGACAGCTAGGTATATTATCGTAAGGTAGGGGCAGCCTTGGTGGAAGGTGGCAGGAAATAGGGGGTCTTTCTTCCGCATGTCCCGAACAAAACGCCTGACAGAGATCGAGAAGATGCAGATCGTCCGCGAGGCCGCGGAGGGTGTGTCGACGGCCGAGCTGGCCGAGCGTTTCGAGGTCACATCGCGGGCCGTGCGCTACGTCTTGAAAGCCGATGCCGAGCGCCAGACCGATGCTGCGATCCCGGTTTCCGCCGTCAGTGTGAAGGTGACGGCCGCGGAGCTTGAAGCCCTCGACGCGGTGTTGGCGAAGGTGGGGATCGAGAGCCGGGCCGAGGGGCTGCGGCGGCTCATTCAGGCGGCAGGCGGGGTGTTCGTTCCGGACGCGCAGATGGCGGCAGAGATGGCGCGCTACCGCGCTTCACTGCACGAGGTCGGCAATGGGGTCGCGCAGATCGCCAAGCAGATGACGCGGGCCAACCGGATGGGGAAGGGGGCCGCGGGGGGCACGCGTGCCGAGTTCACCGAATTGCGCCTTGCCCAGATGCGCGGGTTGGCGCGGTTCATCCTGGATTCTGCGGACGAGATCGATCTGCTTCTGCGCCGCCGTCGGGACGCGATACAACTGCAGGCCACGGCCGCGCTGAGGGAGTTTGCCCATGCGGCTGAATGATGCCGTCCACGCCGTCACGGGCGAGGTCTTCCGGGACGGCTGGAGCCGCGTCCGGGGCTCGATGCAAGGGCTGCACGTGGCCAAGCAGAGCCAGCTTGTGCGCGCGGCGGCCGGGCACCGTCCGGCGGTCTTCAAGGCGATCCGGGGCGGGGGTACGCATACCAAATCGCAGCTCTCAAACCAGCTCGATTACCTCACCACGAAGTCGACCCATATCGTGGACAGCAGTGGGTTTCTGGATGGCAAGACGAAGCTCGAGGCGGGTGACATCAAGGACCTGACCGAGCGCTTTGCCAAACGGTGGGATGCGGGCTTCAAGCCCAAGCTGGGCCAGACCACACACATGCTCATGTCCTTCCCCATCGGCACGCGCGGGGAGGATGTGCGCGACATCGCGACGGACGTGGCCGAGCGGTTCTTCCAGACCGATGAGGGGCATTTCGACTACATCATCGCGGTGCATGAGGACCGCGATCACCCGCATGCGCATCTGGTGCTGAACCGCCGCTCGCAGGAAGGCGAGTTCTTTTTTCTGGGGCGCAACCATCGCTTCAACTATGACGACTTCCGCCTCGCCATGGTCGAGGAGGCCGAGAAGTACGGTGTGCGCCTGGAAGCCACGCGGCGGGTGGATCGCGGGGTTGTGCATTACCCGGCCCGCACAAGCGAGGTCTACGCTGCGAAAGAAGAGGGCCGCGCGCCTGTTGAGCGGGAGCGTGTGGGGCAGGACCTGACGCGGACGCTGGCGGAGATCGCCAACACCAGAACTGTCTATCACTCGCTTGCCGCGGAGGCTTCGCGTGAAGCCCGCGAGGATATTGCCGCAGCCCTCTTCCGCGCGGGCGAAGTGCTGGCGCGCGGCGGGCAGGTGGACCGAACAGGAGATGTGTATATGGCCGAGGATCAAAGTTTCGAGGATCTGAGAAGCCTCTATGCCGAGAAGCTCGCGCGGGTGCAGGGCATGATCGCTGAGAAGTCTGACGCGGAACGTCCCGTGCTGGAAAAACGCCTCATCGAGATCCAGACGCAGGTCCAGCACATGCAGCCACTTGGTTTGCGATCATCCACGCTGTCAGAGGCCCCCTCGGAGGGCGGGATCTATTCCGAGGCGAACATCGACACCAGCCGGCTGGACCGTCTGGCCGAGCCGGACTTGCGGTCGCGCATAGACACCGCACTACGGGGCACCGGGATCAGCACATCGGAAGTGGTGGCCCGGATCGAGACCGGGGCCTCGAGCGCCGCGCTCGAGCATCAATGGATCGCCAATGATCTCTCCAAGGTGGCCGAGGCGCGCGATCTGAACCTTGAACGCCGCGCTGATCTGGAACAGGCGCGAGACAGTCTCAACGATGTGCATGTCGCGCTCGGCACGCTCTTGGAACGGGAAAACGTGCTGCGCCGGGATGGCGTCATGGAAACGGAAACGGACAGCGAGCGGTTCCATTATCATGAGGGCGCGGTCCGGGCGATGGAAGGGACAATCCGTCAGGAGATGCGCGCAGAGGGCCTGACCGCGCAGCAGATCGAGGACCGGGACCCAGAGGTTGTCTCGCGGGCGGAGCGCCGGATCGAGACGGAGCAGCGTGCCTATCTCGAGGCACATCCGGAGCTGCTCGCACGTCCTGGCGATGTGATCGACCGGTCTGAGCCCTACAGGGAGACCATCACCGATGCGGCCCGCGCCAGCGAAATCACCCGCGAGGTCGACCGGATCATGGAGGCACGCGACCTCCGCACGCCTGTTGCAGATGCGGTCGCGGATGACGTCTCGGAGCGCTATCCGGACATGCCGTCCCACCTCGCCCGCGGGCTTGGCGCGACCTATGCGGCCGTTGTGGAGATACGCGACACGGAGGCCATCAATCAGGTCCGCCGCGAAACCGAGTTGCGCGACGGGCTTGGGTTTGGCACGCGCGACGCACTCCTCGCAGCCCGCGGTGAAACTGCACCGCAGTTTGACCGGTCCGACCGCTTCGCAGACGAGATTGCGCGTGTCCTGGACCATGAGCGGGCGGGGGAGTTATCCGCGCCCTTCGAGACCGAGGCGGAGCGGGACGCCTTCCGTGGCGAGATCGCGCGGGTGCTGGACGTTCGCCAACTCGACCGGCTCACATCCGGCGATGCCGATGCGCTGGACAAGGTTCTCGAGGACCGCCTCGACCGGCTCTATGTCGCCAAGGTCTACCTGCAATCGGATGCAGCGACGGCCAACACGGAGGCCTTGCGCCAGGTGGTCGATGATCTTGCCGACACCGAATATGAAAAACACCGCGCGACAGACGTGGATGGCGAAACCGAGCGGGGTCAGGTCCATTGAGCGCCGCCATGGGAAAGGCGCGGATCGCCACGGGCGTCCTGTTGGTGACGCTGGTGACCGGGGCCATGGGCTATACCATCGCCTCGGCGGTACTGACCTACCAGGATCTAGGCTTCGGGGCCGAGATCGACTTTGCCTATATCGCGCAGAACTATCTGGCGATCCTCGATCGCCGCCCCGAGGATGCCCAGCTGATCCACCTGATCATCGGCAGCTTCGCCGCCGCCGGCATGATGCTGAGCCTCGCCCTCTCGGGGTCCGCTCTGACACGCTTTGGCCAGACCCATTGGCAGACTGCGCGCGAGATGAAGGCCAATGGGTTTTTCGGGGCGCCAGGGACCGGGTTCATCCTCGGCAAGCTGGGGACGCCGAGCTCCCGCGCCAACTACATTTGTTCGAAGGTTTTCCCGCATGCGCTGATCGTGGCGCCCACAGGCCGCGGCAAGACCACGGGCTTCGTCATTCCGAACCTGCTGACCTGGCAAGGCTCTGCCGTGACGCTCGATGTGAAGGGCGAGTGCTTTGAGGCCACGGCCCGGCATCGCGCAGCCCAAGGCGACAAGGTCTATCGCTTTTCCCCCACCGATTGGGAGGGCAAGCGCACGCACCGCTACAACCCGCTCCTGCGAATCTTCGAGTTGAAGGACCCTGCGCGGCAGCAGATGGAATTGCAGCTCCTGGCGACGCTCTTTCTGCAGAGCGATAACGACAGGGTGCAGGGACTTCTGAAAGGTGGGATCGATCTCTTCGTGGCGGCAGGCCTGCTGGCCTTCCAGCGCAAGCGCCCGACTCTCGGCGAAATCTACCGCATCGCCGCCTCGGGCGGGAACAAGCAGAAGGAGTACTTCGCGCGCGGCCATGAGGTGGATAACAGGGCCGCCAAGCTGATCTTCACCCGGCTCGCCTCGACCAACAATGATACGCTGACCTCCTACGTCTCGCTCCTGATGACCTCGGGGCTCGATCAATGGCAGAACCCGGCCATCGACGAAGCGACGTCCGTGTCGGACTTTGATTTCCGAACGATCCGCAAGAAACCCTTTTCGGTCTACCTCGTGGTCCAGCCGCTGATGGTGAAACCATTGGCACCACTGATCCGGCTCTTCTTTTCCGATCTCCTCTCCGCCATGCAGGAAAAGGATCCCGGGCCGGATGAGCCCTGGCCGGTGATGATCATGCTCGACGAGTTCAATCGCCTCGGCAAGATGCCCATCGTGGTCGAGAGCATCGAGACCTTGCGGACCTATCGTGGACATCTGGCCGTGGTCACGCAAACGATCCCCGCCCTCGATGAAATCTATGGCGAAAACACCCGCCGTGCGCTGCAGGGCAACGCGGGCGTGAAACTTTATCTCACGCCCTCGGATGAGAAGACCGTCGAAGAGCTCAGCAAGGCTGTCGGCAAGACCACGAAGACCGTCATCACGCGCTCGCAGTCCATTGGCAAAAACCCCTTCGAGGGCCGTAGCCAGTCCACCCGGACCGAAGAAAGCTCTCTCCTGCCCGAGGATGAGGCGCGCCGCCTACCGCTCGATGAAATCGTCATGGTGATCGATGCCCAGATGCCGGTCCGTGCAAAGCGGATCCAATATTTTGACGACCGGCTGTTCAAGGCGATCCATGCGGCACAGACGGGGGAGCTGCCGTTTCCGAAGCCGGGGGGAGGGGGATCGCAGGGCACGCTGCCGCTGAGTGTGCGCGCCATGCCGATGACGCCGCCGTCGGATGGGCCAGGGGGAACAGAAGCCGATGTGGAGAGGGCGAGCCAGGCTGGCGATGGTCAACCGTCAGGCCAAGCCGACGCCGCTCCAAAGAAGACCGCGCCTGTCGTTCAAGCCGTCATCGCCGAGGAACAGCGCCAGATGGAGATGGATTTTGGCAGCGGCGTCGCGGATTCTGAAGCAGCGAGCGTAGCTGATGAGGCGCAGATGCGCTCTGCAGTCGATGGCTTGGACGACATGGAAGCGATGCTGCAAGAGGGGGATGGCGGCGCAAAGCTGGTTGCTCGATAGGGTGGCGGGCGCGTTCAGGAAGTTTGCAGCCGCATATTTAGGTCTGTCGTGTCGCATTCGCTCAGTGTTCTAAGCACAGCGACAGAATTTTTTCGGCATAGACCTGAGACGCGTGTTCTACAGAGCTCTTCGTCACCAAAAATACCCACATCAAAAGCCCAATAATTGCGGCTCCGCAAAGCAGTGCCCCGAGAACGAACGCAGTCGACCCGCTCTCGAGATCATATAAGAAATATGCACTTCCAAGAGCCACCGTGGTGGTGATTGCAATGCCCAATGGTTTCAATCCGAGCAAATTGCGCGCGAACCCATACGCAATGTTCTCATTCAACAGAAGGCTTGCTTCTGATTGCGGGCGGGTGTGCTCAAGCAACCAACGTACTGCTAGCAAGCGGTCATCCTGAGCGTTCTTTGGGTCCTGGGTCTCATCAACTAAACTCGGCAAGATAATCTTGCTATGTTTCTCAATGTATGAGCGACACCTCGTCTTCATGGTCTTGGGTAAACGATCATCGGAAAGGGAAAGCAAAGACGCAGTATGCAGACGTCCAACTCGGCTGCCCATTTTGCGCTCAACATTTTGACCAAACTTACGCGCCAACCGCGTCAACGCGAACAGGACCCCGCAAGTGACGACAAATGCAGCTATGGTACCCAATTGGGTCCAAACAGCTGGAAACCAAACAAAGACAAAAAGGAGCGCGGGCAACAGCGTCAAAAGCGCCGGATTGAGACGGGCAGTCCTATCGTAGCGGTCCATACCGAACATCTTATCCATCTGCATGAACTCTTCGATGAAAATTAGGCATTTTCGTCTCCTCCGAGTTCGGAGGACAAGTCCACCGCCTCTGCGATAAGCTGACGGTACCCAGTTGGGGTTCTGATAATCATCAGAACGGGAAACAGCTGTCCAATTGCAAGCTTGGCCGCTGTACTGAAATCAGTTGTAGAGGGACCAGTGGACGCAAGGTGATTGTGCCACGTTCCTAGCGCGTAGAGAGTGTTTCCCGAAGACTTGGATAATTGTGCGAGCTGATCACTCAAACCTTCGGTACCCAGAACAAACTCCGTTTTAGAAAATCTGCTATCGGGCGGAGCTGGAATCGTATCTACGACTTGAAAGACGTTACCGATGGCCGAGAAGCGCCCGACCAAAACACCGCCGGTTTCAGATCCCGGCTTGCGCGCAATTTCAGCGTCAATTTCTATCGTAACCCGGCGGGCAAGCCGCGTTTCAAGCGCGCCCATCTTGGGTCCTTTTACGATGGTATAGGGTTCAACGTTATGGCTTTCCCAATTCTGGGAAAGACCATCGGCCTGCAGGTGCCCAATGTTGAATTGCCCACTTTCATCCACATACCTGCCGGAAAGCACGTCGCTTGTCAGCTTCGCGAGCGGAGCCGCCATCATAGAAAGCCGAGTGTCTGAGGCAATCATCGAGAAGCTCGAGCAACCTTGACCAATGATGATCTCGTCAGCGCTTTGGCCCATCACTTTAGATCGGAGTGCGTCGTCGCTCCGTAAATGGTGATAAAACTCGGTCATCAGGTCGCTGCTACTGGGGTTGGCGCTCTGGCCTGACACCGAGAAGAAACCAATGTCACTATCACCCATTAGGCTTGCTTCCATCACCCGTGGTGTCTTGCCCTTCGCCCAATCTGTATAGCTCAGGGTTTCCCGCAAAACCGCAGAGGCGGTAGTGTTCAATAGTGCTTTGGATTTTTCGAGCTTCAGCTTTCTGCGAAGCTCTTTGGTACGCAGCACAGTGTTGGCATCAATCCGATACCCATCCGTCTCCTGCGCAAGTTTGCTGACGTCATGCGCAAATTCCCCAGCCTTGGAAGAGTAGAACATCGAATCCAAATCAGCAGAATACGGCAAGCAGGAATGTCGCGCGTAGTTGTGCGGTTCCATGGTGTCGTTGTCTATGACCGATATCGGGGCACGGCCGGACCGCGCGAGATGCATCGCAATTTTCGAACCTAAGCTTCCACAACCTAGCATGGACCATGAAAGCCATTGCGAGCTGGGATCACCATGCGAGGTTCTTCTCAAGACATCGATCGAGATCGAATCTCTGTGGCCCGCCAAACGGACAATCGCACTTGATGTCGGCTTGAGATCATCCACAGATTGGAATTCGATCACATATGGGCAGATTTCAAGAGGTGAGGCTTGGCCAATGAGATTGAACGGTCGGCGGGCGATCAATATCACTGTGACTGGCAACGCCTTTTTGATGGTATAGCCGTCGAGCTTCGAACGCAGCCACTTCATCCTCTCTGCCAGCATCTTGCCGCAGCCGTAGAGTTCAGCGCGTTCGTATAACTCTGCAACGTTGCCTACTGTCTCTGGAAGATAGCGGTCACAGATGATTGGCTTTCCGTTTGGATGCTTGCCGGGCCAGACAATCAGTCCGAGGCTAAACCCCGTCCATTCGTTGTCACCTTTCGGGACCTGTCCAAGGGATTTCAGTGTCTTTTCATCAATTTTGACCTGCTCATCGCCCTTTAGACAGATTCGATAGTAGGGGTCGGACTGACCCATCTGCGCAAAAACCCACGTACGGTGCCAAGTCCCGCCGGACCTACGTTTAACTACACTCCGGATCTGCGAGGCATCTCCAACAATAAGGTCGTTCAAGTGGTCACGCCGAACAAATTCCCAACCATGTTTTGGATCATTCAGTTTCAGCATCGCTGCTCGATCGAGCCAGTCCAGAAGTTGCTGGAGAAGCGCAAGAATACCGCCCCCGGACTGAATTAGCTCACGTGGAGATCCGAAAACGAGGCACGGTTCGGGCGCTGCACCGGCCGCACTTGGCTGTAAGTGAGGATGGGACCGGTCAAAGTCGTCCCGTAAACTCGGGCGCGGTGCAAACAGAGGGAAGGAGACAGGAAACGATAGTTTGACGGGCTCGACACGTCGTACTCCCGACGGGCTTTCGCCTCGAAACCGAGATGGAAGTTCCGTTTTGATTTGTAGAGTCACATCCACCGGACAATCGTCATCAGCCCGCGACGCAATAGCTATGCCGATTACTTGAGGGTGCTTGTCCAGTGTGCGAATCGCACGGGCAATGGCTACGGGAACGGCTAGAAGATTATCGACGGTTACCATGCAGCTGACTCATGCCAAGTCTGACCCACAACCATGAGCATGTGCCTCGACTCCAAGAGCGGACGATGAAGAGATCGCGGCTGCCATTTTCAGGGAGGCGACTTTTGGACCATGTTCGGTGATTTCCATCTTTAGCGGCTTGTCACCTTTTTCGTCCTCTAAACACCGGAACTCCCCATTGATTTCCGCTTCGCTCAGAATGGCTTCATATTCTTCCTTTGCGCGGATACAGGGCGGATCGTTGTCGTCGTCTATAACACTCTTACTGCTCGCCAGGATTATTGCACCGCCGTTTGCTTGCGAAAGAGCTGATCGGGCATCTTCAGAAACTACCGCATCTTTTCCCTTTTTGGACCAGCTGTCGTGCGACAGTGACCGCCAGGAACAATGATGGGGCGCGATCAAGACATCATATGCAAGAACCTCGGGAGTTTCAGAATACTCTGCCCAAATTTTCTCCCAAATCGCCACTTCGGCGTCACCACCAAACAGGTACTGGGCGGCGTTTTCGGTATCATCTTTCGCAAGCGTAAACTGAGTGATGACACTAGAGTTGTTCTTGCTGAGCAACTCTTCTTCGTCTTCATCGTCCGTGACCGGCAGCGGAGCCAACAAGACCGCCTTGAAACTGTCATCTGCTACGCCGCAAATCTCGGAAAATGTCTCGCCCGTTTTGATCAGAATGTCGGCCAAATCATCCGTCTTGCCGTCCGCATCCTCGCTCAGGATCAAAATTCTGCTTCCGTCTTCGATATCTTTGTCCTGGCGGAACATTTCAACGCGCCGGCGCGCTTCTGTCGCCCAAGCCTTTGCGTCAGCGCAAAGCTTGTTGGTACTGCTGGCACGTCTAAAAACAATTGGGGAAGACCACATCTCGCGAATTACGATCTTGTCGTCTTCGGGCGACCAATCCTCAATTTTGCCGAGATGAAAATGGTTCTGCAGTCCAGAGCAGTGATCCATGTCCGGATGCGTCAGCAAGAATGCATCGATAAACAGACGTCCGTCGCTGTCACGGTCAAGCGCTTTGCGAAGCTGTGCTCCAACATCAGGCACATCCTCATCTTTGTCATCAGCAGAGGCACTAATATTTATGTCTACGAGAATATAACGGCCACTCTGTGTTTTGATTAGGCTCATGTCACCATTGGCGACTTTGAAATGCGAAGTTTCGACGCTCATCAGTACTGCTCCTTAGCTTGGAAAACCTGAGTGACGCGCCTCCCACCGAATCGAACAAGTTTACGCTTTGTTCTTAACATAGTTGATCGAGGATAGCCTTTCAACAACATGTTGTGTCCCGCAATAGGCATCGCCAAAATTCCATTAATGACTATGGTCTGCTTTAAAAACCTGCGCCGCTGCGTTGATGGGATGCGCAGATGTCCACTTCGTTTCGCGCCATCACCGCTTGCCAAGGCGTCCCAACCTTGAAAGCTGTGCCAGCATCCGGGCTCCTGCGCCGGTCCCGTCGCCGGGAGCAGCAGCGGTTGGCCCTCCCGCAGTATTGGGTCGGCTTGGCAACGCTTGCACACCAAAGAATTGTCGCGCCCGCAGAGCTGCGTATTCCGCGCCAGTCGCACCTCCGATGGCGTACCGGTTGTAGACTTGTTGGCTGCCTGCGAGTCCTCGGGCAAAGGCATAGCTTCCCCCGAATCCGGCCGAGAGTGCTGGCATCATGATGTTTCCAGAAATCGCCCGAACCAGGAATGGCGTTGCTATGATGAATCCCTTTGCCATCAGCACCATCATGAAGAACGGAATGAGCGCACCGATGTTGGAGGCGCCTTCCGGGTCGCCCAGCTTAGCAAGAAGCGCACGCGAGACACCCGTGATGGTCGCGAACACGCCGGCAACGACGATCGGGTATATCGCGAAGGAAATCAGTGCCGAAAGCCAGCGTGCGAAATAATCCTTGGTCACCTCGAACAGGGTCAAGAAGATCATCACTGGCGCAATGCCAATTAGCAGAGCGATCATGAGCCGGGACGCCACAACAATAAATGCCGCCAACCCGCCAAGAATCGAGAGCAGCAGAACCCCAAGTGTGTCAAGCAAGGCACCCGCCATCCAGTTCAGCTCAGATCCCGCAGCATTCAGATAATCCCCTAGCGCTGCAATCAGTTCGTCAAATTCCTCTGCAAAGGTACCGGACGGACCAGGTGATCCGCCGCCGACAGAAGCCACAAGGGCGCCGGCAATGCTGTCAATTCCGTTCAGTATTGCTGAGGCAAGCGCATTGAACTGGACCCAGTTGGCCGCGAAGACCCCTATAAGTCCGACCTTCACGGCCAGCCAAAAGGCAGTTCGGCCGTCCATGGCGCGATACTGGTAGATCATGTTGATGAAGACCAGAATGACAACTAGTGTTGTTCCCAGAACCAGCAACGTGCCGACCGTTGCGGCGACCGCGCCGAATTGCGTCTCGGCAGCGGTATTGAGATAGCCTTCAGCGGTTTCCACGAAATAGGTGACGACACTCATGGAGACCTACCAGTTTCCGGTGGCTTCGCAGATAGGCATGGCTTCGCGTCGAAGCTCATTTGCTTGGCGTCGGTATGCGGAAGTCGCTTCCACGATGTCCCAGTATTCAGATGCGGCGAAATGCTCGATGTATACGCGTTCGGCTGCTGCCCAAGATGGATACCGCGTGGGACAGTCGCAGTTTTGCGATTCTACGACGCGCTCCATGCTTTGAGCCCGATATATCTGTTGGATTAAAAGGCGCTTATAGGATTCGCGCACATTGATGTTCTGCATCCACTTCGGCTCAGGTGGCTGGTCTGGGCAAACATTTGGGTGGTTGTCGAGCGTCGGGATCAGGTTCCGCTCGGCTACGCCAGCAGTTGTGCCAAAGATCAAGAGCAGGCCAGCGACTGCGATAGCCCGTGTCATTCCGATGCCGCCTTCATTGTACCAGTCTCACGCTTCAAGAAAGTGGTGTAGCCGTAGTCGCCGGCTTCGGCGGTGATAACCTCCCACCCTTCCGCGCCGCGCTCATTCAAAGCACGTCGCACCTCGTCGTAGTCCTTTTGCTTCTTCACCGGAAAGGACAGGATATCGTATTCAAAGGTTTTCATTGGGAAGCTCCGATCTCATTGGTGCCGGGGAGGTAGAATTCGGTGATGCCGCGTTTGCCATCATGGCGACCGGCCTGGATGATTACGTCGATGGAGTTCTCGATGTACTGGATCATGTCGGCATAGGTCATCGGGATCTCGGTCTTGAGTGCGGCGATGGCCAGACGCTGCACGGCAAGTTGCGGGGTTTCTGCGTGCAGCGTGGTCATTGAGCCGCCATGGCCAGTGTTGATCGCCTCGAGGAAGGTCATGGCTTCCTTGCCGCGCACCTCGCCCAGGATGATCCGGTCGGGGCGCATGCGCAACGTTGCGGTGAGCAGCACATCGGCGGTCTGGAACTCCGCATCGCGATTGGCGATGAGGGTCACGGCATTGGGCTGGGTCGGCAGAAGCTCGGCGGCTTCCTCGATGGTGACGATGCGTTCCTCGGATGGCACGTGCGAGAGGATCTTGCGTGCAGCCACGGTCTTGCCGGTGGAGGTGCCGCCAGAGACGATCATGTTAAGCTTGTTGTCGACGCAAAAGGCCAGCGCATCGTCGATCACGCCCGCGGCCACCACTTCGCGCAGTTCGTGGGTTTTCTCGAGGCGGAGTTCTTCAAGCTTGCGTTCCTTGCCAAAAAGGAAATCAAGCGCAATCCCGTCAAGCGGCAGGCTTGAGAAGAACCGAAGGCTGATCGACATGGCCGAGAGCACGGCAGGCGGGGTGATGACCTGTGCGCGGATCGGGCGCCCCTTGTAGGTGATCGAGACCGAGACGATCGGGCGGTCCTTGCTCATCGTTGTGTTGGCGGAAGAGGCGATCTGGTTGCCGAGGTCCTTCACTTCTGTTGCGGTCAACGCCTGGTCCAGCCTCCGCATGAAGTGATCGCCCTGGAATTCGCCCCAGCAGGTGCCATCAGGGTTGATGCAGATCTCGATGACATCGTCGCGAGCGGCGGCGTCGATCCGGTCGAGCGAGGTTTCGAGATAGCTCAGCGACATGGGCTCAGAATATCTCCAGATCGCGGTCGACCATGACCGTGACGCGGGCGCCCTGGTCGACATAGATGACGGGGCCGATGGAGAGGTAATCGCCTATGACGCTGTCCGTGGCATCTGCCAGATCATCGCCAACGTCTTCGAGAGCGTCGGCGGCAGTCTCATCCTGGACTTCGGAGGCGGCAGCACTGGGTGCTGCTGAGATCAGCGAGATCAGGGCGGCCGACCCGAAACGCTCGGCGAAGCGTGTGTCCACGAAACCGGTGACGCCAGAACGGCCCAGTTCATCACCTCCGAAGGAGCTGATCTGGACGGTCTGGCCCGCGGGCAGGATGATCCGGTCCCAGGCGATGGTGACCCGGCGCTGCGCGATATCGACGCCAGCGCGGTAGCGCCCGATGAGACGGGATCCGCGGGGGATCAAGAGGCGCGCGCCATCGACGCTGTAGACATCCTCGGACACCACGGCACGGGTCTGGCCGGGCAGGGAGCTGTCAAGGGCAGTTTCCATGACGGCCTGGATCATGGTGCCCTGTAGAATCGTGTTGGAGGGATTGGCGATCACCTCGGCCTGCGTCACGGTAGAGGGCAGCGCCCCGTTCAGCACGAAATCCGTCACCTCGCCAAAAGTGCGTTCGGTCAGAGCCGTTTCATTCGCTCCGGAGGCACCGCCAAAAGCGATGGTCGGCGAGGCGATGCGCCGCTCCTGGAAGGCGCGTTCCTCCGCGGCGCGGCGTTCAAGTTCCGCGAGCCGTCTTGCTTCTTCCTCGCGCCGGAGCCGCTCTTCTTCCCGCGCGCGTAACTCGTCCTCGGTGGGCCCGATGGGTGCCGGAAGGGGCCGGTTGGCCTCAAGCTGCGCGAGCTCAAGGTCCATGCGGAGTTGCTCCAGTTCGCGGTCGCGCGCCGTGAGCTCATCGCGAAACTGCTGTTGCGCGGTTTCCGACGCGGCTTGTAGTGCCGCGATCTTAGCGGTCAGCGCGTCGATCGCCTCTGCGGCGGCGGTGTCTTCCTCGACGACCGGTTCAGGGGCGTTGCGCAACTCCTCGATCTGGGCCTGCAGGGCGGTGATCTGCGCCAGAAGCTCGGCATTGGGCTCAACGGGGTCTGGTCCGACGAACACAACCTCGGGCTCGGGCGGGGGCAAGGTCTCGATGGCGCCAAAGCCGTCCCCCTCGTTTTGGAAGACGTCTGGGGTGGCCGTCGGCAAGGCTTCCTCTTCGTCGGGCTGTGAGAGGAGATAAAGCAGGGCACCACCTGCGCCGATGACGAGGACCACGACCAGCGCGAGAAGGGGCGACCGGCGCTGCGCCGCTATGGGGGCGCGGGCACTGCCTTTCTCCAGGGCGGCGAGGCGTTTTTCCAGCTCGGTGTTCCCGGTATCGCTCATGAGGCGGCCTCCGCGGGCGGGATCGCCTCGATGCAGACCACCTCTTCGCCAAGTCGCAGAACCCATTGGCGGTTTACGCCGCTGACGCGGATCACGCCGTCTTCAGGGGTTTGCGTGTTGACCGTGCGCTCGCGGCCGCCCGCGTAGCGGAAGATCGCTGGCACAGGTGCGTTCCGCGGAAACGCGAAATACGTGAACGTCCCGTCATCCCAGATGCGCGTTGGCGTGAACTCGGTCCGCGCGCTGGCACCGTAGTTGTAGTTCGGCGCTTGGGCCGCGATGGCCCGGGTCGGGCGCGCAGCGTCGTCCGGATAGCGGAACTGCACCACGTAGAAGGTTGGGCTGCGGACCTCCTGGACGTTGAAGTAGTAGCTCCGGCGGTTCGTATAGACTGTCACATTGGTATGCACCCCGCGCGCCACAGGCTTGATCGCGAAGGCCTGACCGCCCGGGACGCCGTCGATCTCGAAGCCCTCGGTGTCGCCCGCGATGATTGAGCGGATGCTTTCGCCCTCGCCGAACTCGATGGTGGTCACATGGGTGAGCGACACGCTGAGACGGTAGACCTGACCCTCCTGGTAGGTGGCCAAGCGCACGCGGCTGTCATTTGGGCCACCGCGCGGGATGGCTTCGGCAAAGGCAAGGCTGGGCAGCAAGACAAACATGGCAGCAACAAAGACCCTATTGATCAAACTAATTCTCCAATCTGTCGGAGCGGATGGAATATTCGAGGACGGTGAAGCCGAAGGGATTGGTCCAGACCTCATCGATGGAGCGACGGGTTTCGGGGCGGAACTCGAAGAGAAGCGTGGCGGTGAAGAGCCCGGTCTGGGTGCCGTTGATGGAGGTCAGCCGCTTGCGCAAGCGCACAGTGGCGCGGTTGGATCCGATCCGGTTGATGCTGAGGATTTCCACGTCGAGCCTGGCGTTGGGGCCATAGACGGTCGGCGGGTAGTTCTCGTTGGCGCTGTTCCAGATCTGGCGCAGCCTGCTCTCGGCGGCCCCGTCCGAGCGGCGCAGGACGCTGCGGATGCGCAGATCGTTATCGAGCTGATTGTAGATCTCCCGGTCGGTCACATAGCGGAAGACCTCCGCCTCGATGATCGCCTGGTTGGCTGTGACAGACGTCGCGCCCACCGAAGCCTCGGGCAGGGCAAAGCCGGTGGCGGGATCATAGGGCACGACCACAGGCGGCGGATCGACATCGAGGATCGCGACAGCCGCCGCGCTCAGGCATCCGAGAATGCCGAAGATGAGCCCGATGAGCCCAAGGCGCTGCCAGAGGCGTTCACGGCGCAGAGCACCATAGACCAGCTCTTCTTCGATGATTTCCTGTTCACTCGCCACGCGTCATGCCTCAAATCAGTCTGCGCGCAGGTCCGGCAGCGTAAAGTCCATGAAGCGCTGCTCTTCGGCGATGGTGGCGGCATCGATCACGCCGCCTGTGCCATCGCCCACGGTCTGCACCGCTTCGAGCTGCCACATGGCGACCAGCGCGATGGCCAGTTCCGCCGTGACGCGGGTGTTGAGATCGACGCTTTCCTTCAGCTCATCCATGTCGTCGATGAGCCCGACAAGGCGGTCCACCCGCTCGAGCGATTGGCCGGCATCCTCATAGCTGTTCTGGGCGGCGGCCGAGACAAGGGCACCGGTGGTGGCCTGCGTCGCCACGCGGTTGGCCCCGGGATTGCCGCTGGTGGCCATTTCCGAGAGGGTGTCATCGTCAAATCCGAGATCGGCCAGCACCCGGTCCATCTGTGTTTCGATCTCGCCTGCGCCAGAACCGGACAGGCCGGAGAAATCCCCAGTCTTGATCGCCTCAATCGTGGCGAGGATGTCGCCGAACTCCTGGTCGAGCAGACCATTCAACTCGTCTTCCATTTCCGTCCGGATGATCTCCGGCAGTTCGGCGAGGCGGGTGAGGGCCTCGTAGGTTCTTTGCAGCTCCGCGAGTTGGTCCGTGAGAAGGCCGAGCTGTTCGCGGAGCTGCGTCAGCTGCTCGTTTTGCAAGATCTCGTCCTCGATCATCTGCCGCAGCTGCTGGATGTTTTGCGCGATGTTCTGGGTATCGACGACGGGCACGCCTTGCGCGAGGACGGGGGATAGGGCGCCAAGATGCAGACCAACCCCAAGTGTCGTGGCCAAAGCTGTCCTCAAGAGCAGATGTCCCATCATTCAATCTCCCTGATCGTAAAATCCATGAACGCGCCTTCGGCCATGCGGGCGCTGGCCTGGGCCAGCTCTTCGGCGGAGAGCACGCGGGTGCGGGCGGCCTGAAGCCGGATGCGGGCGGCCACGAGACGCACGAGTTCGGCGCGGGCATAAGTGTTGAGCGCAACGCTCTCCTGCACATCCTCGGTCTCGGAAATCCGTTCGACGATATCCGCAATACGTAGGGCGGCTTGCCTGATCGCGGCGGGTGAGTTGTTGCCATAGAAGGCCGCGCCGTGCCCAGTGAGCGAGAGGTTGGCATTGGCCAGAAGCGCGGGGTCGATCGTGCCAAGCGCTTCGATCCCGCCGATACGGGTCAAATAGAGGTTATAGCGTTCGGGGATCACCTGGACGTAGTGCTGGGTCTCGCGAAAGGGTGGCACGCCGCCATACTCGAAAACCCGGCCGGGTCCCGCGTTATAGGCCGCGAGCGCATTGATGATATTGCCGTCGAAGGTGTTGAGCTGTGTCGCGAGATAGCGTGCACCGCCATGCACCTGCAGGTAGGGGCTGTCATAGTATTCCGGATTGATGCCCAGATCGCTGGCGGTACCGGGCATGATCTGGGTGAGGCCAAAGGCGCCGACGGGAGAGCGTGCACCGATGGTGAAACGGCTTTCCTGCCAGATCAGCGCCTGTAGGAGTGCGCGCCATTGGACCGGGGAGAGGCCCGCGCGGCCAACGCCGGCAAAGCCGCTGGTCTCCTGAGCCACGCGGATAATGAGCTGCTCGATGTTTTCCGCCGCATCCCCGAACATCTGCGCACCGCCGGGATTGGGGTCGATGTCGGCATTGCCATAGACCGCCTCGACTGACCGGGCCGGATCCCCGCTGCCGCTTTCCAGCCCCGAGACCATAGCCGGCAAGCCCTGACCGCCGAAGCTGGTCTGGGCATCGAGGATGCGTTGCAGGGTTTCCAGCTGCTCCCGTTCGATCTCGGCAATGAGTTCGCGCACGGCAAGCTTGTCGGCCTGAACGGCCAAGTCAGCCTCGCGATCGCCAGTCTCGACGATGTCACGCGCGGTCAGCCCACTGTCATTGGTCGGCACGCCTTGAGACAAAGCGAGACCGGGCAGCAGGCAAAGGGCCAGGATATGAGGCAGGCTAGACTTCAATGTCGCCCTCCGGTGCGCCAAGGGGCGTGAAGGTGCAATCAGGCGAGATGGCTGTCGTGGAGGCGAGGAAGGTGAAGCAATTGGCCTGCGGTTCCTGGTACTGGGCACAGGAGGCCAACGCACCGAGCGCGGCAACGAACATCAAAATACGGGTCATGAAAGCCTCCAGAAATCAGGGCGGTCGCGGTAATCGGCGCCGACAAGCGCTTCGCCCTTTTCCATGCCGCCAAGGATGGTGAGATTGGGTCCAAGCGCGCTCAGATCGGCATCGACGACGATCGAGCCCTGATCGTCGCGGATCAGCGCCAAGCGGCTGTTGCTGCCCGTGTTGAGAAGGACATCGAGCTCCTTCTCCGTGAGGTTCAGCATGGCGTAGTCCGCTGGCTGCGCGCGGATATTGGGGAGCAGGATCTGCGTCGGCACCGCCTCGATGATGGTCTTGCCGGTCCGGGTGCGCTCGAGCTGGCTTGCGTATTGCGTCATCATCACCGCGACCGTGTTCTGTTTGCGCGCTGTCACCAGCCAGTTCGACAGCCGCTCGGCGAAATACGCGTTATCGAGGGCCTTCCAGGCCTCGTCGATCACGATGATGGTGGGGCGGCGGTCCTCGATTTCGCGCTCGACCCGGCGGAAGAGATAGGACAGGACCGCCATCCGTTCCTTGTCGGCCTCGCTGTCGAGAATGCCGGTCAGATCGAAGCCCACCACATCGCCCTTGAGCGAGAACGTGTCCTCGAGGCTCTGCCCGAAGATCCAGCCATAGCGGCCGTCCTCGGTCCATTCGAGCAGGCGCTGGTGCAGATCGCCGCCATCGTCGGTGGACACAAAAAGCGATGCGAAATCCCGCCAGTTCCGCAGGGCCGGGTTTGTGGCCTGCGCGTTCTGGCGCACGACTTCCTGGATGCGATTGGTCTGGGCAGGAGTGAGCGGCTTGTCGGCGCGGTAGAGCAGGGTGGCAAGCCAGTCCGAGAGCCAGGCGGTGCCGCGCGCATCGGTCTCGGTCCAGAGCGGGTTGAGGCCCGTGGGCTGACCGGCGTTCAGGGACGCGTAGCGCCCGCCATTGGCGCGGACCGCCATCTCCATACCAAGACGGTAATCGAAGACGAAGATCCGCGCGCCTGCGCGACGGGCTTGCGTCATCAGAAAGGCGGACAGCACCGATTTGCCCGACCCGGGCCGACCCATGATCAGGGTATGCCCGCTGGTCGGTTCTTTGTCCGGGCTGCCCTGCTCGTGGTAGGAAAACCGGTAGGCGCTCTGCTCCGGCGTGGGCAAATAAGTGACGACCCGGCCCCAAGGGGTAAGTGCTGCGGGTTTGCCGAGCTGCGTCCGGTGGAAGGCCGCAAAATCCGCGAAGTTGCGATTGGTGACGGCGCTCGCGCGGACACGCTTGGGCTGGTTGCCGGGGTGCTGGCTGAGGTAATGGGCCTTTGCGGCGACCCGCTCGCCGATCATTTTCACGCCCTCGGTCGCGGCGGCATTCACGATCTCGGCGCTGAGCGTCTGCAGCTCTTCGAGCGTTTCGCAGAAGATCGTCACGACCATGTGGTGCTCACCGAAGCTCTGGCGTTTGGCCTCCAGATCATCGGCGGCGATGTCGAGCGCTTCCATAAGCGATAGGGCGGCGTCCTGGCTCGCCTGCATCTGGCGCTTTTGCCGCTTGATGCGGCCCGCCATGAGGTTCGAATTGATCGGCGTGAAGGAGTGCGTCACGATCATGTCGACTGGCAGGTTCAGCATGTCGAACATGGTGCAGGAGGTGCCTTCCGAGTATTCTCCGATGGTGAAGCTCTTGCCGTAGCGGTGGCCCACGACGCCCTCGGAGAGCTCGAAATGGTCGCCGTGAAACGTCACGCGGGTATTGGCGACGTTGAAGGACAGAAAGCCGTAGGTGTTGGCCGGGTAGAGCGGCAGCTCGGTGCCCGTGTTCAGCGCGCCCAAAAATCCCACCAACTCTCCCGATCCTGCTGACAGCAGGCGCGGCTTGAGCTCGGTAAGCCCCGAGAGGAAGACGTTCACGGCCTCACCGAGGCGCTGCAGGCGTTTGCGGGTCTCCTCCTTCAGTCGGTCCGGCGCGCTGCGGCTCAGGAACGGCAGGAGGCTTTTCGGGGGCGGACGGTGAATGACGGTGAGCGTCAGCGTCTTGTCGCGCAGCCCGCTGGTCTCGAGTTTTGCGCGCCAGCGCCGGTCCACCTCGCCTGCGAAGCTGTCCTCACGGATCGGGTCGAGATCAGGTTTGATGGCCTTGGAGACCTTGTGGACGTAATAGCTGAATTCCGGCCCGAGCTGCGCGACGATGCGGGCAAAAAGCGCCGTCACCTTGTCGAGATAGGCATCGTCGGTCGTGTAGCTGTTGATCCCCTCGAGCCGAATGCAGCGGAAGAGTTCGTTCACCCGGGTCCGCACGGTCTGGTCGTCGACGAGGCTTACATAGGGCAGCATATGCGCGAGGCGGGTCTCGCGCGCATACCAGTCTGGCGTCATTGTGCGGGCATCGAGCGCAGCACCACGGGCGTCATCACGGGGCATAGCTGTCCCCGCCATGGATGGACCTGTTGCGCGTGGGCGGTGTCTCCTGCAGGGCCGTCATCATCACGTCGATGAAACGCGGGTCCCAATCTGCGGCCTTCCACAGCACCGGATAGAGCAGGGCGGCGAAACCCAGCACCGCGATGTGCTGGACCCAGACGAACAAGAGCACAGAGCCGAAGAGCCAAACCATCGCGTACATGATGGGCAGGCCCAGAAGCTTCGGCGGGCGCACGAGGCCCAGAAAGAGGGGCGAGCGTTCAGCCACCGGCGAAGACCGCGGCAACAATGGTGGGAGCGGCGGCAACACCAGCGATGCCCACGAGGACCCAAAGCGCTTGGCGCAGGTCGATGATGTTGAAGAACCAGCTCAAGAAAACGCCGAGGACCGCGAGTGTGGCGATGACCACACCAAGAGGGCCGGTCAGCGCATCGACAATGCCCTGCAACAAGCTCTGGATCGGGGAGAGATCGATGCTCTGTGCAAGGGCGGGCTCGGCAATGAACAGGAATAGCGCCAGCGAGGCGACAAAGAGGTTTGAAATCTGTTTCACGAATTTGATCCTTCCAATCGGGCCACGACGGCCATGACACGGGCCACGTGGTTCTGGGTTTCTCGGTAAGGGGGAATGCCACCGTGTTGGCGCACGGCGTCGGGACCGGCGTTGTAGGCCGCCAGCGCCAGATGCGGATCGCCGAAGCGCTCCAGCATCATCGCGAGGTAGCGGGCAGAGCCGTCGAGGTTCTGCAGCGGATCACGCGGGTCGACGCCCAGATCACGCGCCGTCGCTGGCATCAATTGACCAAGGCCAATGGCACCTGCACTTGAAATCGCATCCTGCCGGTAGGCGCTCTCAACCTCGATATTGGCTCGATAGAGAGCTAGCCAATCCGTCACGGAAAGCCCCGCGCGACGCAGGCCGGGATGGCCGGCATAGCGCAAGGCCGTGGTCTGAATCCCGGAGAGGACATCGGCGCGGGGCAGGGGAGTCGGGCGGGCAAGGGCCGCGACTTGGACGCCCTCTTGCTCGGCCTCTACCTCGCCGAAGATCGCGATCCCATCGGAGGCCGAACTCTGACCAATCCCTTCATTGTAGTTTCGAGCAAAGCTGCTCTGAGAGCGGGACGGGGTCAGGGAGCCGTCGCTCTCCATGACCAGGACCATTTGCGCTGAGGCAGGTGCTGCGACCAGCCAGAGACAGACGAGGTTAGCTGCCAGCGCCCTTGTCTGATGGGGCTTTGTCTGGCGGCGCAAATTTGTGCGTACGGCTTGTCCCCGCCTCAAGCGGCAGGTCGACATGCGCAAAACCAAGGCCAATGAAGAAAGACACCACGCCGGAGATCGTCTTGAACTCGCGGATCTTGATATCGTTGTAGGTCGTCCGCGTGCGGGCGGTGACGAGGAGCTTTTCCACCCCGTCATCAGAGACAACACGCATGATCCAGACCCCGTAATAGCTGGGGCCTTTCTTGTGTGCCGACTCTTGGCACAGGATTTCTGCGCTATAGCCGCTTTCCACGAGTTCGCGGAACCTGGCTTCCGTAACCACATTTGGTGCTTCGATGTCCCAGTTCATGGCCCGGCTCACGCTTTCTCCAATGGCGCGACCCCAGGCATTCCTACTTGAAGCCCAGAGTTACGATAGTATATTATCAACCGCAAGATGTAATATCGTGCTTTGGCTGTAGTTTGGTTACGCAAAACACTAGTCACGGCCAGTGTCCGCGATCAAGGAGATAACAGGTTTGAGAAACCCAAGGTTGACATGCCTGCTCCCATTGCAAGCTATGGCCCTTCTGATCTGCGTTCCTGGGCCGGTTTTGGCGGAATCCTGCTTTGCGCCATCCCGTCCTTTCCTGCCAAGCGATTCGCAGGCCGCGCGGGACTATGCGGATATCATCCGCGGCGACTTCGAAGATTACATTCAGGATATCCAGAGCTACTTCCGTTGCCTCGACGGTGAACGGGCCCGCGCCTTCGAGGAAGCGCGCGAAGTCAGCGAGGAATATGGCCGGTTCCTGCAATTGGTAGGGGATTGATGGGCAACCTCGGGAGCATCAGACTTGCAGCCCATGGAAACCAGACGCCGATAACACCCTCATATATCTACTTTTTAGATAACAGATTTCATCCGCTAGCGACGTCACAAAAGGTATGTGACGCGTGGCAAAGACAATCAGAAGCAAGGGACAAGTGGCACTCTGTCAGGCGTTGGTCGACGCCCGTGTCAAAGCGGGCCTTGGTCAGAAAGACCTGGCAGACAGGCTCAGATGCCACCAGTCCCTTATTGCCCGCCTTGAGAGCGGCCAGCGCCGGGTCGACGTTGTCGAGCTGGTCGTCTTGGCGCGCGCCATCGGCTTTGACCCGTTCGAGGTTCTGGCGATCGTTGAAGCCGCCACGGAGCCCGACCACAGGATTTGAAGCCAATGAATTGTTGAGAACACGGGAACCCACTTTCCCGGTCTGATGATCATTTCCTCATCGAGGACCAGTTAGCCAACATCAAAGAAGCCCGGCGCGCGGTCGTAGTGAACGCTCTGCAACCCCACGCCGCAATTCGCAGCGCCGCAGTGCAGGAAGCCAGTAAACAGTGAACGAAGATAAGGGTGAGGGCGTCGCGATCGCCAATCTGATCGGGACCGATGGGTGCAGTGTTGTTGGTTGGGTTTATCGCTGGAGGACAGGCTCACATGCGGTGATGTGGGACGTCCAAGGGCCCCAGCCGGTATCGGAAACCCGGCCGGATATAAGTGACGAACAGAAGCAAGAAATCGACTTCGATGCGCTGACGAGGATCGGAAGAAGCGACGACGGGTGAACAGAGCGAACCCGCGGTGTTTGCCTAAACGCCAAACAGCATGTGGACCGCGAAGCGTATGCGGTGCGGTCGTGCAAGCCAAAGAAGCCGTCTTCCATGACAAATCTACGTAGCGGCAGGTCAGTAGTTCACCTGCTCGAACCCGTAGTTGCCGTCATAGTCACGCCAATCGACGAAGACGGATCGGTGATAAATGCCAGGGCAATGCTCGCCCCAACGTTCAAGTCCCACATGGGCCTCGGGCAGGGCAGTTATCGAAGATCGCTGCCATGAGAAATCGCCTTGGGTCCCGTAGGTGCCGAGGACCACGGTCGCGCTTCGGTTACAATCCCCATCGCGCCCGGACTCGTGCTGTCGTGCATACCGTACATCGAAGACGCGGATGGACCGCACGAAATTGAACTCTGGCCCGCTGATATCGATGTCCGCGCGGTCCTGAACGAGCCGCAGGGCGAGGTCGGTGGGAACGAGATTATCTACTGGCAAGGATTGAAGCGGTCGACGGCTGTCGGTTCGGTACAAGGCTTCAAAGATGCCGCCAGCGTTGTTTTGTAACCGATCGTTCTCGTAGGAGGCGCCCATGGGACAGCGCCAGATTTGCAGCGGTGGTTCGACCGGCCAAGGTGTAATCCGCCGGATAAATTCGGCGCGGGCTCGGGCGCAAGGGACGGAAGCAGGCCAGCCGCCAGACAGGCACAAGAGGATCGCGCAATCGATCGGGTATGTCTGCGCGCGGGCGGGTATTGGCAGCGAAGAACCTGTCACGGTCAAAGCGACTGCGACCGAGGGGAGGAGCTTCTTGAGTAAATGGCGCATGCTGTGGAGCCTCCGTGATAGGAGTTCAGCATACATACAATAATATACTATCGCAACGCTAAGTATAAATTCGCATAATGAAGTTTATGTTAACCAACTGGCGCCCTGAGCCGCTAAAACATTACGATTTGATAATGCCCCGGCAAGGGCAGTGCCACCGTACCAAAGTTACTCCTTTGCGAAAGGAGCGACCATGTTCAGAACTTTCGGATTGCTCTTGGGTCTCGCAACTGCTGTAGTTCTTTTGTTTATGGTTTCGAACAGATGCTGTCTTCTGCGAAGGCATCTGATTGAAAGCTACTCTACCTTTCACTTGCCCAGGCGATTGCCGCCTTCATTTCCGCCGGGTCGAACTAACGGAGTTCTGCCGTGGTCAGCACGTCGGCGAACCTGGTTCCCCACTCCAACAAAGCCCCTTCGCCCACCACAGCGACGCGGCGGAAGTCATTCCTATGGGCTGTGTCGATTTTCAGATCTTCGAGCAGAGCGGACGGCCCATCGTAGCCTTCGAACCTCGTGAGATCGAGAACCAGGCCGGGCTTACTTGTCTCTTGCAGGCGCTCATGAAGCAGGGCGTGCATCCGTTTCAGGTCGCTTTCGCTGAGCTTGCCCTCGCAGGCGAGGCCAATCGTGTCGTCATGAGCTGTCAGTGTCTCGGTGAACATGGTTTTCCTCCTCTTTTTCCGGTTTGCCGTGACCGTAAAGGTCAGCGTTTTCGTGTGCGCGGTCTTCGTGCTCAAATTCCAGACTCGAATGACCGATGCTGAAATCGTCCTTCAGCCGGTCCTTGATCGCGGCCTTGATCTTTTCGATTTGACCCCAGCCGTCCGCTGTCAGCACGACGTGGCAGTCCAGAGCCGCCTCGTGCTCCTGCATCTGCCACAGATGCACGTGATGAACGTCCGCGACACCATCCACACCCCGCATCGCCTGAACGACGGTTTCATTATCGATGTCCGGTGGACTGCCGAGCATCAGCGTCCGAATCGGACCGCCGATCTCGGTAAATGCGAGGTAGAGGATGTAGAGAGCGATGCCGATGGTGATCGCCGGGTCGACCCACCGCATGTTGTAGAGGAGGATGAGCGAGCCGCCGATGATGACCGCCACGGAGGCAAAAGCGTCCGATAGGTTGTGCAGGAAGAGCGCACGGATGTTCACGCTGCCTTTCTGCATCGAATAGGTGAGCAGCGCCGTCAACGTGTCGACGACCAGTGCCACACCGCCCAGGATCACCACCGTCCAGCCCTGTACCTCTGGTGGGTCGATCATGCGCATGCCACCCTCGTAGATCAGGTAGAAGCCGATCAGGATAAGTGTCGTGTAGTTGATGAGCGCTGCGACGATTTCTACCCGCCCATAGCCGAAGGTCATGCGCTTGTCCGCCGGGCGGCGAGCGATCTTACGCGCGAAGAAGGCGATCACCAGCGACGCCATGTCCGAGAAATTGTGGAGGGCATCCGCGATCAGCGCGAGGCTGCCGGAAAGGATCCCGCCGACGATCTGCGCGACCGTCAGGAGGCCGTTGGCCCAGATGGCGATGGAGACGCGACGATCACCGGATTGAGGATCGATGTGGGCGTGGCCGTGATCATGCGGCACGGTTCGTCTCCTCATGGCGGTGGTTCGGCCGATCGAATCCGGGGACCGGCGGCAAGATTCCGCGGCGGATGCGGCGAACCCTGGCATTCATCCAGTGACGGATGACGTGGCGATAGAGCAAGTCGCGCACAAATCCGAAGTTCTGGCGGTGATTGACCCATCCGTCGCCCAAGTCCACCTCTACCCAGGAGTGGAGGATTTCGGACGGCGCGAGGGGATAGACGAGTTCCGGAACGACGCCTCTCTGAAGCGCCTTGTGGATTGTGAACCCGTGCAGTCGGCAGCGAACTCCCACGCCACGCAGCAGGGCCATGAGGAGCGTGCCCTTGGTGTTGCACTGCCCGTGGCCATCTGCGAGGACCTCGGACGCCGGAATGTCGTCGGCGCGGTTGTAGCCGAAGGTAATCTCGTTCCTGACGAAATCGTAGATGGCCCCAATTCGGTCGTCGCTGGGAAGGTCTGCCCAGCCGCGCTCCTCGATCAGTTTTGCAATTGAGGTCGCGTCAAAATCCAGCAGCCGGGTTTTGGCCAAATGAGGGTCGGCGGGGTTCACGGGATACCTCCTCGAATCGTTCACGAGAATATGTAGTTGCTACAGTCACTGTAGCTTCAAGCCCCGATTTCAGGCCGAGTCCTTGGTTACCTGATCGTCATTGTGCACCGCCTTGTGGTGTTCACCATGCGCGTCTCTCAGGATTCCGACGCCACCCCAGGCCGCGATGCCGGCGACAATCACGCCCACGACAAGGTCCGGCCAATTCGTTCCGAGCCAGGCTACGAGCCCGCCTGCGACGACGATTCCGAGATTGGCCGCGAAGTCGTTCCAGCTGAACGTATTCGCCGCTCGGATGTTTACGTCTGGATCGCGAAGCCGTGCCAGCAGCCAGACGCAAAGTGCGTTGATGGCCGCCGCTACCAGCGCCATGACAATCATGATCGTGCCAAGAGGATCCGATCCGCCGACGTAGCGGCGCCACGCGTCATACAGGATTCCAAGGGCGAAGAGGATCAGCAGGCCGCCCGAAACGTTCGCCGCTCCGCGCTTCCACTTGGCGGAGCGGGACAGCGCGAAGAGGCTGATCGCGTAGACGAAACTGTCCGACAGATTGTCGAGGCCATTGGCGATAAGCGCGCTTGACTCGCCGAATGCGCCCGAGGCGAAGAAAGCGACTGCCAGCCCGATGTTGAGACCCAGCACGATCCAGAGTGTGCGTCTTTCCGTTGCGTTTCTCTGCTCCGCCATGCCGGGTATCCAAATTAGTGAATTGCCAATGAGTAACTAACACCGGGCTTTTTGCGTTCCGATCAAAGGTCGTCGAAATTGCTCAGGCGCCGATCTCTTCATGGTCGGTCAGGCATTCGGAATGGTCGCGCAGTACCTCGAGCACACGGCAATCAGAAGTCTGTCCGCCGCTGCACTCATGCACCATCCGCTTCAATTCCGTCCGCAGCGCCTCGAGCCGCGCCAATCGTTGCTCGACCTGTTTGAGTTGCCGACGGGCTATTGCATCCGCCTCAGCGCAGGACTTTCCCGGATGATCGCTGAGATCGAGGAGCTCACGGATCGCGTCCAACGAGAACCCCAGTTGCCGTGCGTGCCGGACGAATGACAAGCGGTCGAGTTCGGCGTCGCCATAGCGTCGTTGGCCCCCCTCGGTCCTGCCGGGCTCAGGCATAAGTCCGATCTGCTCGTAATACCGGATGGTCTGCACCTTTGTTCCGGTCTTCTTCGCCAGCGTCCCAATCGTCAGCATTTCCGCTCCCCACATTACCTACAGTGGGTGTAGCTTTATGCGGTGCGCATCACAAGCTCCACCCGAGTTTCACAGATCGGTGATTGTTGGCCGATCGATGACAATCACGCTTGAACCTACAGTAGCTAGAGGATGTAAACGCACACAAAATATAGAATCAGGTTCGGGCGGAGCGGCGTGAGGCTTTCAGGTCTTCAGAAGGTATTGTGGGTGTTGGCGGGCGCGGCGGCGTTCGTTTTCATCTGGCTGTTGCTATGGTCCGACTACCGTGCCGATCTTGCCCGCACCGAGAGTGAACCACCGTTTCTTGCTGATTTCGAACTGACCGATCATCGCGGCATGGTCCAAACGGACGAAGATTTCGCAGGGCGCTGGATGCTGGTCTTCTTTGGCTTCACCAATTGCCCCGACGTCTGTCCGACAACACTGTCCGAAGTCGCGGCCGTGATGGAGGGCCTGGGCGATGAGGCAGCAATGGTTCAGCCGATTTTCATAACGATTGATCCGGAGCGGGATACGCCGACTGCACTTGCCGAGTATGTGCCCCTGTTCGACGCAGGGATCATCGGGCTGACCGGTACACCGGAGCAGATCGCCGCGACATCCGAAACCTTTCCGATATTCTTTGAGCGGATCGAGCAGGCGACTGCGCCGGGCGGATACACGATGGGTCACACGTCGCATCTTTTCCTTTTCGACACGCAAGCAGGCTTCGCGGACTCCTGGCCCTACGGCACGCCCGCCGAAGAGATCCTCGCCGATCTGAGACAGAGGATCTGATCGTCATGACCCGACTTTCCGGAGAGACGGCCCTTGGCCTGGCCTGGATCATCGCGCTCACCGCGTCGCTTGCCGTGCTCTTCATCGGCGAGGTTCTGGGGCAGACACCTTGCGTGCTCTGCTGGTTCCAGCGTGCCTTCATGTTCCCCTTGGCCATCATCCTCGGGCTTGGGCTGTGGTGGCAGGATCGGCGCGTGGGTCGCTACGGGATCGCGCTGGCTTTGGGCGGTGCCGCCGTCGCGCTTTGGCACTTGGGCCTCTATGTCGGCGTTATCCCCGAGCGTATCCAGCCCTGCACGGCGACCGGCCCATCCTGTACCGACGACAATCAACTGGTCTTCGGCATTCCGATTCCTTTGATGGCGCTCGTCGCCTTCGCGATGATCGGTCTGCTGTCGGCTCTCTCACTGAAGGAAACACAAAAATGAAACGACGCGGCCTCATCCTGTCCGTTCTCGCGCTCGGGGTCGCCGGTTTCGGCGGTGCCGCCTGGTATGCCACCCGCCCCGACCCGATTGCCGCGTCCGATCCCATCGACCCTGAAATGGCCGACGCGCTGATCCGACCCTATTCCCCGATCCTCGGGCCCGAGGATGCGCCCGTAACCATCGTTGAATTCTTCGACCCGGCCTGCGAGGCATGCCGCGCTTTCTATCCGGTCGTCGAGGATATCATGGCGGAGCACGGAGACGCGGTGCGCGTTGTAATCCGCTATACGCCTTTTCACGGCGAGGCGTCGGTAGAAGCGATCCGTGTGCTCGAGGCGGCGCGCATGCAGGACGTGTTTGAACCTGTGCTCGAGGCAGTCTTGCGAGAGCAGCCCAGATGGGCGTCTCACGGGACCCCGGCACCCGGATTGATCCTTGAGATTGCAGCAAGCGGAGGTCTGGATGTCGAAGCTGCCCGGACACAGATGCTGGCCCCCGGTGTTGTGGCGGTGCTCAACCAGGACCGCGCCGATGTCGAGACAGTCGGGGTCCGCCAAACGCCCACGTTCTTCGTGAACGGCAAGCCTCTCGATCCGTTCGGTGAGGCCGAATTGCGGAGGCTGGTGGCAGTGGAAGTTGCGGCAAGCCAAAGCTGATTTGCGGAGGCAGGAGAAACGAGTGGTGAAGAAGTTGAGATATACCAATGCATTGGCCGTGCTTTTGACGGTTGCAGGGCTGTCGGCCCCCGCACTGGCCGGTTCGGAGGATGTCGTGGTCGAGAATGCGTGGTCCCGCGCCTCGATCGGCGTCAACAGGCCAGGTGCCGCCTATATGACCGTGCGCAACACGGGTGAAGACGCCGTTACGCTGACCGGACTTGCGACACCGCTGGCAATGATGCCCGAGATCCATGAGTCGAAAACCAACTCCGATGGCGTCAGTTCCATGGCGCCTGCAGGCGAGATCACGATTGAGCCCGGCCAAAGCGTGGCATTGGAGCCGGGCGGGTTGCACGCCATGCTCATGAAGCTGCAAGAGCCGATGACCGAAGGCGAGAATTTCCCGCTGACACTGACCTTCTCGGATGGCGGCAAGGTGACGGTCGAGGTCCCAATCCTCGGAATCGCCGCGCGTGGACCGGAGGGCTGATGCAACGTCGGCAGCTCCTTCTATACGGCGCAGCCGGTGCCGGCGTTCTTGGCCTGACGCTCTTCGTGGGCTGGTGGCGGGTGGACGGGCCCGGTGCGCCTGAACCAAAAGGGCAGCGGCCCCTGCCCCTATCGGCGATGGAGTTCCGGCTGACCGACCACGAGGAAAATGAGGTAGGGCCTGGCAACCTGATCGGTCGTCCCACAATGGTGTTTTTCGGGTTCACCTACTGCCCGGACGTCTGCCCGACGACCCTATCGGATATTTCCGGCTGGCTTGAGGAACTGGGCGACGAAGCATCAGAGATGAACGTGGTCTTCATCACGGTCGACCCGGAGCGGGACACGGTCGAGGCCATGGCCGAATATGTCGGCTATTTTCATCCGGTCATTCGTGGCTGGACGGGGCCGGAAGACCAAATTGCCCGCGCTGCAGAAGGGTTTCGTGCCTCATTTGAGCGCGTCCCGACTGAGGGCGGCGGCTATACGATGAACCATACGGCAAGCGTATTCCTGTTCGATGCCGAGGGTGAGCTCGTCACCATGATCGACTATCACGAGCAAAGAGAATTCGCGGTGCCGAAGATCCAGCGCGCACTGACAGAAGACGTAGAGGGGGCAACATGAAGATAAGAACTGTCTTGGCGGCCGTTGCGGTCGCAGGCGCATTTTCGGTGACCGCCATCGCCATCTCTGGCGTTCTGTCCAAAGAACCGGTGCCCCCTGCGATTGCTGAAGCGACCCTCTGGACTCCCAATCCGCTTGCGCCGCCTCGGATTACCGAAACCAATTCGGTCCGCCCTACACTCGCCCAGGCGGATATCGCATTCGAGTTCAGACCCCGGCCGCTCCTGACCGTTTCCCCCGCTGATACCTCCTTGCCATCTATCGAGCCCCCGCTGGTCACCTGGTCGCGGGAGATTGCGTCCGGCGAGACGCTTGATGCGGTCCTTTCCGATGCGGGGCTGGATGCTTCGGATCGCGCCGAAATCGCCTTGGCGATTGGCACGGAATACGATCTGCGCCGTCTGCGTCCGGGTCACATCATTACGGTGGTTTCCACAACGGACGACAACCCGCGTCGTGTAGAGCTCGCCGTCGAAGACGGTGTCCGGATAGAGGCGGTCTTCGGCGAACAGCTTGCCGCCCGCGTGTTGGACCCGGATCCCGAATTGGTGACTTTCGCCGGCGAGGCGGTGATCGAGAGCTCGATTTTCGCCGCCCTGAACACGGCAGACATCCCCGCCCGTTTTGCGGTGGACCTGGCGCAGATGCTGGGCGGCACCGTGGATTTCCGTCGTGATCTTGCGGGTGGCGAGACGATGCGCCTCCTTTGGCGCGAGGCCCGAGACGGGAACAAGAGGATTGGTCAGCCCGAGCTTGCCTTTGCCGCACTGGATATCGATGGCTCGGTCTATGAAATCGTCTGGCCGAACGACGGCAGCGGCCAAGCGACGATCTATGTCGACGGAGAAGTCCTGCGCGTGTTTGCGCAACCGGTCGAAGGTGCACGGCTGAGTTCTGTGTTCGGGCGCCGCACCCATCCGGTCTACGGCAATGTACGGATGCACACAGGAGTCGACTTCGCGGCGGCGCGCGGCACGCCGGTACAGGCGACGGCGCCGGGCCGCGTTAGCTTCATCGGCCGACGCGGTGGGTATGGCCGGGTCGTCGAGATCGCTCATGGCTCCGACACCCTGACGCGCTATGCGCATCTGAGCGCCGTACCGGACGGGCTCACACAAGGGCAACGCGTGATGGCCGGAGATATGATCGGGCGGGTCGGTGCGACGGGTACCGCGACAGGCCCCAACCTACATTACGAAGTGCTGGTGGACGGTCGCCCAACCGACCCTCTCTCTGACGACCGATTGGCAGAGGCGGCCGAGCGTGAAGCGGACGACACGGCCGCGCTTGAGCGACTGCGTGAGGCGCGTTCACTTCTTGCTGAGAGGCTCGCCAGCGAATTTGCACAGACGACAACCGAAAGGCTTTGATCCATGAAACGATTTACTCCCGCCCTTGCCATCGCATTTGCCTTGCTTCCTGCGGCGCAGGCCGTCGCAGAGGCGATTCAGATCGACGTCCGGAAGACAAACGGCTGCGGCTGTTGCCTGTCCTGGATGAAGCACCTCGAGGAGAATGGCTTCGCGCCGATGGGCGAGGACATGTTCGGAGGATCTCTTGTGCGCTTCAAACTCGACAATGGCGTGCCGCAGCGCATGGTCTCCTGCCATACGGCTTTGGTCGACGGCTATGTGATCGAGGGCCACGTGCCGGCGGCTGACATCCAACGCCTGCTGGAGGACCGGCCAGACGCGGTAGGCCTGGCGGTGCCGGGAATGCCCTACGGGTCGCCCGGCATGGGACCGGAGGACGACCGGGAGGCTTACGATGTCTTCCTGATCCACGAAGACGGATCGACCGAGGTCTACACCAGCTACTCGGCTCCTGACTGAACTCGCGGCAGAACCTTAACAATTGGAACCCCTCTCCCCCATAGCGCTTGGCTTTCTTGGAAGCCTGGCCGCCGGATCGCTGACCGCGGTCGGGGCGGTCCCCGTTCTTTTTGGGCGCATCCCGTCCCGGGCCACGCGCGATCTGCTGCTTGGCTTCGCGGCGGGTGTCATGCTCGCGGCTTCGTTCTTCTCGCTGATCATCCCGGCTCTCGACGCAGCTGAAGGACAGTTCGACAACGGTGCTCTCCCGGCGGCCATCGTATGTGTTGCGATCCTGCTTGGCATGGGCGCGGTCGCTCTGATGAACGAACGGCTACCGCATGAACATTTCAAGACGGGGCGGGAAGGTCCCGACGCCGCATCGCTGCGGCGCGTCTGGCTTTTCATCATCGCGATCACTATCCACAATTTTCCCGAAGGGCTTGCCGTCGGCGTCGGGTTCGGGGTTGACGGTTTGTCGGGCGGGTTGCCACTTGCGATCGGTATTGGATTACAGAATGCCCCCGAAGGTCTGGCGGTGGCGGTTTCGTTGCTCGGCGAGGGCTATTCCAGGCTTCGCGCCTGGGGCATCGCCGCTCTGACCGGTCTCGTCGAGCCCGTCGGTGGACTTCTCGGCGCAGGGATTATCAGTCTTTCGCAACCGCTGCTGCCCTGGGGTCTCGCCTTCGCAGCAGGTGCGATGCTCTACGTCATCAGCCACGAGATCATTCCGGAAACCCACCGATCCGGCCATCAGAACAGGGCGACGCTCGGCCTCGCCGTTGGTCTTGTGATCATGTTGTTCCTCGACGTCTGGCTGGGATAAGCTGATGAGAACTTGCCTCTTCGTCGGTCTGCTTGCTGCGCTGATCGCCTTTCTTGTCGATCAGGCAACGAAGGCAATCGTTGTGTCCAATGCGACTGTTCTTAGTTCCGGCGTATCGGTCTTTCCCGGCTTCAATCTCATCTACCTGCGCAATGACGGAGTGACCTTCGGGCTTCTCGGCGGCGCGCCGTGGTGGAGCCTTGTCTTACTGGCGCTTGGCATCTGCGTCTGGCTGGCGTTCATGCTGGTCCGTACCAGCAGCCGGGTCGAGGCCATTGCCTATGGTGCGATCATCGGCGGTGCACTCGGCAATATTCTGGACCGCCTGCGCTATCGTGCGGTGACGGATTTCCTCGATTTCTACATCGGGACGGCGCACTGGCCTGCCTTCAACATGGCCGATGTTTTTGTGGTTGGCGGCGTGATGCTGCTGCTCATTGCGCCGTGGGTTGGCGCTCGACTTCAGACCGATTCATGAAGCCGGGATTGCCGCAGTTCGTTAGTGAGGACCTGAACCTGTTCCAGCGCATGGGTCTTGCCCTTGCTGCCGGCGGATTGACGGTTTTGACTCTTCCGCCGTTTTCTTGGCTCATCGCGGTCCCTGTCGCCTTCTCCGTGCTCTTTATCGTTCTCCGGAACATCTCAACCTCGCGCGCTTTCCTTGTCGGTTGGGCTTTCGGACTGGGCCAATTCGGGATTGGAATTTCCTGGATCGCCGAGAGCTTTTACGTCGATGCCGAACGTTTCGGCGCACTGGCGATTCCGGCGGTCGCGGGTCTGTCCGCCGGACTTGCCATCTTCCCGGGCATGGCGGCGATGCTTTTTGCCGCCATCATGCAGCGCCGAGCTGTCGGCGGCATTGCGGCGGGCCTGCTGTTTGCAACCTGCTGGGTGGCCACGGAATGGCTGCGGGGTCATGTCCTGACAGGGTTTCCCTGGAACCTTGCCGCTTATGCCCTTGTCGACTATGCCGCCCTGCGCCAACCCGCCGCCTGGGTCGGAAGCTACGGTTTGGGCTTTCTCACGGTCTTCATCGGCATATTGCCAGGTGTGTTGACTGTGGCGGCGCCAAAGAGACGCGCGCCTGTTCTCGTGCTCTTCGCCGTTGCTGTGGCGGGTTTCTGGGTTGGCGGTGCGCTTCGGTCAGGGCAGGACGTGCCGCCGACAGACGTTGCTTTGCGCATCGTCCAAGGCAATGTGCCACAAGTCGAGAAGTGGGTACCGGGCAGCCGCCAGCGAACCTTGGAAAAATACCTGGGCTTGTCCGCGCAACCCGGACGTTTCGATTTGCTGCTTTGGCCGGAAACGGCCTTCCCCGGCTTTCTGGACGAAGATGCTGCGGCACGCGCGCGGATATCTGCAGCTTTGCCAGACGGCAGGATCCTACTGACAGGTGCGCCTGACCGAGTGGAGGGCGATGGGGGAACCAGATATTTCAACACGGTTCAGGCCTATGACGGCAGCGGCGAGGTTCTGACGGGGTATGCAAAACATCATCTTGTTCCGTTCGGGGAATATGTGCCCCTGAAAGGCTGGCTGCCCATCGAGCGGCTGACCGAAGGGTTGGGCGATTTCACGCCGGGACCAGGGCCGCGCACGCTGGCGATCCCTGGCGCGCCTCTGGTCGCGGTGGCGATCTGTTACGAGATCATCTTTCCGGGCCACGTGGTCGATGACCTTTTCCGCCCCGACTGGATATTCAACGCCACAAATGATGCCTGGTTCGGAACCAGCATCGGACCCGAGCAGCACCTCGCCTCCGCGCGGATGCGCGCGGTCGAGGAGGGACTTCCCGTGGTCCGGGCGGCCAACACTGGGATATCCGCGATCATCGACGCCAATGGAAATGTCGTCGCGCGTCTTGATACCGGGGAAACAGGCACCATTGATGCCGGCCTGCCGGGCGCGCGTACTCCAACGCCCTATGCGCGGTTCGGCGACTGGACCTTGTTGGTTCTTGTTTTTGGGTGCTGGGTCTTCGGCTGGCTGGCCAGTTTGCTCGGACGAGATCCCGATGCGCGGCATTTTGGAACGGAGGTATCCTGATGCTTGTGATCGTGAGCGCTATCGGAGGCGCGATCTGGGGTGGCTATCTGGCACGACGGAGGAGGGGGAATCACCTGGATATCCTCCAATATGCGGTAGCGTCTGCGATCGCCTTCGGACTTGTCGCCCTGTTTGCAACCATCGTGCTGTCGCGGGTTCTCGGCTAGCGAGCTTCGAAATTGCGCAAACGTGTCAGCGGCTTGAAGACCTGATAGCTCGAGGTCCCGATAGAGAATCGCGCGAATGTGCATCTAGGCGAGCTCATTTCTGATTGAGCCGTCGCTCGAACGCCTCCAATGTCGTCCCGCTGACGTGATGCTCGATCCCTTCCGCATCGCGTTCCGCGGTCTCTTCGTCGATTCCCAGGCTCAGAAGAAAGGCGACGACGACCCTGTGGCGGCGTCGACAGATCTCCGCGAGGTCCTGCCCGGCATCGGTGAGGAATATCGCGCGGTATGGCTCCCGCCGGACCAGACCAGCAGCCTTGAGCCGCGAGATGTTCTTGGTCACGGTCGGCGGCTTCACGCCAAGCCGCTCGGCGATCTCGACCGGTCTGGCCTCCCCGCGCGTCTCGATCAGTTCCGCGATCAGTTCGACGTAATCCTCCGCCATCTCGCTTTCATGTGCCTGACGCACGGTCGCAAAGCCATCGGCCTGCGCCTCGGGAGCCCGGTCGACCGCTTCGAATGGCTCACGCCCTTGTGATTGTAGCTTTGTCATACTCGGGACTTTGCAGCGAAACAGCGGGATTGACAACTTGTTTGCTTCGGGTAGATAAGTTAGCCATGTCTAACTTTTTACTTTGGAGGCCGTGGTGATGCGAAATATTATGAGAGTGCTGCTCGCCACACTCGCAAGTGCGCTCCTCCTGTCCGGACCTGTCGCCGCGACGCCGGCCAAGGAGGCGCCTTGGCTTCCCGAGGCAGCGGCCTACCGTCTGACGCTCTTTCTTGGAAATCTCGAGCCTCTGCCCTGGGACGACATCGAGACCGCCTGGACGGAACCCTACCGGGGTTCGGAATTCTCTGTCGGGGCGCTGGCGTGGCTGGACCGCAAAAGCGATATCGAGCTACCGAAACCGCCGGATCAATGACCGTGCGCCAGTGCTCCTTTCGCCATCTGCTCGCCCACCGGTTCTCCGCCTGAAGGCCCGGCCTCAACCTGATGGCCGTTCAGGAGCCGAAGTGCGTTGGCGACCACCAGCAGAGACACGCCTACATCCGCAGCAATGGCGCCCCACATTGAGGCCATACCGAACGCGGTCAGCCCGACGAACAGCGCCTTGGTCGCCAGCGATATGCCGATATTCTGGTGGATGATCGTCATGGCACGGCGCGAATGGCCGATAAGCCAGGGTACCTTGCCGATGTCGTCGGTCATCAGCGCGATGTCGGCCGTCTCGATCGCGGCATCCGATCCGACAGCGCCCATGGCGATGGCATAATGCGCCCGCGCCATGGCCGGTGCGTCATTCACACCGTCGCCGATCATCGCCACCATGTCGTGGCTTTCGACGAGTTCCTCAATGGCCGTCACCTTGTCTTCTGGCAAAAGTTCGGCGCGCACCTCGTCGATGCCGACTTCGGCTGCCACCGCGCGCGCGGTGCGTTCGTTGTCGCCCGTCAACATCACGATGGTCTTCACACCCTGCGCATGCAGACGCGCAACGATCCCCTTTGCATCTGGGCGGATGCGGTCGCGAAGCTCCAGTACGCCGGTCACGCCGGTCTCGTCACCCACGGCAACGAGGGTGCTCCCTGCCCCTTCGATCCGATCCCGCAGATCCGCCGGAATGGCATTGCCGAACCCCTTCTCTTCGGCGAAGCGATCCGAGCCGAGCCAGATAGCGCGCCCGTCGGCGCGTCCTTCCAGACCGCGCCCGGGCACGGTACGGGTGTCCTCTGCGGCAGACACGGAAACACCATCGGCTTCGGCGCGCGAGAGGATGGCGCGTGCCAGCGGGTGTGAAGACCGCGCCTCCAGGCTTGCTGCCAGCGCCATGAGATCGCGTGCGGAAACGCCGACCAGTGGGTGAACCGCCGCCACCTCAGGCTCGCCCATGGTGATCGTCCCGGTCTTGTCCATCGCCAGTGCCGTGGTCCGCCCCGGCGCCTCGACATAGGCGCCGCCCTTGATGAGCACCCCCGCCCGTGCCGACGCGGTCAGCGCTGCCACGATGGAGACCGGCGTAGAAATGACCAGCGCGCAAGGACATGCGATGACCAGAAGGACCAGAGCATTGTAGAACCAGTAGTCCCAGGCGCCGCCGAGCAGCAGTGGCGGCACCAGCGCGATGGCGATCGCCAAAGCCATCACGATGGGTGTGTAGATGCGCGCGAACTTGGCCACCCACTGTTCGACCGGCGCGCGGCGGGCATGGGCATCGCCCACCATGCGAATGATTTTCGCGAGCACCGTGTCCGAGGCGGCCTTCGTCGCCCGCACCGTCAGTGTGCCCTCGCCGTTGATCGTGCCGGCATAGACCTCGTCGCCTGGTTCCTTGGGCACTAGCGCGCTTTCCCCAGTAATTGGGGCCTGATCGACGGCCCCTGCCCCGTCCACGACCTCACCGTCGAGGGGGATCCGGTCGCCGCCGCGCACGATAAACCTTGCATTGACTGCCACGGCCGCGGCCGGAACGTCGGATTCAGATCCGTCGTCGTAAAGAACCCGCGCCGTTGGCGGCGCCAGATCGAGGAGCGCGGAAACCGCATTACGCGCCCGCCCCACGCTCCAGCTCTCAAGATAAAGCGAAAGCGAGAAGAAGAAGGCGACCGTCGCGGCCTCAAAAAACTCGCCGAGGCCGATGGCGCCCGCGACGGCCACCACCATGAGCAGGTTCATGTCGGGGCTAAGCCTCCGCGCCGAAGACCAGGCCTTGGGCGCGACAAGCCAGACGCCAAAAAGAATCGCGACGGCGAAGATCCCTGCTTCCACCATAGGCATAGGCACCTCGCCATGGCCCGCAAAGAGCCCGAGCGCGCCGCCCATGCCGGTCTCGACAATGTGAAAAAGGAATCCCGCCGCCCAGAAGCCGCCGCTCAACGAGGTAAAGCGCTTCTGACGTGCCAGATGCGCCGCCTGGTCCTCTGCTGCGTTGTCGGCATCCCATGGCTTGGCGCTCATGCCGGTCGTTGCGACCAACTGCGTGACTTCGTCGTCTGGTATCCTCTCGGCGCTATCGAGGATGGTCATTCGCCCGTTGATCACGTCGAATGCCAGGTGTTCGGTTCCGCCCACTTTCGGCCCGACAACCCGGTTCAGGATCGCCACCTCTTCGGCGCAATCGAGCCCGGAGACCTGAAAGCTCCTTCCGCCAGACGGCGCTGGCGCCGTGGACGCGACGTCCTTGCTGGCGTCGCAACAGGAGTTGCCTCTTGGGTCAGAATGCTCTTGATCACCCGGATGGCCGTGATCGTTGCGGTTGCCGTCGGAAGACATGGATTGACCTCAGGATTCATTGATTCCACATTGACATAGCCCCTACAGTAACTAGAGCTTCAAGGGCAACAAGTGGATATTCGTCCAGCAAGAAAGGCGCCCTGCGGAGGCTTGAAGCTAGCCGCCCCCTTGAAACGACGCGGTTGGAGCAACGCTTGCCGGTACGAAGCGATCAGAATGAGTGAGGTAGACATGCAGAAACGAAACGCGCCGATTATCGCAGCGACATTGGTGCTTGCTGGCTGCGCGGTGCCAACGCTGGACGACGGCGGCGCTCGCAACGAAGTGGGAAGTGTTCCCGAGGCCGTCATTGCCCTTGCTGCGCCTGGTCAGGATCTCACCACGGCGCGGCTTCGTCCCGAGGATGGCTGTTATTGGTATGAACACAGCGGTCCGGTGGAAAACACCTTGGTTCCGCTACGCTCGGCAGGTGGCAACCCCATCTGCACTTCGCGCCAGTCCTGATCAGCCCATAGATGCGTCAAGCCCACGCGTAACACATGATGCGCCAGTCAACTTCTCGGGGTGACGCTGTCTTCCGCCGAGTACAGGAATGCCGTCGAGCCAATCTCGACGTTGGGATAGAGATCATTGATGTGTGCCATGACCATTCGGACGCAGCCGGAACTCGCACGGCCGCCAATGCTTCTTGGATACGGTGTCCCGTGAATCCTTAGATAGGTGTCTCGGTCGCCGACGAAGAGATAGAGGGCTCGCGATCCGAGCGCGTTTTCAGGTCCGGGTTCCATACCGTCAGCGATATCGGCGTAGAGCTCTGGGTCGCGGTCGATCATGTTTTGTGTCGGCTGCCAATGCGGCCACCTGACCTTGCGCTTGATCGTATAGGTGCCCGGTTCGTAAAGTTTACCGCGCGCGATCGCCACGCCATAGCGCATCGCCGTGCCGCCTTCTTCGATGTGGTAGAGATAGCGCGCAACAGCATCGACATGGATATCACCGGGTACAAGTCCGTCCTTCGCGAGGACCCGCTGTGGCAGGAAGCGAGGGTGAAGGCCCCAAGGGTTGGACGTGGCCGGGTCGTAGCCGGGAGGTGTAACCTGTGCGTCCCAAGCTGCCTTCTGCGCATCGGTAGGCCACGTGTCTGCAAGGAGCGGGCTGGATATCGATGCCGAAAACAGCGCGGTGGTCGTCTGGATGAAATGTCGTCTTGTCAGCATATAGATTGCTCCGTTCACGCATTGGACGGCAAACCGAACCTTACCCCGAACGCAGTGTTGTTCGCCCGGGAAGGAGTGAGGCGTTATTGGCAACTTGCTCCATGGTGCCGTTCTTTGTCGGTGGCTTAACTCCTAAAGCTACTAGAGGTTCAAGAAAATTTTCTGTTATCAATAGACGCTGCTACTAATGGAGCTATCCGATCCGTCCCAGAACCGGAAATACGTCGAGCATCCAGTATGACAGCGCGCTCAACTGCCCTGTCATCATCGCCAGCCCCATCAAGATCATCACTATGCCCGCAAGCTGGTGGAGGCGGCGGCCAACCCGGCCGATGGCCCGCAACCGTCCCGCGATCTGGTCGGTGAATCCGGCCACGATCAGAAACGGTATTCCAAGGCCGGCGGAATAGACGGCAAGCAGCATGATACCTTCGCCCATCGTGGCACTCGCCGCACTGGCTGTCAGGATCGCGCCGAGGATCGGGCCGATGCACGGAGTCCAGCCGAAACCGAAGGCAAGACCGAGGACATAGGACGCAGCGGGTTGGCCCCCGGGGATGTTGAGATTGAATCGGAAGTCGCGTTCCATGACCGAAACACGCGCGGCTCCTATCATGAAGAGCCCGAAGAAAATGATGATGCCGCCCCCAACGAGGTTGAGTTCATACCGCCACCGAAGCAGGGCCTGACCCATTGCAGTCGCGGATGCGCCAAGTCCCATGAAGATGGTGGAGAAGCCGAGGACAAAACACAGGCTTAGCCAGACCGCGCGCGACGGCGAAGCGCCGACCACCCCGCCCTCAGCGGCTGTGCGCCCGGTTACGTAGGAGACATAACCTGGCACAAGAGGTAGCACGCAGGGGGACAGAAATGATATCGTGCCGGCTAGGAGGGCGGCGGTGAGGGCGCGCGCCAAGTGATGTCTTCGTCGACCCAGATCAGCAGGGACCCCCGCTTGCGCAGCGATGCGTTGTAGCTGGACCAGTTGGTCGTACGATAGCGGGCGGGAGATGGGTTGCTCATGGAATGCGGCTAACAGCATGGGTTCGCGAAGGGAATCCTGAGGCGTCAGACTTGTGCAACAACGCCCCGTATCATCGACCTAGTGGTGCCCACATGGCAGGCTATTTCAATGGATAGATTTTTCTCTATCAGTATGCCCGCGGCTCAGTTTGTTAGAAATGTCCTGCTGTTCAGTTTCGCTGCATTACTGCCGGTCCTGTTGTTCTATGTTTTACTGGCTCCGGGCTTTGCTCCGGCTCTTGCTGCCGGCGGACCAGCACTCATGCGCTTTCTAAGGCAGGTTGCGACCAACGGTTTGCCCGTGGTTTTTGCCGTCAACTACGTCAGTTTTTTCCTTTTCGCCATGACAAAGCAACCAAAGGCGGGCTCAAGAGACACGGCGTTTTTCGTGCTGGTCGATGTCTTGCTCAGAGCCCTTCTCTTTCCAGGTCTCCACGTGCTGATATACGTTCTATCTGCCGACTGGTTCGGGTCATTCGGCGGCAATCGTTCAACCGCTTTGGCGGTTGTATCCCCGACTCTTGCGCGTTCGGCGTTTTTCGAGAACATCTCCGGCGTTTACCTCTATGCGACTATGATAAGCGCGTTGCCGCTCTACGTCTCGGCTTTCGGGCGGTCGGAATTTCTTGGACCGGTTGTACGTCGCTTGCCCATGAACACGGGCGTGATGCTGCTTGCCCTGGCTGCGTTTGCCTTGTCGGTCGGGCTGATCACGATCGGCGCACAAGGCATCGCATCTCTTCAGGCCAGGTGATGGCAGGCTAATCACCGTGGGCGTGGGCGGGGGCGGGGGCGACTTGCGGTGCCACCCATTGCGACAAGTAAACGCGCTCGAAGGCGAACACAGCGATCATCCCGACAGCGGCGTAGAGAACGATCATCGGGTCGCTTTGAAGCTTCATCACGGTGAAAGCTGCCAGTACTATCGCATCGAGCGCCAGGGCAGTCAAAAGCACGATACCGAAGGCGCCGACGTCTGCTCGACGATAGCGGAACACGCCCCAATGTATGATCATGTCCATGACGAGGTAAAAGAAAGCACCGAGGGATGCGATCCGGCCTAAATCAAAGAGCACGGCCAACGTCGCGGCGATGACGACAGTATAGACCAGGGTGTGGCGTTGGATGGGACCTGGCATACCGAAGTGGCTGTGCGGGATCATTTCCATGTCGGTCAGCATCGCCAGCATACGCGACACCGCGAAGACGCTGGCCAGAACGCCGGACGCCGTTGCGACAGCGGCCAGGATCACCGTGAGTATGAAGCCGGTTTGTCCAAGGGCGGGCTGCGCCGCTTGTGCCAGCGAATAGTCACGCGCTGAGATGATCTCCTCGATCGTGAGACTCGAACCGACCCCGTAGGCGACCAACAGGTAGACGACGACGCAGATTCCGATAGAGAACATGATCGCTCGGCCAACATTGCGATTTGGTTCAGTGATCTCGGCTCCGCTGTTGGTGATCGTGGTGAATCCCTTGAACGCAAGGATGGCCAGCGCCGTAGAGGCGATGAACCCCGTGAGCCCGTAGGATTGTGAGGTCTCGGACGCCGCGGCGAACGCAAAACCACTGGACCACAGGGCCGCGATGCCAAACAGAGCTATGCCTCCGATCTTGATCGCGGCCATGATCAACGAGAACAGCCCGACCGAGCGGTTTCCGGCCATGTTCACCAAAAAGGCGAAAACGATCACGGCCACAGCCAGAGCGGGGACCAATGGGCCACCTTCGATATCGAAAGGGCGCAGGACATAGGTGGCGAAGGTTCGCGCGACGAGGCTTTCCGCGATCACCATGCTGAGCGCCATCAGCAGTGCGGCCCCGCCCGCGATGGCTCCGGGGCCATAGCATTTCTGCAGGATCATGGCGATGCCACCCGAGGACGGCCATTTGTTCGACATCCTGATGTAGCTGTAGGCGCTGAAGCTTGTGACGACCGCGCCGGCGATGAATGCAAGCGGGAAAAGCGGGCCGGCGAGCTGCGCGATTTGCCCCGTCAACGCAAAGATTCCAGCGCCGATCATCACGCCTGTCCCCATCGCAACGGCTCCGCCCAGACTGATGGAATTTTCGCGGTACGTTTCTTTTTCGCTCTGCATAAATGGCCCCCTTTTAATTTTGGTTCATCCGAACGCTGTTGCGCGCTTCTAGATACGAACGCCGCGAAGGCGCAGCGAATTGAGCACCACCGAGATTGACGACGCGCTCATGGCGAAGGCAGCAAACATCGGACTGATGAGGATGCCAAAGAAGGGAAACAGAACTCCCGCCGCGACCGGCACGCCGGAGGCGTTGTAGATCAGCGCGAAGAACAGGTTCTGGCGGATGTTGCGCATCGTGGCCCGGGCGAGCCGCCGCGCACGCACGATACCATCAAGGTTGCCCTTGACCAGCGTGACGCCCGCGCTTTCGATGGCCACATCGGCGCCGGTGCCCATGGCGATGCCGACATCGGCCTGCGCGAGCGCGGGGGCGTCGTTGACGCCATCCCCGGCCATGGCGACCTTGTGGCCCGCCTCTTGCAACTCAAGGATGATCCGCGCCTTGTCCTCCGGCAGCACGTCGGCCCGGATCTCATCGATTCCGAGCCGCGTGCCGATGGCCTTGGCCGTGCGTTCGTTGTCGCCGGTCGCCATGATGACGCGGAACCCCAGTTCATGCAGATCCTCGATGGCTTCTGGCGTGGTCTCCTTCACTGGGTCGGCGACAGCAACTAGACCGGCGATCTCGCCATCCAGCACAACGAACATGACCGTCTCGCCTTCGTCGCGGCGGGCATTGGCCTTGGCGGTCAACGCGCCCGCCTCGAGCCCCAATTCGCGGATCATCGCCAAATTGCCGAGCGCGACCGCTTTGCCGTCAACGACCCCCTTGACGCCCTTGCCAGTGACCGCCTCGAAGTCCCGTGCCTCGTCCATTTTGACATCTCGCTCCTCCGCACCCCTGACGATCGCTTCGGCCAAGGGGTGCTCCGATCCGCGCTCAAGCGATGCGGCGAGACGCAAGACCTCGGCTTCGTCGTGGCCGGGTTGCGGGAGTACGTCGACAAGCCGCGGCTTGCCTTCGGTCAACGTGCCGGTCTTGTCGACGATCAGGGTATCGACTTTCTCGAACCGCTCCAGCGCCTCGGCGTTCTTGATCAGCACCCCTGCCTGAGCGCCCCGTCCTGTCGCTGTCATGATCGACATCGGTGTCGCCAGGCCAAGCGCACAAGGACAGGCGATGATCAGAACCGCCACCGCCGAAATCAATGCGTAGGAAAGCGCAGGCGCGGGCCCCCAGATCGCCCAGGCGATGAAGGACAGGACCGCGATACCGATGACGGCCGGAACGAAATATCCCGCCACCTTGTCGGCGTATTTCTGGATCGGGGCGCGCGAGCGCTGCGCGTTCGACACCATCTCGACAATTTGAGCCAGCATCGTGTCGGACCCGACACGCGTCGCCTCCATCACCAGACTGCCGGTGCCATTGATCGTCGCGCCGGTCAGCGGGTCGCCCTCGGTCTTCTCGACCGGCACGGGTTCACCGGAGATCATGCTTTCGTCGACCGAGGACCGGCCGTCCAGAACCACGCCATCGACCGGCACCTTGTCACCGGGCCGCACGCGCAGCCGGTCCCCGACTTGCACGTCCTCCAGCGGGATTTCCTCCTCGGATCCGTCGTCCCGGATGACCCGCGCGGTCTTTGCCGCCATGTCGAGAAGCGCGCGGATCGCCTTGCCGGTCCCCTCGCGGGCGCGTAGTTCCATCACCTGGCCGAGCAGCACCAGCGTCACGATCACCGCCGCCGCCTCGAAATAGACGCCGACATGGCCTTCGGAGTCTCGGAACCCATCAGGGAATATGTCCGGTGCGAGAACGGCAACGACGCTGAAGAGCCAGGCGGCAAGAACGCCCATGCCGATCAGGGAGAACATGTTGAGGTTCAATGTGCGGAACGAAATCCATCCGCGTTCCAGAAACGGCCAGCCGCACCACAAGACCACTGGCGTTGCCAGGATCAATTCGATCCATTGTGTGGTGCTTTCGCCAAAAAAAGTCCGGACTGCGGGGAAACCGACGAATGGCCCCATCGTGAGGACAAGGAGCGGGATCGTCAGGACTGTGCCGACCCAGAACCGCCGTGTGAAATCCACCAGTTCGGGATTTGGACCTTCATCGCCCGGCACACCGGATTCCAGTTCCAATCCCATACCACAGATCGGACACGCGCCCGGATCAGGCTGCCGCACCTGAGGGTGCATCGGGCAGGTGAAAATGGGACCATCATGTCCTGTAGGAACCAGATCATATCGGCCATCGGCCGGCGTGGCACCCGCGTGGTGTTCGTGATGATCATGTGCTGAATGGACCTCGAGCTCCGATTCCGGCACTAGGTGCATCCCGCATTTCGGACAATTGCCGGGCTCGTCCTGCCGCACCTCAGGGTGCATGGGGCAAACGAATACCGAAGAAGCTGCTGTGGTTTCAGAACTGTCGGGAGTGCTCATTTTGCGGTCCTTTCCGAGAATGCTTCTCTTGCCTAGGGCTTCCATCCGCGGGAGGGTCAAGAGAGATCAGTACGGCGATTACATTGCGGCTCTGCGGGGTGGCGCTGTCCGGCCCCGTTCCCGCCGGGCGAACACGATCAACGCCAGCCCGACCAGCGCCATTGGCATGGAGAGCAACTGGCCCATGGTCAAACCCCACTCACCAAAATGAAGCGCATGGCCGATCGGGTTGTCCGCCGTCACAAATTGTTGGTCCGGTTGCCGGAACATCTCGACGAAACTTCGGGCAAGACCATAGCCGGTCAGAAACACGCCAGCCAAGGCACCGGGCATTTTCAGCCAGCCCCGGCCCCAAGCGAGATAAATGAGCAGTATTCCAAGAATGAGCCCCTCCAATACCGCCTCGTACAGCTGGGACGGGTGTCGGGCGCAGAGGCCGCTAACCCCTGGGCAGGCCTGCGCGACTTCGCCGGGAAAGATCACCGCCCAGGGAACGTCCGTTGGACGCCCCCACAACTCATTGTTGGTGAAGTTCGCCAGCCTTCCAAGAAACAAGCCTGGTGGTGTTGCCAAAGCCAGCAAGTCGCCAGTGCTGAGCAATGACGCGTTCTGTCTAAGGCAGAACAGCAAGGCCGCGATGACAACTCCCGCGAACCCCCCGTGGAAAGACATGCCGCCTTGCCAGACCATCAGAATTTCCAAGGGATTGGCGAGATAATATGCGGGCTGGTAGAACAGTACAAAGCCCAGGCGACCACCAGCAATCACGCCGATGATGATCCACGTCAGAAGATCTTCGATCTGCGTTCGGTCAAGCGGCGGTCCAGCTGACGTCCAGAGCGCGGGACGGCTTATGGCACTCGAACAAATGCGCCAGCCAATCAGGATACCGAAGATATAGGCTAGCGCGTACCAGCGGAGTGCGAATGTGACCCCCCCGATGTCGAAGGAGAAGAGGTCGGTTCCAATATCCGGAAATGGCAATCCCGCTGGCAGCACTGGGTGAGTTCCTCATCAGGAATTTACGTGGGGATTAGATGGCATTGATCGAGCACCGCTAAAGGCGCTCGATCTGCGACAGGGCATCCAACGCCCATCCCGCCATCACGCGGTGTCGAGGGCGTCCCGAAGGAGATCGCGGACTTCGCCGGCGACCGCGTCCAGGTCTTGGTTCTGCACCGCCTGCATCGAAGCGACAGGATCGACCGCGCTGACCTCGGTGTCGCCGTCCAGTTGCCGCAGGATAACATTGCAGGGAAGCATCGCACCGATGCGAGGCTCGATCTCGATGGCTTTGTGCGCCATGCCCGGATTACAGGCCCCCAAGATGCGGTAAGGCGGCATGTCCGCATCAAGTTTCTTTTTCATCGTCGCTTTGACGTCAATCTCAGTCAGAACGCCGAAGCCCTTGTCTGCCAAAGCATCCCGAACACGCATCTCTGCGTCATCGATTTTGGTGTCTTTCAGGACGCGATCATAGGTATAGGCCATGGGAATTTTCCTTTCCGTGTCTCTATTTGTTGGCATACCGAGGCTAAACGGTTCAGGTCGCGGTTCGGTTCAATGTCCCGACCGCGAATGGTTTTGGGGTTGTGAGGACGGGTGCCGGAAAAAAACCGGCACCCATTGGCTCAGTTGTCCTGCATCATGGAGCCGTTGCCCATGCCCTGACCGTTGCCAGGCCGCGCAGGCGCATCTGCCATATTCGACCGCATCATCTGCATCCGCTCCATCCTATCGGCAGGAGCGGCCATCTCTTCCGGCGTCACCGCGCCGTCGCCATCGGCATCGAGGTGTTGGAAGCGATCCACCATCATTTCGCGGATCATCGCGCTGTGGAGAGCTTCAAATTCAGTAATCGAGAGGTTTCCATCCCCGTCGCTGTCAAACTCGGAAAGCTTGGCCTCCAGCTGCGTGCGCATTTCTTCCGGCGTCGTTGTGCCGTCTCCATCAGTGTCGAACATTTGCATCATGCCGCCAGCCATGCCTGGGCTCATCATACCACTGCCCATGCCTGCGCCCATCATGCCTGCGCCCATCATGTTTCCGTGCATGCGCTTCATCATGTCCATCATTCCGCCCATGTTCCCCATCATACCGGGACCACCGTTCTGCATCATGCCTGGTCCGCTCTGGGCGCCAAATTGTCCCCCACGCCCGTGGTTGGCGTCCGCGAATGCGGCACCGCCAAGGGCGGTTGCAGCCAGGGTCATTGCAGCGAGTAAAGTGTTGCGTTTCATTTCGATCACCTCGTGTCAGTGTTGCGATACCCAGCATATGGGGGGCACCTGCAGATGCGGAATGCCACGCGAGCCGGTGTTTTGTATCGCGAGGTCACAAAGGCGGGGTCTGTTACAAATTGCGACAAATCAATTCGGGGCGAACGCTCCTCTTCATCTGAAACATGCGATATCCAGAAAAAAAGGTGTCGAGGATCCGTATACCAACCGAAACCGAACCCATGTTTCGGTAGAGGTGAAATCCGGAAGAGTTGATGTCGAGATTGCTAGAGGCCCTGAATATCCCGAAAATTCAATCATTCAACTCATGGCAGGAGGCTGCAAGGTGCGCTTTTCCAATCGCATTTTCTCAGTTCTAACCGTGGTGATTTTGGCGGGGTGCGGTGCAGGAAACGACATGCGCCCTGATGCTTCAGCCGAAGTCATCAGTAGTGCATCCTACCGTCACGACGGACCGGCCGCGCTGACGCTGTACACCATGATCAGCAACAGATCCGGGGCGGGTGCGCATAGCAGCGTCATGATCAATGGGTCGCAGCGCGTTATCTTCGATCCGGCAGGAACGGTCCGGCTGAGCGCGGTACCGGAACGGGGAGATGTGCTTTATGGCATTACTCCACAAGTGGCCGATTTTTACGCACGGGCTCATGCACGGGAGACCTACCACGTCGTCATACAAGAGATCGATGTGTCCCCCGAAGTCGCGGAGCAGGCCTTGCGGCTTGCAATTGCCAGCGGCCCAGCCGCTTCCGGTTTTTGTAGTGCCAGTACCTCCGCGGTACTCAGACAATTACCAGGATTTGAATCCATCGGACGCACATTTTTTCCAAAGCGCCTGATGGCGGATTTTGGCAAGTTGCCGGGCGTGCGAACCACAAAGCTGTTCGAGAACGATGAGGACGACAAATCCGTAGCGATCGCACAGTTCGAAAGTTCACTTGCGACACAGCCGTGAGTGTTCGTCCAACAATTCATTGGAAGATGTCCCTGCACGACGCAGTCCTCGGCGTGTGAGCCAAAGATGCAATAGGTTAGCTTCGAGCGGTAACGCTGTCTTCGGCCGAGTAAAGAAACGCCGTCGATCCGACAGCGACATTCGGATAGAGATCATTGATGTGGGCCATCACCATGCGCACGCATCCCGAACTGGCCCGGCCGCCAATGCTGCGAGGGCTCGGCGTTCCGTGAATTCGAAGGTACGTATCCCGATCTCCGACGAATAGATACAAAGCCCTGCTGCCCAAGGCATTGTTGGAGCCGGGCTCCATACCGTCGGCAAACCGCTCGTAAGCCTCCGGATCGCGTTCGATCATCGACTGCGTTGGCGTCCAGTGCGGCCATTCGACCTTTCGGCGGATCGTATAGGTGCCGGGTTCATAGAGATCGCCCTTGGCAATCGCCACCCCGTATCGCATCGCGGTGCCACCCTCCTCGATATGGTACAGATAGCGCGCGATCGCATCGACGTGAATGTCACCCGGGCGCAAACCTTCATTCGCCAACACGCGTTGCGGCAGCAGCCTGGGATGCAGCCCCCATGGGTTGGTTGTTGCCGGGTCATAGTTGGCGGGCGTGACCTGCGCATCCCAAGCTGCTTTTTCGGCTGTTGTCGGCCAGGTCTTTGCGAACGCGGGTGAACTCAGAGACGCTGAAAACAGCGAACCGGAGAGTGCAAGAAAGTGTCGTCTTGTAACCATGAAACGAAGCCCTATGTTTGTTTACGATGAATGCGGGACGATTCAAGAAACGTCCGCGACCCCATGCCACCGAACCTTTTGATGTCTTGCGATCGCGACCAACCAGAGGCAAGCAAGGACACCGCTCAGGATCGCGTTCCAACTCGCCATGGACAACGTCAGAAATTCCCAGACAACCTCATCGCACAGAACAAGAGTGGACGCATTTGAACTGGCAGAGGGCAGCAATTCCGATACCGACATTTGGGAGACATCGAGGCCGGATCCCGTGCAAGAAGTCGGTCCCTCCCACCAGCCGCGCTCGACACCGGTATGAAACACTCCCAACGCGGATGTGCTGAGTGCCGACAGGGCACCGATTATCAGGATTGGCAAAATCGGCAGAGCAAAGAGCAACATAGCGCCCGTTCCAATGGCGATTGCGTGTGGGTAGCGTTGCCAGATGCACATTGCGCACGGCGCGTAGCCAAGAGCCTGGAAAACGAAGGCCCCTAACAGCAAGGCGGCTGATCCTGCCGCCGCAGTCATGCCGAGAGATTTTGGTGTCAGGGTCAATGAACGCTCCCGTTGGCAATCGATGGACCTGTTTCTCGCTTGTCAGGTTACGTAAACGGCAGAAGGGCTGTTATCATTCAGAGATTTGTAACGGTATGTATCCGTCGCGACCCTCAGCCGACTCTGATCCACGTTGCCATACCGTCGGCTTGATGGCTCAACATGTGGCAATGAAGCATCCAGGATCCCGGATTGTCCAGGACGACGAGAATATCCCGCGTCTCGCCGGTATCCAGATAGGTCGAGTCCCGGTATGGACCGGCTTCACCCGCCGCATCGAGTTCCCAGAAATGGTGGCCATGCAGATGCATGACGTGTGGAAATCCGGTTTCGTTGCGGATCGAAATGCGCGCGGTCGTCCCCTGCGCGACAGATAGGAAAGGGGTTCGAGGCAGGCCCGATACGTCATTGAGCGCCCACGTCCCTGTGCCGTTGTGGGACGCGCTTCCCGCACCTCCCTGAAGCACCAGCTCCGCGGTTTGGCCGGGGTCTTGCGGGGCGGGCATTCGGTTGGCGGGCAACGCGGTGATGGGCGCTTTCGCAGGCTCACGAGAGCCGGAAACAGCGATTTCGCCAAGGCTCAACGTCCGCTCTCCAAAGCTGTCGTCAAATCTAATAGGCCCGGTCGCATCACCAATCACATCGCATCTTTGCCCCGGAGCTAGGAGGATGGGTTCGAGTGTCTGTGGCTGCGCCAGGGGCATACCATCCAGTGCAACGATCTTGCCTGCCAGACCGTCCAGCCCGACACGGTAAACCCTGTCGATAGAGGGATTTATCAGGCGCAAGCGCAGGCGGTCGCCTTGTCTCACATTCTTGCTGGTTCCATTGGAAACAAGCGCCGTGACCGTATTGCCGATACGGCCCTCGGTCGCGAAATGAGCCGGGTTGAACCCTTCGTCGTACTGTCCGGACTGATCCAACAAGACATCGAAGAACTGAACAACGATGTCATGGTCGACAGCCGGCGCATTTTGCTCCTCGACGATGAAGGCGCCGAAAAGACCGCGGCTGACCTGATCGTAAGACAGGTAATGCGAGTGATACCAATACGTGCCGGCATCCGGGACGCCGAATTGATAACGATACGAGTCGCCCGGAATGACCACATCCTGAGTGAGGACGTTGACACCATCCATCCGATTTGGAACCCGCAACCCATGCCAGTGAACGAGAGCGCCCTCCTCCAATCGGTTATCGAGGGTGATGCGGGCGGTTTGTCCTTGTCGCATTCTGACTTCTGGGCCCGGCAGACCACCGTTGAAGCCCAACATCGACACGTCGTACCCAGCAAGGTGCGCCTTGATCGATTGGGGCGCGAGGATCAACTCGTGTGTCGCTGCTGGCAAGCGGGTACCAGCCAGCGCAACGGTCATCCCGCCAAGGAAAGACCTCCGGCTCAAAGACAATTCCGTCACCTCATGAATGATAGACTGGCTTTCGCCAACTGCCGCACTTGTGCCATTTCCGGAAGAGGAACTTCAAGGCGACAGAACACTCCTCACGCCGTTGTCACTTTGGGATACAGGAAGACGCGGGCGCCGATTTCAACGCGTTCGTACAGATCCTTCACATGTTCATTCGTCAACCGCGCGCATCCATTCGACACGGCAGACCCAATTGTCTCCGGGGCGTTCGTTCCATGAATGCGAAGATAGGTATCGCGTCCCTCGGCATCGTAGAGATAGAGCGCGCGGGCCCCGAGCGGGTTGTTTGGCCCGCCTTTCAGTCCATCCTTGTACTTTGCGTATTTGCGTGGCTCGCGCCGGATCATGGCGTTCGTTGGCCGCCACCATGGCCATTTGGCCTTGCGCGCTACCGTGAACTCTCCGGGTTCGTACAAACCTTTGCGCCCTACCCCGACCCCGTAGCGGATCGCCATCCCGTCCTCGAGCATGAAATAAAGGAAAAAATCGTCGGGAACGACGTGGACATCGCCTTTAACCCAGTCACCACGACGGGTGTTTACCAATTGTGGTTCAAACCGTTCGGGCAATTTGACTTTGTGGGCCCAGGCAGTTGTGGGCAGAAAGCAACCCATCGCTCCGGCACAAATCAATTCTCGTCTCGTGAAATTCTGCATGGCGCGATCTCCTCGGACCCATGAAAATTCAGTGCGCGTCAGGGGCAAAGAAAAGAAGCCGTGAACCGGGGCAAACGACGCGCCTTTGTTGCCTTGAAACTACGAAAATTCGTGCTTTTGGAACTCTCCAGCGCTGGAATGTTGTTGTTTTACAGAGAACTGCAAGGAGGTGACTGGAAATGCACTACTCACGATTCTTTATGATGATCGGAACATCGACCGTGGTCATGTTCGTTCTGATGTACCTGAACACCTATCTTTGGGGCCATATCTTCTTTTCGGAGACACGCCTTTACATGGCCATCCTGATGGGGGCGACCATGGCCGTGATCATGTTGGCGTACATGTTGTCCATGTATCAGAACACCAAAGCCAACATCGCGATTTTCGTTGGCGCAATAGTCCTTTTCGCGGCGAGCCTCTGGCTGGTTCGCGGGCAATTCACGGTGCAGGACAGGTCCTACATGCGCGCCATGATCCCGCACCACTCGATCGCCATCATGACGTCGACTCGTGCCGAGATCACCGACCCGCGCGTCCGGGGGCTCGCAGACGACATTATCTATGCGCAGGACAAGGAAATCGCCGAAATGCGCTACCTTATTGCTGACATTGGAGCAAACGGCGAAGCATCGGCCACGCGAAGCGAAACGCCGGCGCAGGTTGTGGATGCGCAACAGGCGCTTCAAACGGAGGTCGTGTCGAAGGTCGATCCTGAGTTTCTGACGGAAGACGAAATCGCTGCGGTGTTCCCGAATGGCGGAAATTGCCGCTTTGCTTACACCTCGGACAGTCCGGCTGTACTGGTGACTGGTGAAACCGGCGAAGGGTCTGCAGCCGCAATGAAGATCAGCGGTGATCTGGTGCGCCTGAATGCGCAGGGCGAAAATGCATTTTCTGAAGGCCCGCTGTCGGCCGAGATCGCAGAGACGAACGGTGACCTGACCGATCTGATCGTCAGCGCGGGAACCGACTACGAAGCCGGGTTCCGTGGTCAACTTACGTGCAGCGGATAAGGAGGAAAGGACATGCCCCGCGACACAGACAGCAAATCCGCGCAGCTTTATCGCATGGTCATGCCGGGCCATGTCTGCCCCTACGGTCTGAAATCGAAAGACCTGCTGGAGCGGCAAGGCTTCGAGGTGGAAGACCATCCGCTTGACACCCGTGAAGACACCGATGCTTTCATGGAGAAGCACGGGGTCGAGACGACGCCGCAGACTTTCATCGGGGACGAACGGATCGGCGGTTACGATGATCTCAGGGTGTTTTTCGACATTGACCCACCCGAGGAAGAGCAAAGCGACACGACCTACCAGCCGGTCATCGCGATCTTTTCTGTCGCCGCGCTGTTGGCATTGGGCCTGTCTTGGCACCAGTACGGGTCGGTCCTTACCTTGCGGGGGTTCGAATGGTTCATTTCGCTGTCCATGACCATTCTCGCGATCCAGAAATTGCAGGATGTCGAAGGGTTTTCGACGATGTTCCTCAACTACGATCTGCTGGCGCGCAAATGGGTGCGATACGGCAAGGTCTACCCGTTCGGCGAAGCGTTGGCAGGTATCCTGATGACTGCCGGCGCGCTGCTGTGGCTCTCGGCTCCGGTTGCCTTGTTTATCGGCACGGTAGGCGCTGTCAGCGTGTTCAAGGCTGTTTATATCGACAAGAGAGAGCTGAAATGCGCCTGCGTCGGCGGTGACAGTTCCGTCCCGCTGGGGTTCATTTCGCTGACGGAAAACCTGATGATGATCTTCATGGGTATCTGGATGCCGGTCCGCGCGATCTGGTTCTGAGGTACAGCCCCTTCTTGCCTGTCACTTGGCCAACCGCTCCGGCGACAGATCCTCGATGATGGGGCAGTCGGGCCGGTGATCCCCGGCACATTTTTCCACCAGTTCGGCGAGCGTCGCGCGCATGGATTGCAGTTTCGCGATCTTTTCCTCGATCTGGCGCAGATGGTCTTCCGCAACCGCCTTCACTTGCATGCTTTCGCGGTTTTCATCCTCGTAGAGCGACAGGAGCGTCCTGCAATCTTCGATGGTGAACCCCAAGGCCCGTGCGCGACCGAGAAACGCCAGCTTGTGAACGTGGTTCTCGGTGAACGCGCGATAGCCGTTCTCGCTACGGTTCGGGCGGATCAGACCGATGTCCTCGTAGTAGCGGATCGTCTTGGCGGGCACACCCGATTGTCGGGCAACGTCTCCGATGTTCATGTCGGACCTCCGTTATTCTGCTGGAGCAGGAGTGGCGGCTGCCATCTCTGCCGGGATTGCGCGCTGCTCGTCCATCGCAGGCGCGATGCGCCGCAGCCGCAGGGCATTGGTCAGGACAAACACCGAGGACAACGCCATCGCACCCGCCGCAAGGATTGGTGACAGGAGCAACCCAAAGGCCGGATAGAGCACCCCGGCAGCGACCGGAATAAGTGCCACGTTGTAGGCAAAGGCCCAGAACAGGTTCTGCCGGATGTTGCGCATGGTCCGCCGCGATACTTCGAAGGCGTTCACCACGCCGCGCAAATCGCCCGACATCAGGACGACATCCGCAGATTCGATGGCCACATCGGTGCCGGTTCCAATGGCGATGCCCACATCGGCATGCGCCAGCGCCGGGGCGTCATTGATCCCGTCGCCGACAAAGGCGATGCGCTTGTTCCCTTGGCGCAAACTGTCGAGCGCCGCAACCTTGCCGTCCGGCAGGACGCCGGCGATGACGTGGTCGATACCGGTTTCGCGGGCGATGGCTTCGGCGGTTTCGCGTTTGTCGCCGGTGATCATCGCAACCGCAAGACCCTTTTCGTGCAGCGCTGCGATGGCTGCGCGGCTTGCCGGTTTGACCGGATCGGCCACGCCGATCACGGCGGCGACACGCCCATCTATGGCAGCGTAAAGCGCCGTGCGACCCTTGCTTGCGATCTTCGTTTCCTCTGGAGACAATGCCGAGACGTCAATGCCTTCGCGCGCCATGTAGCGGTCGGCCCCAACCAACACCTCCACGTCTTCGACCACGGCGCGCACGCCGTAACCTGTGACCGATTGAAAGCCTTCGGCCGCCACAAGAGGTGCGCCCTCGGCCCGCGCGGCCCGCACGATGGCGTCCGCGACAGGATGCTCGGAGAGCGACTCTACGGCGGCCATCTTCGAAAGCGTTGTTGTACGATCGAACCCTTCCGCCAGCACAAGGTCAGTCAGTGCGGGTCGCCCCTCGGTCACCGTGCCTGTTTTGTCGAGGGCGACCACATCAACGGAATCGAGCTGCTGCAAGGCGTCACCTTTACGGAACAGGACACCCATTTCCGCAGCACGTCCCGTCCCGACCATGATCGAGGTCGGCGTCGCAAGCCCCATCGCGCAGGGGCACGCGATGATGAGCACCGACACACCGGCGACCAGCGCCATCGTCAGGGCCGGATCAGGCCCGAAAAACAGCCAGACCAGCACGGTCGCCGCCGCGATCGCCATCACGGCAGGCACGAACCACAAGGTGATCCGGTCGACCAATCCCTGGATCGGCAGTTTGGCGCCCTGGGCCTCTTCGACCATGCGAATAATCTGCGCCAGGGTCGTGTCGGCGCCGACCCGCGTGGCGAGGAACTGCAGGCTTCCGGCGCCGTTGACCGTCCCGCCGGTCACCGTATCTCCGGCACCTTTTTCAGCGGGGATCGGCTCGCCTGTCAGCATGCTTTCGTCGACGCGGCTGGTCCCCTCGATGACCTCGCCATCGACCGCGATGCGTTCACCAGGGCGCACGATGACGATGTCACCCTGAACCAGCGCATCGATCTCGATCTCGACGCTTTCTCCGTCCCGCATCACGCGTGCAGTCCGCGCCTGAAGCCCTAATAGCTTCTGGATGGCCGCGCCCGTTCTCCCCTTGGCGCGCGCTTCAAGAAACCGCCCCAGAAGGATCAGAACGACGATGACCGCTGCCGCCTCGAAATAGACGGTGCGCAGCGTGTCAGGCAGGACCGACGGTACGAATGTCGCAACCACGGAATAAAGGTAAGCCGCCCCGGTGCCGACCGCGACGAGGCTGTTCATGTCGGGGGCACCCCGGAACAAGGCCGGGAAACCCTTGGTGTAAAACGTCCGGCCTGGGCCGAAGAGAACGATTGTCGTCAGCACGAACTGAAGAAGCCAACTCGTCTGCTGGCCAATCGTGGTCTCGATCAGCATATGAACGGCCGGAATGACGTGGCCACCCATTTCGATCAGGAAGACCGGCAAGGCGAGGATGGCCGCAAAGGTGACCCGTTTGGCAAGCGCCTGAGCCTCTTCCTCCTTGCGCGCAACTCTGTCGTCACCGGCCTGGGCCGTTGCCACGGTTGCTGGATACCCTGCCGCGCCGCTTGATTCGATCAGATCGGATGTCGTGACAAGACCTTCGACGTAAACGACCGTCGCCGTCTCTGAGGCGAGGTTGACGTTCACCTCGACCACCCCGGGCACCGCGGCAAGCGCCTTATCGACCCGCCCGACGCAAGAGGCACAGGACATCGCTGCAATCGTGAGTTCGGCCCTGGCCTTCCGCGCGGGGTAGCCCAGCTCGCGAAGGGATTCGATGATGTCGGGAATGCGCTTGAGCGCGTCCACGCTCATGCGAGCAGTTTCCGAGGCAAGGTTCACCGACACATCCTCTACGCCGTCGATTGCATTCAATGCGCGATCGACCCTGCCAACGCAGGACGCGCATGACATGCCTTCGATCGGCAGGCTGATCTGTTTGGGTTCGGGCATATGTGTCACCTGTTTTTCCATTCGAAGTGGAATATGAGGCTTCCAGTTACTGGAGGGTCAATGGGAGGGCGCCAAATAAATTTCTTCACTTGACCTTCCAGCGGGGGGAAGCCCCATGTCACCGATAGAAATCAGATCAAGGAGTGGTTCCGATGAAGTTCAGCGTTCCGGACATGAGCTGTGGGCATTGCACCGCAGCAATCGAAAGCGCGGTGAAGAGCGCAGATCCGAATGCAGGCGTGGAATGTGACCTTTCTGCCCGACAGGTGCATGTCGACAGCGTGTTACCAGCCGATCAGGTCCAAGCGATCATTCGGGATGCGGGCTACAACGTGGAACCTGCGGCCGCTTGATGCAGTGCCTGGACCACCCAAGGGTGGTCCGGGCACAGAATTTCAGTCTTCGACTTTGCGGGCTTCCTCGACCAAGTCGGCAAGCTGCGCCTTTTCGACGAAGCCCGGGACCAGCGCATCCCCGATCACGAAAGACGGCGTGCCGTTAAAGCCCAGAGCTTGGGTCAGTTGCATGGAGGTCGCAATGTGCTCTTCGACCTCGGGGGCCTCCATGTCCTTGCGCAACTGCGCGATATCCAGGCCGATCTCCTCGGCCACGCGCAGCACGGAGGCCTCTTCCGCGCGGCCTTCCAGCCCCATCATTGCCCAGTGAAACTCTTCGTATTTGTCCTGCTTGCGCGCTGCCAAGGCCGCTTTCGCGGCAAACACCGATCCGTCTCCGAGAATGGGCCATTCACGATAGACGAGGCGAATGTTGGGATCGTCTTCGATCAAAGCCCGCACCTCGGGTTTGACCCGCCGACAATAGGGACAGTTGTAGTCGAAAAATTCCACAACAGTGACGTCCCCTTCCAGGTTGCCGAGAACCGGCGCATTCGGATCGTTCTCGATCAGATCGCGCTGGTCATTCAGAACTTGGGCCTGACTGAGCTCCTGCGCTTGCGCCTGCCTTTGTTCGAGGATCGCCACGGCCTCCATGACAATCTCCGGGTTCTCGCGGATTGCCTCGAGCACAAGTTCCTTGACCCGGGACTCTGACAGTTCGTCCGCGAGTGCCGGTATCGGAAGCAAGGCAGCTATCGCGACCGTCGTGAAGGCTTGTCTGAAACGCATTTTAGTTCTCTCCCCGTTGTTCGTCGGCTTCTGTCCGCGCGGCCTGGACTTCGCGGATGCGGTCTGGCCAGGTGGACCGGATGAAGGCCAGGATGTTGTGAATTTGCTGGTCGGTCAGCACGTCTGCGAAACCGGGCATGCCACTGTCGAATTCGACGCCCTGACGCGCCAGAAGCGCCGCACCCCCCAGTTTTGTGTAATCGAAGAGCAGGCTGTCAGGATGATGCCAGGTGTGACCCGTCTCATCATGTGGTGGTGCTGGCAGGCGCCCATCCGCGCCGGGCGTTCGCCATTCCGGCTGGCCTTCCAGACCCGCGCCATGACAAGACGCACAGTTTTCTGCGTAGAGCAACGCGCCTTCTTCGATGTCGTAGCTCTCCGCCCTGGACGCGCTGCCGACATCCGAGGATGCACTGGTCGAGAGCCAATACGTGAAGGCGGCTGCTGCGACAGTGATCGGAAGGGACCAAACGAGATATCTCATGTGACCCGTATCCAGGTTGTCATGCCAGATGCGGCGTGGCTGAGCATGTGGCAATGGAACAGCCACTTGCCGGGATTGTCTGCCGTAAAGGCGATCTCCCGGGACTCGTTGCCGGCCAACAGGATCGTGTCCCGCATCGGCCCGAACGCGCCGTCGGGGCGCAGCTCGCGGAAATGCATCCCGTGCAGGTGCATCGCATGTGGGAAAACGGTCTGGTTCTCGATCTTCAGGCGCACCGGCTCGTTCAGGGATAGATCGGCCAGTGGCGTGTAGGTCATTTCGGCGACATCATTCAGGGCCCAGAATTTGCCCGCTTGGGCAAGCTGACGGAATCCAAGACGTTCCCCGCCAAGCAATGCGGACTGCATTCGCCCCATTGCCCCGCCGGACATGACCAGTCGCAAATCACGCGCATCGGCAAGGTCCGGGGCGTGTGCCGCGGGGTTCGGCGGCAACGGCAGTGGCTTGCCTCTTGGTACTGAACTGGCTGTGCCGTTGACCAGAAAACTCACCAACGGGGTCAGTTGATCATCATCGCCGATGCGAAGCAATTGGGCGGTGCCGCCTTCGCCTTCGGTCACATCCACAATTAAGTCGACGCGCTGTGCCGGGCCGAGGATCAACTCGCCGTCAACCGACTGGGGTTGGCCGGTTGGCATTCCATCCACGGCCACCGTCCAGCCACTGAATCCAGAGAGCCTCAGCGGGAAAATTCGAGCGCTTGCTGCGTTGATGATCCGCAAGCGAATGCGTTCGTTGCGCTTCGCGGGCAAGGTCAGGTCATAGCGCCCATTGGTCGTGATAAAGTTGCCGATGCGTCCACCGTGGCTCATCATCATAGGCTGTTCGAAATTGTCGAACAGCTGCCCGCTCTCAGGGTCGAGCAACCAGTCCTCCAGAACGATGACTTCCTCGCGGTCTATGTCCGGTCCATCGACCTCTTCGACGATCAAGGCACCGCGCAAACCACGCGCGACTTGCTCGTATGAGCGATTATGCGCGTGATACCAATAGGTGCCCGCGTCCGGTACGACGAAGTCGTAGTCAAAGGTTTCACCTGGTGCCACGGCTTTCTGGGTCAGTCCTGAAACGCCATCCATCGCGTTATCGATCCGGATTCCGTGCCAGTGAACCGAACTGGGATCGGGTACCTCGTTGCGGAACCTGCGACGCACCCGATCGCCTTGTGCAACCCGGATTTCCGGGGCCGGAACAAGACCGTCATAGCCCCAGATCTCTGTTTCCGGGTAGGTGTCCGGAAGAAGTTGTCGACGCGCAACCTTGGTAACCACGTCCTCGAACGGGGTTGCGGCATAAGCCGACCGCGGGATGGCGGCCGCACAGGCCGCCAGAGTTGCATTGCGCAAGAAATCCCTACGTGTTTGTTTCATTTCGATCCTCGAGAAAGCGGGGGCGTGTCGCCCCCGCGTGATGTTAGTTCGAAGCGGAGTTCTCCGCCTCGACCGTGTCCTTGTTCAGTAGGAAAAGCGCCATCGCTTCGCGATCGGCAGGTGTCAGAAACCGAGTTCCGTCGCGAACGACTTCCGCCATGCTGCCGCCGAACGCATCGCCCGAAGGGGTGATGCCGGTCTGGAGCGCATAAGCGAGGTTTGAAACCGTCCAGTCATTTTTGGCCAGGTCTTTTGGCCGTATCGCGGGTGCCTTGCTGCCACCGGGAAGCTGGGCGTTGCCTGCAAAGGAAGCACCGATATCGCGGCCTCCCGCAAGATTGCGCGGCGTATGGCAGGCTCCGCAATGTGCCGCACCGCGCACCAATTCCCGTCCGCGATTCCATGAGTCGCTTCGCCCTTCAACCGGTTCGGTATCCGGATCGTAGAAGAACGCCGCTCGCCAGAGCTTCAGCCCCCATCGTTGGTCGAATGGGAAGCTGACATCGTTTTCTGGTGCAGGCTTGTCCACGGGCTGCACGGTTTGAAACGCCGCCCAGAGGTCAGCGATATCCTGGTCAGAAAAATCCGCATAGAACGTATATGGGAAAGACGGATAGTAGGGCGTTCCATCGGGGCCGATACCCTGCCGCACGGCTTTTGCGAACTGTTCTGCCGTCCATTCGCCCATGCCATGTTCGGGGTCTGTCGTCAGGTTGGGCGGATAGAACGTTCCGAACGGGGTTTCGAGCGGCGCCCCTCCGGCAAGTGGCGCGCCGCCCGCTTCGAAATTGGTATGACAGGCAATGCACCCACTGGCGCGCGCCAGATACGCGCCCCGGTCGACATTGCCCGCTGATGCGATCGGCGCCACCGCACTGCCGACAGGCCATGCAATCACCGCGCCGAGGCCGGCCGCGCCCAGCACGGCGACCCCGCTGACCAGTGTCAAAAACCGTCGCATGGTCAGTCTTCTTCCGCCCGGAAGCGTTCATGGCACGCGGAACAGACCTGGGTCGTCATCGCGAATGCCGCGTCGGCGGGCATTTCGGCAATGGCGGCAGCATCCATCATGCCGCCTCCGCCCATCATCGTGCTCCCGCCCATCATGGACCCACCGCCCATCATCGAGGTGCCACCCATGGAGGTATTGCCGCCCATGCCGCCCAATCCATTGTCGGCTGCGCGTTCCAGGCCTTCGGAATATTCTTCCAGCTGACTCGCCAATGCTGCGAAGCGGTCCCAGTCGGTCCACACCTCGTCTTTGGCTTCCGAGGGCATGCCCCCTGTGCCCTCAGGGAACAGGTTCGTCATGCTCTCACCGGCGTGCTGCTGGAACAGGCGCGCGGCATCGCGCACTGTTTCTGCGTCATAGGCCGTTTCGCCCCTCATCATCGGGGCCACGGTCTTGACCGCCTTCCCCATTGCAAGCATGGCGTCCATGCGCTCTTTCACGATGCCGGTGGCACCGCTATGCGCGAATGCCGTGACCGCAGTACCTGCAATCAACACTGCCGCTACGATAGTCGTCTTTTTCATGTCTTCGATCCTTCTTTGGGTCTGCTTTTCGAGC
>JAKGBX010000006.1 GCA_021555075.1 Rhodobacteraceae bacterium LMO-JJ12
ACAAAGATGAATTCCTTGATCCCGGCGGCGCGCGCCTCGTCGATGGCGTATTGGATCAGCGGGCGGTCGACCAGCGTCATGATCTCCTTGGGCACTGACTTGGTCGCCGGCAAAAACCGCGTCCCCAAGCCTGCAACCGGAAATACCGCCTTCGTGATCTTCTTCTTCATGACTCGCCCTCGTTATGCACTTTGTTTTTATACGGCATCAAAACCGCATTATGGCATATATTGCCCGGTGTTACATTGGAAATGCCGGACACGGCAGGGGCTTATCCCTAAATCCGCCTAAAAGCGCGCCCGTGGCGTTTGCGCTGTCCCAAATGCAGCAAAACTGTGCCAGCGCGCGCTAAGACCGCCCTGCCCTACCCCGCACGCGCCCCGAACATAGCCAAACGCCGGTCAGGACAGGGGAGTAGAGGCGATCAGCCGATCCAGAAACCGGCTCAGCGCCTGCGTGTCCAGTGCCTTGCCCCGGCGCGCCGTGCCCATCGGCGTGCCCGTCCTGCCCGACTGATCAAGACGCGCCTCAACCCTATGCGACCCAAGGGCTGAAACAGTCAGTATCAGATCGGCCTGCCCGCCCTCAGACATGGCGATCCGACGGTCAGGATAGGCAGCCTGCAGGCGAGTCAGAAACAGATCACACAGCGCCGCTGGCCGGGCCTTGGCGCCGGTGGCAACACAGGCAATCGTCACCGGTTCGCTCTCTCCCTGAGACATGGCGCGCACCTCCAATCCCGCAAAACCACTCAGCATCACGACCAACGCCAGGACGAGATGGTCTTTCCGCTTCATCGCATCAAACATGTGGCAACCCTGCTCAAATATTCTAGGCGGAAATGTTTCGCGCGCGAAACATCTGTCCCGGCCATAGGTCAAACCGCCATCTTATCGAACCGGGAAACCCCGCCTCACTCCGGCACCTGCGCAAGCCAGGCCAGCAATCTCTGACGCAAGCCTTCATCAAAAGCATCCCCTTCGATCACAGCGCCGCCTTCAGGCAAAAGGCGCACCGATATCCCGGCCCTTGGAGAAAGGGTGCCGGAGGCCGCACTAGGCTCTAAATGGCTATTTAGAGCCTGCTTACCCCGAGCCTTGATACCTTTTCTGGATGTCGTCCTGCCCTCTGACAGGGCCTTGGACAGATAGGCCACCTCGGCTTCCGGCGTGGCGGGCGGCGCCTGTTCAAGGCCGCGCCTCAACCGCACACCCAGCCCCGAATTCTCTGTCAGCGCGCGCGCCAGGGACAAGCCCAGGCGTTCATGCAGATGGCTGGGAAATCGTAACACACCATCCAGTTCCTCAACGATGGTCAGGAACGATCCGATCTTCGACCGCTTGGCCCGCGAGGCATTGGCATAGAGCTGTTGGAGCGCGGTCTTGCGCGTGTCATAAACCCCCTGCTCCACCGCCTTGGCCGCAATTCGGGCGCGTTCATAATAGCTCAAGCCGACACGGATCTCGTTTTCCTCGACCATCGCCAAATAGGCCTCCGAGGCATCCTCGGGGCGGCGCAAAAGCGCCAGTACAGTGTCGAATTTCGCATCCCCGGTTTCCGCCCTGAGCTGGATCAGCGCCTGACAGCGGCGCCAGCCGGAAATAAGCCCATAGCCGCCGCCGTCCAACGCCACCACTTCGATCGGGGCCTGCTGTCCGCGGCTGCTCAGAGACGCCTTGAGCGCCGCCATCTCTGCATCATCCGCCGTCACGCGGTCGCGCACCAGATAGCTTTGCTGCACCTCTTCAAGCGGGATCTGCAACACCATGCGCCCTTTGGCCCGGGCATCGGCGATGCTTTGGGCCATCTCCTCCAGAGCGGACTGGGTCGATGCATCGCGGGCCACATCGGCAATCGGCGCACGCAAGGACCGGCGCGAGGGGTCAGAGACCTTCGCCGAGGGTGCAGGGGCGTCCGGCAGCAGGGTCGGGGTCAGACGTTTGCGTTTGGCCATCATACACTCTCCTGGCGGGGGAAGGGCAGGGGGGCAAGCCCGATCGGCGGGGCGGCTTTTGTTTCGCGCGCGAAACATCCGTTCACCAGAACCCTCATTGCGCCGCCTCCGTCGTTGCCACCGTTCCGGCCTGTCCGGCCAGCTCATCACGCCGCCATGCCCCCAGAAACAGCGTTTTCAGCGCCGCATAGGTGGCATCGAAGGTCTCGCGGCCGCGCACATAGGTTTCCCGGTTGAAATCGCGATAATCCGCCTCGTAAATCCCGCGCACCTGCTCGCCGGCCTGGCCGATCAATGCGGTGAAATCCTGCCTGTGCGGGCTCAGAACCGGGCCGAGATAGGTTTGCATCAGCGCCGCCAGCTCGGCTTGCTGCATGCCATCATAACGGGTGATGACCGCGCGCACCGCGTCCCATTGAAACGACATCTCGTCCCGCCCCAAGGCGCGGGCGGCGATGTTCTCGACCTCTTCGATCGAGCCGAAGGTGGAATGCAGCATGTCGAAAAACCGCCCCGTGCTGTCAAATTCCAGAAACGACGCCCCAAGCGGAACCAACAGGATATCCGCCGCCGCAAGCCCGTTGATGGTCAGATAGCCCAGGGCCGGCGGGGTATCGAGAAAGATCAGGTCATATTGATCCAGCACCCCGTCCTCCGCAAACAGGTCGGTCAGCGCATCCCACAGCTTCCAGCCGCGATTGGCCATGCGCCAGACAGGGATCTGGAATTCCGCCCAATAGAGATTCAGCTGCGCCCCGATCAGATCGATATTGGGCCAGTGTGTCTTCTGGATCAGCCCCTGCGCCTTGATGTCCAGAGCCTCGCTCAGCGTGTCGTCCAGCGGTTGCGGCGCATCGCCCCGCTCCAGGCGGCGCTGGTTCTCGGCCCGCAGATGAGTGGCATAGTGGCGCGCCATCAGCGGAAAGACGGTTTGCCACTCATCCTCCACCTTGCCGCCAAAGATCGAGGTCATGCTGCCCTGGCTGTCGAGATCAACCACCAGCACACGATACCCATCCAGCGCAGCAGACATCGCCAGGTGAGCCGCGGTGCTGGTCTTGCCGACCCCGCCTTTGAAATTCGCCACCGCCACGATCTTGGCGGGCAAGCCTTCCGGGCGGTAGGGCCGATAGTTCTTGGCCTTTGACCCTTCGGCGGCAAAATGCGCCCTCAAACGCAGAACCTCATCGAGCGTGAACCATTTGGCACCGCCATCAGTTTCCGAGCGCCCCTGCGGCAGATTCGGGTTGGTCTTGAGCACACGGCGGAAATGGCCCGTTGCCACCGGGATCAGGTAACGGGTGATTTCCCAGGTTGAAAACAGGCGCAGCTGACGCCCGCCGGTTTCATTCAGCCCGCGTCCGGCAAGGTCATCGCGCCCCGCGCTGCAAGCTTGGGATATTTGCTCAAAGCCCTGGGTTGTCGTCGGCTCTCCCAGCAACGCCATGGCCTGATCAGGATCAATCTGAAAATAGGGAGGAAGAGCGCCTCGGGTCTCGGGTTTCATGTGCTGCCTCAATGTGCGCGGTTTTTGCTAAAGTAACACAAAACCGCGCACATGGAAGAAGAGTGCGCACATTGATGGCATTTTCTTAGCAAAATCCCGGGGTTTGTGGTCTATTCCGGCCCCTGGATCCAGCAAACAGAATCCGTGACCCTGTTATTTTTATGTTATTTATATGTTACAGGAGATATCATGTTCTGAGAAGCGTCTTTGAATCAATGGCTTCCGGAGGATTTTTAGAGTTGAGGTGACTCTGATCCGCCACTCGAACGACTCTGATCCTCCACTTGGGTGATTCTGATCCGCCAATCCCAAGCTGGATTTGAAATGTCTTTGCTCTTAGGTTTGGTGTCACTGAAACCCCGTTCGATTCGGGGCGATGAAAACCGGCGCCAAAAGCCGGGCAAGACCCGTAACAAGCCGGGCGCACGAGCAGAACCGGGAAACCGGATTGAGGACGGGAATGGCAGGCGCCGGATCACCGACGAACAGAACGATTGCAGGGCTCAAGAACGGGTTGTTGCCAGACAGGCATCCGACCGAGGATTTTTTTGTCTGCGACATTTTCGATGCCGCGCCCAAGGATGATCTGGGCTCGATGGAGCATCCGATTTTTTCGCTTTCCACCAAGCCGGATCGCCGGATCTTGCAGTATGCCCATAACGGGGTATCCGTCGAGGTGACGCCAAGTGTGCGCGGTCGGGCCACCATTCATGACAAGGATGTCTTGATCTACTGTATCAGTCAACTGATGGCGGCCTTGAATGCCGGGCGCGAGATCAGCCGCACCCTGACCTTGCGGGCGCATGATCTTCTGGTTGCGACCAACCGCGATACCGGGGGCGATGGCTATACCCGGCTGAAGGAAGCCTTCGAGCGGCTGGCGGGCACCCGCATCACCACCAATCTGCAAACCGGCGGGGTGGATGCCACCCGCGGGTTCGGCCTGATTGAAAGCTGGGAAATTTTACGCCACAGCCGCGGCAAGCGCATGATCAGCGTGAGTGTCACACTGTCGGAATGGCTGTATCGGGCGGTGTTGTCGAAATCGGTGCTGACGCTGAGCCGGGATTACTTTCGCCTGCGCAAACCGATGGAGCGGCGGATTTATGAACTGGCGCGCAAGCATTGCGGCCGTCAGCCCGACTGGCGGGTCAGCGTCAAGACGCTGCATCACAAATCCGGTTCGACCGCGCCGGTTCGGGTGTTTAGGGCCGCGCTGCGCCGAATGATCGCCCAAGACCATCTGCCCGATTATGAGTTGGCCGAAGAAACCGGCGACATCCTTGTCGTCAGACGCCGCAATATGGTTGTCGATGGCCCCGCCGCCCCGCACCTGTCGCCAGAGACACTGGAGGAAGGCCGCGCCATGGCTCCGGGCATGGATATTTATGCGCTACAGGCACAATGGCAGAGCTGGTGGGCCCAAAGTGGTCGCCGTCGCCTGACCAACCCCGACCGCGCCTTTCTGGGCTGGCTGCGCAAGCGCAGCCAGACAGAAGGATCAGGCCAAAATTAGACCCTGAACCAGGGTTAGAGCCTAAAATGCAGCGCAGAGCTTCACGGCTTTATCAGGGGCGGGCGGCCATTGCCTTGTGCTCTCTGCGTCTTTGATGCTGGCGGCGCAGGCGGCGCGCATGGCGGCAATCCAGTCCACCAACGCGACATACGCCTTCTGATCCGTCTCGCTCAGCCGCCCGCTGGCGGCGGCGGCGGCCAGATTGATCTGACGGCTCTGGGAACAGACGGACAGAATTTGCGACCGGCAGGCGTTGCGCAGGCGGGTCACCCGCGCAGTCTCCGCCTGTGCGGCCCGCTGATCGGCGGTGATGATCCGGCTCAGGTCAATGTTGGGCATGGCTCAGATGTCCTTGGTTGGAGTAAGGGGAATGGGGCCGTCGGCGGGGTCGATGATCACGTTTTGCGCGCGCGCCTGCTCACCGGCCCTGGGGCCATGCGGCACGATCAGGGTCAGATGCAGCCGACCATTTTCGCGCCATACATCATTGCCGAGCCAATCGCTGTCGATGGCCTCCATCGGCAGGGATGCGCCCTCCGGCAGGGCAGAAAAATCAAAGGCTTCGCCATTGATCACAAGCAGGTCGCCGGCGCGCTCCAGTTGCAGGGATGCGTCGCGGCGCATCGGGGTCAGGGTGATGTGCATGATGTCCTCTCAGAACCAGCGGCCAATGGCCATTGCAGAAACCGAAACCTGGGCGTTGTTGAAAACGCTGCCGCGCGTCGCATAAAGCGAGTTTGCAAACCGGGTTGTGGTGGCGGGCCCGCCGGTGATGCAATTCGACGATGCGCCCACGGTGGTGCAGGTGTAAAAGCAGCTCGGGATCGCGCTGAAGGCGGCGGCAAAGCTGGCCTGACCGGAAATCAGATTTGCATCCGAGGCATACATGCCGCCAAAATCCACGGCGATATCATGGGTCGGCGCGACAAACGCCTTGTGACAGATCTGGGTGCCGTCGGCATAGCGCAGGTAATGGCCATTGGCATTGCTGCCCTGTTCGATCACGGCCCCCGTCGGCAGCCCTCCCACCTGAGAGACCGGCCCCAGAAGATTGCCCGGCCCATAGGCGTAATCGGCCCGTGCAAGCCGCCCCGGCGTGGTGTCGTCGGCGCTGGCCTGCACCGCGGCCCCGCTGGCCAGCCCCGTCCCCGCATCAAAGGCAAGCGCGGTGGTCCAGGCAGCACCATCCGCACTGACCTTGATGGCGAAATCATCGCTGCCCGCCAGCCCCATTTCCGCCCGCCCCGACCAGCCGACCTGATAGAGCAGGCTCGCGGTATCGCCACTGGTGGCCTTGTTGAGCTTCATCTGATGGCCCGCGCCGGCATGGCTGAAGAGTGTCGCCTCGCAGGCCACTGCCAGACGGTTGGTTGTATCCCAGCCGCTGTTGATGCCGATGCCGCTCAGGTTCTGTGTGTTCGCCTGCGCCAGTTGCCAGCTTCCGGCGCGCCAGACATGCAGCGTACCGGTGTCGGGATGTGTCGCGAGCCAGCCCTCCCGGGGCGGCACGAAAAGCCAGCTGTCCCCGGAATAGACGGCAATCTGGCCATCCTTACCGGCCCAATCCCCGGTCGCGCCTGATCCAAGCGCATGGGCCGCGCCAGGATCGGGAACAGTGGGCGGCGTGGTGGCCTCGAAACTGCGCAGCCGCAACTGCACCACCAGGTCCAGAAGCTGCAACGCCTCGTTGTGGGTGACGTGTTTTTGGGCCTGCGCAGGCAACAGATAGGGCAGGCCAAGGCTGCTGGACGTATCGGGCATGATGGGCTCCGGGGCGCGAGGAAAAGATTGCCGGAGTTTTGTGCTCAAACCCTTGATGTTCTTCCACCAGGCCGTGCGCAAGGGCAGGGGTTTGTTAACCCGTCTGCCCGGGGTCGTCAGGCGCCATCAGGCACCAGGCCGGGCCATAAGACCGGGCCGGTGGCGTCTTCAACCCGGGGCAGATAGCGCTGTGCCTCGGGGATATGTTGTCCGGGCAGGCGGATCAGCCGGGTGCAGCGCGCGCGTTCGCCATAGCAGAGCCGCACCACCGAGGTGCCATCAATACGCGCCCGCAGCCCGGCCCAGATCGACAGGCCGCTTGCCGCTGGCATGGTCATGGAAAACAGCGTCACCAGCGCGACGCGCCGCCCGGCGACAAGGTCATCCTCAAGCCAACCCATCAGTGCTTCGGATCCGGCATCGGGATGGCTCATGATTCCGGCATAGACATGATCGAACCGGGCAACGGCGGCGGGGTCGCCTGCGGGGTTCAGGATGGCAGGTGCCGCAAAGGGGGGCGGCTGACCGGGGCGGTAATACAGGCTGTCAGCATGGGCATGGTGATAAAGCTGCGCCTCGTAATAGTCGCGCCGCGCACCATAATAGAACCAGCTCATGCCGGTGGCGCTGTCGGCGGTGGCGCTGTCGGCATGATCGCGCTGCACCGCCATCGGCCCGCCCTTCAGAAGCGACACGGACCCGGCGCCAAACATATGGCGCACCCGGCGCAGAGCTTCGCTGTCGGCCGAAACCCGCCGCGCATCCCAACGGCCAAGCCCCTCGCGCATCAGCCCGCAAGGCAGCATCAGGGACGACATGTTTTCAAACAGGATCTCACCGCTGCCGGTCCAGCGGCTGGCGCGCAAATCGGGCGTGGCCCGCAGTTGCAGGCTCAGACAGCCGGCCTGGCCGGGATGGCTGCGCAGGTGGTGCAGCTGCCGCGACAGGCGCATCGGATGCGACCAGTCATCGCCATCATGCAGGGTAACATACGCTCCCTTCGCCTCTGCCAAGCCAACATTGCGCGCGCCATAAGCGCCGAGGTTTTCGGGAAGGCGGATCAGGCGCACTCGCGGATCCTTCTGCGCCGCCCGGGCGACGATATCGGCGGTATCATCGCCGCTGGCATCGTCGATCACCAGCAGTTCCAGCGCCCGCCAGGTCTGGGCCAGCACCGAGGCGATCGCGGTTTCAATCACCGCCGCGTCATCATGGGTGGCCATCAGAACGCTGATCACAGGTGCGTCCTGTGTGGTGCTGTCCGGGTCCGGGGGCAGGGCGCGCGCGCAGCGCAGCCGATCAATGGCCGCCGTTCCCGCCACCGCCGCCGCCAGCGTCAGTTCGGGCAGATCGCCGAGCCGCAGCGCCTGGTTGAGACAGTCCAGCCGTTCGCTATCAGAGCGCGCCAGCCAGGTTGCTGCCATATGCAGATCGCCATTGGGCGGGCTGGCGTCCACAATGGCGCGGGCGGCGGTCAGATCGCCGTCACCCGCAGCGGCGATCACCCGCATGGCGGCCAGCCCCGGCGCACCCGACCCAAGGCTGGCGCGCTGGTCGAACCATTGCCGCGCGGTTGAGAAATCGCGCGCCCCCAGGGCCCAGAAGCCAAGCGCCTCGGCGGCCAGCGCGCCAGCCTCGGGGTCGTCGCCCCGTGCCAGCCCACCAAGCCCGGCCAGTGGCTCGTCTTCCAGCCCGCCGGTTTCCAGAAGCGCGCGCCACCAGAGCGCCTGCGCCTTGCCATCCGTGCGCGGCGCCACCGGGTCGACGGCTGCGGGGTGGGGTGCGCGGCCTTCCTGCTGACCGCTCTCCAGATAGTGCAGCAAGGGGTGCAGCCCGGCCTGTGCCACATCCGGGTTTTGCGCCAGGTAGAAGCGGCAGGAGAACCCGGGCCCGGGATCGCGCAGCAGCGCACCCCCCAGTCGCTGGTAATGCCGAAGCGGGCTCAGCCCCAGGCGCGCCACATCCGGATACCGCTGGCGATACCATTCGGCGTCAAACAGGCCCGATCGCCGGATGCGTTCGATCTGCGCCTCTGTCAGCATCCCCTTCAGCGCCGCAGGCCAAGCCGGGCCAGCAAGCCCGGTGTCGGGGGCGGCGCAACAGGGCAGGGGGAGGGCGGTGATGCCACCTCGGGCGGCGGCGCGCGCTGCTCCAGAGCACGGCTCAGGCGCAAGACCTCGTCTTCATAGCGGGCCAACTCTCGGCGCATGGCCTCGCCCTGTTCGCGTAAAATACGGTTGTGCTGGCGCAGCGCGGCAATGGTCTGGTCTGGCGTGCTCATGCGGGGTCTTTCAGGGCGGGGTCTTTCAGGGCGCGGTCGCTTGGTCCGGGGTTTGCCGGGGCCGCCTGCATCTTGGCGCGAATCCGGGCGATGTTGGGGGCGGCCTCCTCGGTGGTGGTGATATTGCCCAGGCCCTTGCGATCGACAAAATAATGCCCGGTGATCACCGGCACACCGACAGGCGCCTCATCGGCACAATAGCGCAGGATCAGATCCCAATCCACCAGCCTGCTGAGCCGGGTGTCAAAGCCGCCCTGCTCCTCGTACAGGCTGCGGTGATGCACAAAGCTGTTCAGGTCGATATAGTTTTCCTGCTCCAGAGCGGCCCGGTCAAACGGTTGAAACAGGATATCGCTCCAGCCGTCCGTCAGATTGTGACGGCACAGGGCGGTATAGGCGGCGCGAATGCCTTTGTCTGCCTCCAGCGCCGTGCTGGCAAACAACAGATGATCGCTGTCCCAGATGTTGTCGCTGTCGAGATAGGCGATGATATCGCCGCGCGCCCGCGCCAGCCCGGCATTGCGCGCCGCCGAGACGCCACCATGCTCGATCTGCTCAAAAATCAGGCGACCATCTTCCAGCAGATCGGCAAAGCGCGTGCGGATCATCTCGGCCGTGCCATCGCTGCTGCCGTCATCGACCACGATGACCTCGCTCGGAGCCACCGATTGCAGCAGCGCAGAGCCAAGGGCCTCGCCGATCACATGCGCCCGGTTCCAGCTCGGCATGATCACGCTGATCCTGGCCTGCTGCGCCCCGGCCCGGGCCAGCGCCTCCTGGCGCAGGGCATCGGGAAATTCCGCCACCAGGCCGGGGGGGGCCGCGCTCAGATCTTGCAGGTTGTCGGGGCGGGCGGCAAAGCATTCGGGATGGCGACGGTAGAGATCGGCGGGCACGCGCCCTTCCTCGGCCCCTGACGCCAGATAGTGGGCCACCGCATCGGCCCCGGCCGCCGCCACATCCGGATGCAGCCGCAGATAGTCCTGCGTTGAAAATAAGGCCTTCCGCCGCCGCCCCGGCACCGCCTTGAGCGCAGCGCAGAGTTCCAGCCCCATGGCGCGGGCCGCGCCCGTCAGACGCTCTGGTGCCATATCCCGCATCATGGCGCGGGTCATATGCTGGTTCACAAACCGGGCCTTTTGCAGCTGTGCCTGGCTGCGCAGCCGTTCCTTGTACAACCGCGAGACAAGGCCGCGGGTCAGGGCGCACAGCCCCTGGCTGTCGTCGGGATCATCCTGTTCCAACCTGCCAAGCGCGTCTTCAAGCACGCCCACGACATCCCGGTCGGTTGCCGTTTCCAACTGCGCCAGCAACGGATGAATGACGCCATTGGGGGCTGTGTTATCCGTCATGAAACCCTCGGCCTGTTTGCGCGCGTCCGGCCGGGTGTCGACCGTTCCAAGGCCATTCTATGGGGTGTATCAAGATGCTGACAACCCCCGCCAGAGGCGCCGGATTTCCCGGAATGCGCTTGTGTGATGCAAGCTGTTTTGCTAGTCGCTGTCATGGTCGAAGCCCGGCTTCAACCCGGTGGCTATGTGCCTTGAGATATTTAGATATTTGTCAAACTGGACAGGCAGAATGAAAAAGAAAGCCCTTATTACTGGCGTAACGGGGCAGGACGGGTCTTATTTGGCCGAATTCCTGCTCGAAAAAGGTTATGAGGTGCATGGCATCAAACGCCGCGCCTCCTCGCTCAACACGCAACGTATTGATCACATTTATCAAGACCCCCATGCCAAGCGCCCTCAGTTGCACCTGCATTACGGCGATCTGACAGACAGCTCCAACCTGACCCGTATTCTGAGCGAAGTCGAACCCGATGAGGTCTATAACCTCGGGGCGCAAAGTCACGTCGCAGTCAGCTTTGAAGCCCCCGAATATACCGCCGACGTGGATGCCATCGGCTCTTTGCGCCTGCTCGAAGCGATCCGCTTTCTCGGGCTGGAAAAGAAGACCCGGTATTATCAGGCCTCGACCTCGGAACTTTACGGGCTGGTGCAGGAAATCCCGCAGACCGAAACCACGCCGTTCCATCCGCGCTCACCCTATGCCGTGGCCAAGATGTATGCCTACTGGATCACGGTGAACTACCGCGAAGCCTATGGCATGTATGCCTGCAACGGCATCCTGTTCAACCACGAGAGCCCGCGGCGCGGCGAGACCTTCGTGACCCGCAAGATCACCCGCGGCCTGGCCAATATCGCTCTCGGTCTGGAAGACTGTCTCTATATGGGCAATATCGATGCGCTGCGCGACTGGGGCCATGCCAAGGACTATGTGCGCATGCAGTGGATGATGCTGCAACAGGATACGCCGGATGATTTCGTGATCGCCACCGGGGTGCAGTATTCGGTGCGTCAGTTCATCTCCTGGGCCGCCGCCGAACTGGGCGTCACCTTGCGCTTTGAAGGCAAGGGCGTCGACGAGATCGCCATCGTTGACAGCATCGAGGGCGACAAGGCTCCGGCGTTGAAGGTTGGCGATGTGGTGATGCGGGTGGACACGCGCTATTTCCGCCCCGCCGAGGTCGAAACCCTGCTGGGCGATCCGGCCAAGGCCAAGGCCAAGCTGGGCTGGGTGCCCGAGATCACCACGCAAGAGATGTGCGCTGAAATGGTCGCCGACGACCTGAAAAGCGCACAGCGTCACGCGCTGCTCAAGTCGCATGGTTATGAACTGCCCGTCAGTCTGGAAAACGGTTAAGGGTTTGTAATGCAAAAGATCTACATCGCAGGGCATCGGGGTATGGTTGGCAGCGCGATTCTGCGCCGCCTGCAAGCCCGCAAGGATGCCGGAGAGGCGCTGGAGCTGATCACGCGCCCCAGCCGCGATCTGGATCTGACCAATCAGGCGGCCGTGGCCGATTTCATGACCAGCGAAAAGCCCGACACGGTGATCCTGGCCGCTGCCAAGGTGGGGGGCATTCACGCCAACAACACCTATCCCGCCCAGTTCATCCATGAAAACCTGATGATCGAATGCAACGTCATCCATCAGGCCTTCGCCACGGGCTGCAAGAAGCTGCTGCAATTGGGATCCTCGTGCATCTATCCCCGGGATGTGCCCCAGCCGATGCGCGAAGACGCGCTGCTGACAGGTGTGCTCGAACCCACCAACGAGCCCTATGCCATCGCCAAGATCGCCGGCATCAAGCTGTGTGAAAGCTATAACCGGCAATACGGGGTCGATTACCGCTCGGTCATGCCCACCAACCTTTATGGCCCGGGCGACAATTTCCACCCGGAAAACAGCCATGTGCTGCCCGCCATGCTGCGCCGCTTTCATCAGGCGGTGCAGGATGGACTTGATGAGGTGGTGATCTGGGGCACGGGCAAGCCGCGGCGCGAGTTCCTGCATGTCGATGACATGGCCGCAGCCTCGCTTTTCGTGCTCGAGCTGGACAAGGCGACCTACGATGCCAACACCGATCCGATGCTGAGCCATATCAATGTCGGCACCGGCAAGGATGTGACCATCCGCGAGCTGGCCGAGCTGATCGCCGAGGTGACCGGCTTTACCGGCACCATCCGCCAGGACACCAGCAAACCCGACGGCACCATGCAAAAGCTGATGGATGTCTCCCGTCTGTCCGGCATGGGCTGGCGCGCGGGCATCACGCTGGAAGAGGGCATTTCCGACACCTATAAATGGTTCCTGACCCAGGACGAAAGCGCGCTGCGGCTCAAATAGGCGGCCTTGCCTGCCGCTGCACCCGGCTGTTAGGATCGACGCATTGCGAAAGGAAGTTCATGGACATCGAACGCTTTGAAAGTCTTGGCCATAATTGTGAATTCGGCTTTGTGATGCAGAAGAAGGGGGTCAAGAAAAGCAGCCTGTTGCGATGGGCGATTTCGCCTGTGGGTTCTGTCATCCGTGGCCTTGGCAATGATTTCACCGGGATCTACGAACTGCGCAATCTGATTCCGTCACAGATCGACATGGTGCAGGACACCGCCAGCGGATTTCATTTTCACACCAAGATGGTGGCCGACCGCGTTTTCGTCGACAATCATGCCCGGTTTCACCCCGACGAAAAGCAAAAGAACGATTATCTCCGGGCCCGGCTGCTCGAACAGATCGGTGATCCGCATACGATCTTCATTTACAAAGGCCGCACCGAAACCCCGCTCGACCAGCTCAAAAACCTGGCTGCCGCGCTGCGTGCCAAGGGGCCATCCAATCTGCTTTATATTTCGGAAAACGCAGATCAGCCGGTCGGCTCGGTCAAACACATCACGCAAAACCTCTATCAGGCCAGGATTGATTTTTTCTCTCATCCGGCCCGGGCCAGCCAGGCCTCCTACGAGGTATGGGATACCATTCTTGAAAACGCCGACGCCCTCATCAAAGCCCCGCAATCGGTTTGATCGCAACCTGAAACCGCAGGGATCGCTGGCCTTGATTTTGGTTGGCTTACTTGCAGCAGAATTCGACATTCTTGACTTATAATATCTTGAAATGCCCGGTAATATTATACAAACGCGCGGGCATTCCGCAGTTGGAGATTTGATCTGATGATTACCCCTGTGCTTCTTTGTGGCGGTTCCGGCACCCGTTTGTGGCCGCTGTCGCGCAAATCCTTTCCAAAACAGTTTACCGGGCTTCTGGGCGAAGAGAGCCTGTTTCAAGCCTCGGCGCTCCGCCTGTCCGGAGAGGGCTACGGCGCACCGGTGATCCTGACCGGCGATCCGTTCCGCTTTATCGTCACCGAACAGATGGCGGCCATCGAGCAATCCCCGCAGGCGATCATGATCGAGCCGGAAGGGCGCAATACCGCCCCCGCGGTTGCCGCCGCCGCGTTGTGGCTGGCCAAGAGCGACCCCGAGGCCCTGTTGCTGGTGGCGCCCTCTGATCACGTGATTGCCGATCCCGACAGTTTCCGCGCCACGGTGCAGGCGGCGGTGGGGCGCGCCAAGGCCGGCGATCTGGTCACCTTTGGCATTTCCCCCAGCCGCCCCGAAACCGGCTATGGCTATCTTGAGCTGGCGGCCGATGCCGATATCGCCGCCGACGTGCCGCAAAGCCTGGCCCGGTTTGTCGAAAAACCCGATCAGAAACAGGCGGAAGCCATGCTGGCGCAGGGGCATTTCCTGTGGAATGCCGGGATCTTCCTGTTCTCGGCCAAAGCCATCATCGCCGCCTATGAAGCCCACGCCCCTGAAATTCTGAGCGCCGTGCGCGTCGCCCTTGACGAGGCCAGCACCGACCTGGGGTTCATTCGTCTGGCCCCCGAGGCCTGGAATGGGCTCGAAGATATTTCGATCGACTACGCGATCATGGAGAAAGCCGACAACCTGGCTGTCATGCCCTATCGTGACAGCTGGTCGGATCTGGGCGGCTGGGATGCGGTCTGGCGCGAGGCAGGCCCCGATGCGCAGGGCAATGTCTGCTCCGATCATGCCACCGCGATTGATTGTCAGGACACGCTGTTGCGTTCTGAAACCGACGTTGTGGAAGTGGTCGGGATCGGCCTCAAGGACATCATGGTCGTGGCCACGTCCGATGCGGTTCTGGTGGCCCATAAATCCGAAGCCCAGAGGGTCAAGGAAGCGGTCAAGGTGCTGAAAGACCGCAACATCCCACAGGCCGTGCAATTTCCGATCGACCACCGCCCCTGGGGCTGGTTCGAAAGCCTGGTGGTGGGCGGGCGCTTTCAGGTCAAGCGCATCGTGGTCCATCCCGGTGCGTCGCTGTCGCTGCAAAGCCATCATCACCGCTCTGAACATTGGATCGTCGTTCAGGGCACGGCCCGGGTGACGGTGGACGAGACGGTCAAGCTCGTCTCGGAAAACGAGTCTGTCTATATCCCGCTGGGGGCTGTCCACCGGATGGAAAACCCCGGCAAGGTGCCGATGGTTCTGATCGAGGTTCAGACCGGCAGCTATCTTGGGGAAGACGACATCATTCGCTACGAAGACGTATACGCAAGGCAATAATCAGAGAGGGCCGCATCCGGCAGGACGCAGACGCATGATGCGTCATGCACCGGAGTGCGGAGAGCTGAGATAATGATTAAAAAGAACATGAAGACAAAAGACCGTGCCGCCTTGCGCCTGGTCAATCTGACCGGGCTTGACGCCGCCGCCCTGCTGGCCTGGGCGCAAGCCTTGCTGCCCGATCACAAGCTGACGGCCGGCCGCGCCGTCAGCAAGGGTCCAAACCTTGTCATTTATGATGATATCGCGACGGCTCTGGCGGGTGCGGCCCGCTCCGGGGCCGGGCTGACGGCAACCCTGTCCGAGTGGAAGAAAACGGCCGCCAAGGCGCTGAAAACCGGCGCGAGCGACCCCGCCAACAGCTTTCTTTTATCCACCGGCGCTGCGGCAGAACTGCCCAAAGAGACCGCGCAGGCACTGGCCGACTGGCTGGGGGCAACCCCCACGCAGGCCGCATTCGTGCATCAGCCCGACCTCACCGCTCTGGACAGTCTGGTTTTGATGTCGGTCTTGCGCCTCGAATCCAACCTCGGGAAGACAAGCGCCGACCTTGCCGCCAGGGGCCTTGCCCGGGCTTTGCCCAAGGAGCTGTCAAAACCGGATGTCGCGCGCGCCCATGACACATTTGGCCAGCTGCTCGGCAAAACGGAAAGCCAGGCCGAGACCCTGACCAGTCAGGTGCAATGGATCGAATCCCTGCGCAAGAACCTCTGGGAAGAAGCCGGGCGCGCGGCGCAGGCCGAAGCCCGGTTGATCACGGCCGAAAACAGCCTCCATCAGGTCAATGAACAGCTCCGGCAGGCTGTCGCCGAGAAAAATAAAGTTGTCGCCGAGAAAGACAAGGCTGTTGCCGCCACGGCGGTCACGAAAAGCGCACTGGGCGAGCTTCAGCAGAAAATGCCCAAGACGCTGAAAGCCCACCAATCCGAGCAGGAGCAAGGCAAGCTCAGATACGAGGCAGAGCGGGCGCAGGCGCGGATTCTGAGCCAGAGGATCGAACAGGAGCGCAAAGAGGCATCCGACCGCGAACACGCCCTCAAGGTCGAATTGCTTTATCTGCAAACCCAGATGGCAGAGATCAGCAGCTCAACCTCGTGGAAGATCACGCGGCCTTTGCGCGCTTTGCGCAGACCCTTTCAGCGAAGCTCCTGAAGCGCGGCTCCCGGCGGCATCCGGGGCGCAAACCGCTTCAGCTCAACGTCGCCATATTTGCGGCTGACAGGTCGGCAAGCTCGCGGGCGGAAATCGCCCGGGGGCGTTTCCCGGCGGCGGATTTCGGCATCAGGCTGTTGACGGCCTGTATGAAATCGCGGCCAAAACTCTGCCGGGCCCGGACATAGGTATTGGCGCCTTCGACCTTGGGGGGCGTGGCGGCGAATTCCTGCATGATATCGGCCAAGGCATCGGGATTGTGTCGCGGAAAGAACCGCCGGTTCTTTTCGAGCTGCTCCAGATGCACGCCCAGATCAGAAGCAACGACGAACTGGTTCATCGCCTTGGCGTCCTCGATCACGGTGGACCAGCCCTCAAACAGCGATGGCTGAATGATATAGGCGGCCCCCTTCATCAGGTTCAGCTGATCGTCGCGGGGGATGAACCCGAGAAACCTGACATTCTGCGCCACACCCCATTCCGCCGCCATCTGGCGCAGGAACTGGTTGTATCCGGTGACCCGATAGTCGCTTTCACTGCCGGTAAAACACACCGTCACATCCACGCCGCGCGCCTTGAGGATGGCCAGGGCCTTGATCACGAGAATATGGTTCTTGTGAACCCAGACCTGATTGGCGCACATCACATAGGGGCCGGTGATGTCATAGGTGGCCTTGACCTCGTCGAGCCGGCTTTCGTCAAACCTGTCGAACGAGGCGAAATGCACCACCGTCACGTTATCGCATTCACCGGGATAGAACCGGGCAACATCATTTTTGACATCCTCGCTGCTGACCACCAGCCCGGCGGTGGCAAACCGCAGCCGATGGTGATGGCGGCGGCTGGCAATTTCGGTCGGCGAAAAATAGTAGGGCAGGTGCAGTTCCTGAAAGTCCGGTATCCATGACAGGGTCCGATACGCCTGACGCGGATCCGCCCACGGAAACAAGGCGTCAAACGGAAAATCTTCGGGGCGGGCGGCAAATTGTTTCGGCGTGATCCAGAGCATGTTCTGATATCCGGCCTCTTGTGCAAACCTGACCGAGTCAGGCAGGCTGCTGAGCAAAGCCAGACAGGGCTGTTCAGATTTGGGCAGCGTATTGAGGGCCGAAATCAGATTGCGGATATAATAGCTGCCACCCATCCAGCCTTCGTTGAGATCAAAGGTAAGGCCGATCGTCTTCATGCAGCATCTCCGGCGCCGGAGGTTTTGCGCTGTGCCAGGAACCAGGCGGCATATTCGGCCAGACCATCTTCGAGCTTGGTAAGGGGGGCCCAGCCGGTGGCCAGCGCCTCGGTGATATCCGCCTGATAGTGTTGCGGATCGCCGGCCCGGGCCTCGCCAGTGAACGCGACCGGCTGGCTCACCCCAAGGCGGTCGGCCAGCCCCCTGACGATCTGGCGTATTTCCACCGCTTCGCCACAGCCCCCATTCAGCGTCGGGGCCGTGGTGTCGGCAATCGTTGCGGACTGGATCAGCAAACGCGCCGCATCATCGACATGAATCCAGTCCCGGGTTTCCTCTCCGGTGCCGAAAAAGCGGATGTCGCCGTCGCACATCTTCCGGCTCGCATCCCAAAGCAGCTGCTTGCGCAAGCCCGGCCCATAGACTGAAAACAGCCTTACGATCACCGTCGGGACAGCAAAATTGCGCGCGTATTGCAGGGCCAGAAGCTCGCAAATCCGCTTGTTGGTGCCATAGGGGGAAATCGGGGTGCAGACCGTGTTGGCGCGGATCGGCATTTGCGACACCGTGCCATAGACGCCCGCACTTGAAGGCAGGATGACCGTGACATTGCCCTCGCGTCGGGCAAATTCGAAAACAGCCTGTGTCGTCAACACGTTGCTGGCAAAATCCCGTTCGGGAGATTGCAGCGACATGGCCACGGACCCGCTGCCTGCACAGTGGTATATTTCATCGACCTCACCGGAAAATTCCGCCAGCGACGCGCTGGTGATGCCCCGGTCGCTGACCCGGCTCAGGCCAATCCCGGCCTCCTGTGATCGCGACATCGGCTGGCGCAGAATGCCCGCGACATCATAACCTTTTTTGCGCAACTGATGGGCAACACGGCGGCCGATAAATCCGGCAGCCCCCGTCACCAAGGCTTTGCGTGTCATAACGCGGTCCTCATGAGTTTGCCCCCTGCCGTCCGTCTCACCGAGAGGTCCATGCAGTTTTCTGCGCGAGGGGGCATCAATATACGTAACAGGTGGGTCGTCCTTTTGTTAAAATGGTTTGCCGCGCCCGGATCGGGCGCGAAACGGCTTAACTGGATGAGTTTTCAAAGGTTACTTCTGGAATGGGCAGGTCTGGCATTCGGGCCGCCTTGCGCGCGTCGCGCAGCTTGGCCTGATCGTCGCGCGTCGCCAGAACCCGCGCCGGATTGCCACCGACAATACTGTAGGGGGGGATGTCCTTGGTCACGACAGACTGGGAGGCGATGATCGCGCCTTCCCCGATCGTCACGCCTTTCATGATGCTCGCGCCAAAGCCGATCCAGACACCGTCGCCAATGGTCACCGGGGCGGCACCGACATCCTGCCAGTTCTTGAACGCGCCGGTGCGACCGCGCAACGTGCCGGTCAGCCAGTCGCGGGCATCGTTTTCGCGCATGTCACGGTCAAGCGAATGCGAGTTGTTGTCAGTGACCACCACATCCCAGGACAACATGACATTGCGCCCGATCCTGATCCCGTCGGGCTGGGCGCAAATCAACAGACAGCCGCTGCCGATCGAGGTGCCGTCACCGACCGAAATCATGCCGACGCCGCGCTCGAATACAAAGGTTGCGGTGATGTCGCACTGCTGCCCGACAACCACATAGGTGCGGTTTTCCTGGTGCAACCTGACATCGACATTCAGCCCCGCAACCCGCGAATCCGCGCCGACCTTGATCAGCGGCTCAGCCGGGAGACTGGCCGGGGGCGGGGGCAGGAAGCTGGCGATATCGCCATTCAAAAGGTCGACGGATTCCAGCAATATACCGCCTTCGCGGCTATCAAACTTGGTGGTATGGGCGACGCGAATATGCACGACGACCCATTCCTCGCAAGACTCCAGCGGCACAAAGACGGATTGGCGTTGCGTGATATTCTGCGACACTGCCGGGCACGACTGAATCACCCCCGGCGCCTCGACGACAAGTACCTGCCCGGCGACGAGGTTGCGGAAATGGATGTTCAGAACCGGGCGGCTGAGATTGGCCGTATTGACGCGCAGATAGATATCCTTGCCCCGGTTCCAGGCATAATGCTCATTCATGTTCTGGTGTGGCTGGGGCTTCTCGACATTGTAGAGTCCCAGAATCTGGTGCGGCGCCAGGGTGCGCGACAACGGGTGCAGGCTGGGCTGGGTGGTGGCCGCGGCAAGCTGTTGCGTCAGCGCCGTTCGGATAAAGCCCTGCCAGGCGGCCGTGTTGTCACCCACGGACAGGGTATCGATCCAGTCCGGGACCGCCTCGTCGACAAGCTTGAAATCGTCTGTGCTGGCCGTTTGCAAGAACACTTTCAGCTCTTCAGCGCTCGTATCCTTCAATACCTCGCGCACGAATTCCGTAACAAACTCCTCGGCCACGTGATGGCGGATGAAGGATGTCGGCACGATGTAGCTCAGCGCCAGAGGCGCCATACGCTCCAGCAGACCCTCTTCGCGCAGGAAATCCAGACACAGGCGGCGGATATGCAGGAAGTCGAAAACCCGCCGGGTGCGCACCGTCGAAATCGAGCCGCTGCGACGCAGATACATATAGCTGACGGCAGGATCGACAAACATGGTCTTGACCCGGCTTACCAGCTTGAGCGCGAAATGATGGTCCTCATAGTAATAGCCGACCGGGAAGGTCAGCGCGTTCTCAAGCATGACATCACGCCGGATGATGAACCGCCAGGTCTGGGCATTCCAGCCCGCCAGGCGGGTGTAGACGCCCAAGGTATGTCCGGGGTTGTGCACCATCCCGGACAGCCGCGGGTCGGTCACCGAGGCATGATCCACCTGATCGTTCTCGTCGATATAGGCAAAGTTGACCTGATAGGCCTCCGGGCGCTCGCTTCGCAGGGTGGCTCCGATATGCGACAGGCAGTCGTCGCGCAGGAAATCGTCGCTGTCGATGAACCAGACATATTCCCCCCGACACAGCGGCAGCCCCGACAGGCGGGCCTGGCCCAGCCCCTGGTTTTCCTGGGTCAGGATGCGCACACGGGCATCAATGGCGGCAAAAGCTTCGGCCACGGCCAGGGTATTGTCGGTGGCGCCATCATTGACGACGATGACTTCCAGATCTTCCATATCCTGGGTCAGGATGCTGTTGAGTGCCTTGCCGAGATAGGCCTGCACATTATAGGACGGCAGCACGATCGACAGCAGCGGCTTGTCCGATGGCGCCTTGTCGGCATGGCGCAGCCCGTTTTTCTCGAACAGCGGCAACGCCTCGTTCCAGAGCACCCCGTCAAAGATATCGACCATCGTCTCGATGGGCACGTTCTCGGCCTTCAGCGCCGCCGCGGCGCTGATATTCAAGGGCGCATGGTCGTATTTTGCCAGAACCGGCTTGATCTCTTCCGGGCGGCTCCAGCCACGGGCGGCAAACAGCAGCTTCAACGCATCTTCCCGGTTCAGATCAATGCCGGGAAAGTTCTGTTTGATCAGACCATGGGCTTCCTGCCAGACCAGATCGGGGTTGTTGTTGGACATGCCTGTCAGCGGAAACAGCACCACCGGCCGGGGAATATAGGTAAAGCTGCGGCGGGCATGGATCGCCCGGTGCATCCAGCGGGTATCCTCGGCCATCGGATAGGCATATCCGAACGGACCGACATCATCATACACGTCACGGGTGGCAAACATGCCGTTATGGCCCACCGGGCCGCCGCTGACGAAGGCGTTCAGCCCCCAGGGCTCGTCCTTGCGTTTGCTGGTCTGGCCATCCGGGGTCATCTCGATGGTCTGGCCGCCATAAACATCGGTGCCGTTCTGATAGAACGCATTGGCCACCGTGTTCAGAGCGTCGGGCAGATAGCAATCGCCGGCCCCGACGATGCCGATCAGCTTGCCACGGGCGACCGCGAGTCCCTTGTTGAGGGCATCATACAGCCCCTTGTCGGCCTGGCTGAAGCAGGCGGTCACCACTTGCGGCCATGCGGCGGCGATTTCCAGCGTGGTGTCGCTTGATCCACCATCCACGATCAGACATTCGACATCGCCCCGGCCCTGCTCCTGAATCGAGCGCAATGTATCGGGCAGATCGCGGGCGGCATTGAAGGTTGCAATCAGGATCGTGAACAACGGCTGCGGGGCGCTACCAGAGGGCGTGCGCACGAACCTGGCGGGCGCGCTCCAATCGGTTTTGCCGAACACCTCTGTCATGACAGAGGTGTCTTTGGTGGCGGTTTTGAGGGTTTGCGCAACGGCCGTGTTCAACCGCGCCGACCGGTGTCGCTTCAGCACAGCCTTCAGGGCTGCGGCATCAACTTTTCCGAAATTGACCGACCCGAGGATCTCCACATCCTGCGGGCTCAGAGCGAGCTCGCGATAGCTGGCGTACAACTGATCTGTGGTGAGTGTTACGGTGTCGGGTTGTATAGATGAACCAATATCCATCATGCACGATCTCCGAAATATTTGCGAAAAAAAGAGCTCTTTTCCCGCGTGGTCTTGCTAGAGCAGGCTTGGTGCTAAAATCTTGAAACTCAAAAATGAAACCTGAATCCATGGTTATGCGGCGGATATAACCCAGCGATTTTTTAGTTACCAGAAGAAGTTCCCCGACATGCGCGGGATCTTGCGACACGCCTGCGTGATGCCTGATTTGAGGCATTTTGGCGATTTTTGGCGCATCCTGGCCCATATCGGGCGGATCAGATCGTCGCCCGGCGACCGGGAAAGTGCCCATTTTTTGCCACAACCCTCAGGCGAGTCACCCTTTGCCCAGAACAATTGCCCCAGAGCATATGCCGCGTCTGGCGCGCGCCAGATGTGGCAGGGCCAGATCTGGGCCAATGCTTGACACCCGATTTGCATACCCTATAGCAGATTTGGCCCGCTCTCCCAATTGTCCACGCTGGTTTTATAAATTCCGGTCTTTCCCATGGTGTGAAAATGAGAAAAGTTTACCTCGACATGAAGTATATAGGCGCCATTCCGGAGGCTTATAGACTGAGTGCCGCAGAGGTTTCGGCAGCTGCCGGAGTCAATCTTGGGAATTTGGTATTTCGCCATGCCCTGCGTTATCTGTTGCAGGATCTGGACAGTTTCGAACCCATGACCGGCCCCGAATTTCGGGCGATCGAGGCAAAGGACCAGATCGACCATATGATCATCTCCTGCGCCAACTGGCTTGGGTCCACCCAGCGGGATGAGCTGTTCAATGGTGGCCGCGCCGAGATGGTTGAATCCGTGGATTGCCCTGTCACGGCATTCGGCCTGGGCGTGCAAGCCGCGGCAATGCAGTCTGACGAGCCGGTCAAACTGGGGCCGAATGCGATCCGTCTGGGCAGGGCCTTGTCCGAACGCGCCGCCCAGATCAGCGTGCGCGATGAGTTGACCCGGCGCTCGCTCGAAGCGGCGGGGATCAACAATGCCGTGGTGACGGGGTGCCCGTCCAATTTCATCAATTGCGACCCGGATCTGGGAAAACAGCTGGGAGACAAAGCTGGCCGCCTACGCAGTAGCCTTGGCTCCTGGGGCGATGTGCGCACTGCCATCTCGGAAGTGACCGGCGGGCATTCGGCCTCCGGGGCCGTTCTCAAGCGACAACTGCGCATGATGGATGAGACGCCGGCATTCTACATTCTGCAAACCCCCGGCCTGTTGCCCTTCCTTATGGGAGAGCGCAACAATATTCCGAACGAATACAAGGACAACAACCCCTTCATGGGCGAGCCCGGGCGTTTGACACGCACGCTCAAATCCAAGGGTCTGCATTTTACGGATGTCGATGCCTGGATGGATTTCTCACGCACCTGCGACATCAGCCTGGGGATGCGCATTCATGGCACCATGGTGCCATTGCAGGCCGTTGTTCCCTCGGTTCTGATTGCCCATGATTCCCGTACCGTCGGTTTGGCCGAGGCCATGTCGGTGCCATGGATTGCGCCACAGCAATTCCTGAAAATGGTGGAGCAGGGGCCTTATGCGTTCATTGATAATTTCATCGAACAGATCGCGGGCTATGACGCCGGCCGTCACCAACTGGCCAAGCGGATGGTGACCTATATCACAGAGAACGGCTTGCGCCCGGCTCCGGCCGTGCTCGGCCTGGTTTAGGCTCTGGCGTCAAGGGATTTGCACCTTGCGACCCTGATCTTGCACCCCTGACGCCGTCAGGGCGCGGGATCATAGTCAAGCTCCTTGCAGAGCCGGGCAAAGGCCGGGCTCTTTTCGGCCTGCTCGCCGAGGCTTTGTGAAACCTGGCGGGATGGCCGGGGCTGGATTTTTCCGCCCGATCGTCCGCTGTCGCCGGACAGGGCGAACAGGCTGCGCGTGACGTTGAATTCGCCACTATAGGGCAGTTCAAGAACCGCACATATCTTCTGCAAGACCGCGTCCGGCGCGCGGGTGAAATCTTCATATTTGAAACGTGCAACATCGCCATAAGCGTGCAGGAAACTGAGATAGCGTTTGCTGTATTCCTCAAGCGTTGCAGGTTTGAAATGCAGCCATTTATTGGTCTCCAGCGACATGAAAGAGTCCAAGGGGTGGCGCAGGGTGAGCACCGATCTGACCGCCACATCCGGCGGCATCAGATCACGCAACAGCGGGCGCTCTATCGCGGGGGTCACGTCATGGCAGAAATGCGAATGGCTGTGATCGCGCAGGATCAGCGCCATGCCCTGCGTTGCAAGCTGATCGCGCATCGCCTTCAGACCGGCCCTGAAAACGGCAATGGTCGCCTCCTGTGGCACCGCGCGCGGGCTGGCGATCATATCCGTCAGAATATCCGTCGGTTTGAAAGATTTGCTGGCCCAGGGAAGATGCAACCGGCTGAGCGGATCAATCTCGTTGAGCAGAATGGTGTTTGGCATGGCCGCAATACAGCTCGACATGACGGTGCCGCCGGAACAGGCGAAATGATGGATCAGCCGGATCGGGTCCCGACCGGCCTCGGCGGCGGCCTGGCGCGCCAGCTGGCGCTCGCATTGCCCGACAAGATCCGACAGCACAGGCAGCACCGCCGCCACCGCCGCATCCGTCTGCGGCGCGGGCAGGCGCTTCAGGGTGCTGTGCAGCCTATCGAGCAAGTCGGTGACAGGGTCCGGGCTCTGCATCAGGCGCGCGGCCCTTTTTTGGCAGGGCTGCTTTTGGCCTTGCCTGATCGCGATGCGGGTTTCTTGGCCGCCTGCGTCTTTGCCGCGCCGGTTTTCGGCGCCACTGTCCCAAGCTGCCCGATTGCGTCGCTCATGCGCGATGTGATGGTTTGCAGCAACCTGTCCTGGCTCTGCTTTTCCTCCAGCAGCGTTTGATATTTTGTTTGCAGGTCTTTCAGATCGCCCGCCTGCAACGCCTGCAAACGCAGGCTTGTACCCAGGGCATCGCGGGCCTTGTCGCGTTCGGCCTCAAGGCTGGCCCTGTGGCTCGCTTGCGTCTTCAGGTCGGCTTGCAGCGTCGTGATACGCTCATTCGCCTGCGTCAGCCGGGTTTCGATCTCGCCCTTTTCGCGCTTCACCACCTCAAGGGATTTTTCGGCACCCTTCAGCTTTTCCCGCACCTCGGCCATCTGCGCGCTCTGCTGGCTGGCGGTCTGCCTGCCCTCGCGGACAAAGGCCTCCAACTCCGCGATGCGCTCTTTCGCCTGCGTCAGCGCATCTTGCGACTGCGTCAGCTGCTGCGCCAGCCCGGTGCGCTCATCGCCAAGCACGGCAAGGGACTCTTCCGCGCGGCTCAGCTTCTCTTTCAGCGCGCTCAGGGCGCGGGCCTGATGATCCAGAGACATCCAGTATTCGGGGAAATCGGGATCGTCGCTGTTGCAGGCCTCCAGCCGATACCCCAGGGCCTCGATCATCCCCACCAGGTCCTCGGCGCTGTCGGACGCGCTGTAAAGCGGTTGCGCCCCACAGCGCAGAGAGATGAATTCAAACGGGGTATCGTCGCGTCCGAGCTGCGACAGGATCCTGGCCTCGCTGCCGGGGCTGTCGAGATGCAGGATATGCCGGGCCTTGCCCTCGCCCGACAGGCCAAGATCGGCCAGCAGCGAGGTCAGCGTGCGGGTTTCCACGGTGCGCTGACCGGTTTCGCGCAGGCCGGGAAAAAGCTCCGTCAAGGCGCCGGGCGGCGACAGGCTGGACAGGTCCGGCAGGTTGAACACATGCAGCGGCGCCTGGCCCTCCTGATCGCTGATCGCCAGAGGATAGAGCACACAGCGCGGATCGGTCGCGATGCGGGCTTTCAACTCCATCGTCGCCTCCAGCAGCGGTTCCACCAGAACGATGCGTTCGGCCCCAAGCGCCAGAACCGGCGCCAGCCGTTGGCCTTCGCCGGCCCCCAGATAGACAATCGTGCCCAGCTTGTGCCTGGCATCAGCGCCTTGCAGATGTGCCTGCCATGTGCCGTTCATCTTGTCGCCTTCATCGTTTGAACAGGGATTTCAGCTTACCCAGCCGCGCCACCATCCGGTATGTGCGCGACGACAGCACCGTCTGTAACTGCGCTTCGGTGTACGAAAGCTGCTCTCTCAGTTGGTTTTTCACAGCCGCCTGGCGGTTCTTTTCAGCAGTCATTTCCAGTACCCGCGCATGGGCCGTGGCGGTCTTCCTGCGCTGGCTTTGCACGGTGTCTTCCATCTTGCGCAGATCCGCATGCCGGGCCTGCGCGTCATCTTGCGCCTGCTGCACCTGCTGCATCAACGTGCTCTGCCGGGCCTGTGCCTCGGCGGTCTGCTGTTGCAGCCGGGCCTGTGTTTGCGACATCTGTTCCTGCAATTGATCAATCTGGCCGTCTTTCGCGTCCACCTGCTGTTGCAGGGCGCGCATCTCGGCGGTCAGATTGTCAGACTTGCGGCGCAAAAACCGCTCGGCCTCTTCAAACCGGGCGTTGCTGTCGGCCATCTGCGATCGCAGCGCCTCGGCCTCGGCCTGAAGCTTCTGATAGGTGTGAAAGGCATCATCGGCCCCGATCCCGGCCTGCGGCGCACCATTGGACAGGTCTATGGCGCTGGCCTGCATCTCGGCCACAAGCTTGCGCGTTTCGGGCGCCTGCATGCGGATATAATCCGCCAGCACACCCAGCATCGGATCAGGCGGCGCAGGCCGCAGCAGGGCAAGCCCCTTGCCCGTGGCCTGCTCAAAACCGTGCTGCGTGGTGAAAACATCCGGATAGGCGGTGATCATGGCGCGCTCGATCAGCAACGTGCGGCGCCGGAACTGGCGCACCATCGCCATCAGCCCAAGCGCGTCCGCCTGCCAGGCCGCCAGCGCCTGTGACAGGCTCTCATACTGCGCCATCCGGCGGTTCAGAAAATCCAGCGGGGTTTCAAACAGGACCAGCGCCTTCAGCCCGGGCGTTTGGCGCAACAAGACCTGCGCGACCTCCAGAGAGACACCGCTCTGCAGGCGATCATCCGCAAGCAGAGCCTGACACACCGCATCATGCGCCTGATCCAGAGTGTTCGGACAGGTCAGAATCAGCGGCTCAAGCTCGCCAGTCGTGACAGACATCAAGGGCACCCCATCGTGTAAAACTGTTATTGCCGCTCACGTTTCGTGGTGCCCAATCTGTGTTCCGGCAATCGTTTTATCGGTAATCTGAGCAGCAGATCCTGATAACTGCATACCTTTTGGATGCCGGGGTTGTCTAGCGCACGCCGGCTTCAAAAAGCCGGGGCAGGTTGCTAGAACCTTTCGGAATGAACTTCGCTCACGCGTTTGTCTTGAAACGCTTTAATTACGCTCAAGCGATCGCATAGAGGATTGCCATGATTTCGGTTCACCCCTTCGGCCGCTATTCGCATCGCCAGCCCCTGGCCTATGCCCCCCTGCAGGTGGCCTGCGCCGGCAATATCGCCCTGAGTGATGATTTCGCCGCCGCCGATATTGTTCTGGTGTCCCACAACAAGGATCTGCTGGAAGGCGGCGCGCAGCTGCAACAGAGGCTCAAGCCGCATCAGCGTCTGGTCATGCTCTCCGAAGAACCGCTGTGGGATACCGTCTGGTTCAACGATCCGCTCACCCGGGTGCAGAGCCATGACACGCAAAACGGGCCGCTGACGCTGACCGTGCTCAACCACCACACCAGCGGGATCTATGACTTTGACCGCATCCCCTATTTCCTGCTGACCGAGTGGAGCTTCTTCGTGCGCTATTCCACGTGGTTTGCCCGCAATGCACAGCGCAGCATTGCCGACTGGCGCCACCGCTGGGAGCATCCCGAACATGATGTGGCCTTTCTGGCCGAGCTGCGCCAGGACGAGATTTTCGATATCCGCCATGATGCCCATGATCTCTATGGCCTGGGGGCGCATCGCACTCGGATTGCGCTGAGTTGCAATGGCCCGCGGGTGCTGCGCTCCGGGGCGGGCTGGAACACATTGCCGCCGCGTCAGGATCTGGACGACTGGCACATGCAGAAATTCCTTGATCTCGACGGCAAGTGCCGCCTGATGTCGGCCATCGAGAACACCCACCAGAACGCCTATGTGACCGAGAAGATATTCGATGCCTTCGCCATTGGCGCCATCCCGCTTTATATCGCCGGAGCGCAGCATCGGGTGCATGACCTGGTGCCTAATGAGGCATTTGTGAACCTGGTCGGCCTCTCGCCACAAGAGGCGGCGGCAAGGATCATGGCGTTCAAACTGACACCCGAGCGGCTTGAGGCCTTTGTCGAGACCCAGGCGCGATTTGCCGCGCTGTTCTCGGACCCCGAGCCATGGCAGGCCGAGCTTGACCGCGTCGCGGCGGCACTGGTTGTTGAATTCGGCCGGGTTTTGGAACAGTAAGACCCGACGGGTTTTAACCCCAAGGAACAGAACGCGCCGACAGGGCCGGTGCGCGATGATCCGGGTCAGCGGCTTTTGAGGACAGGCAATGAAGATTGAAGAGACCATTCTGCCGGGGGTTCTGGTTCTGACACCGGACCGGTTCGGCGATCATCGCGGCTGGTTCAGCGAAAGCTGGAATCGCACCCGGATGCAAAAGGCCGGGCTGGATTATGACTTCGTGCAGGACAATCATTCGCTTTCCGCCCAGGCCGGAACGCTGCGCGGGCTGCATTTTCAGATCCCCCCGCATGAACAGGTCAAGCTGGTGCGTTGCGGGCGCGGCGCGCTCTATGATGTGGCGGTGGATATCCGCAAGGGGTCGCCGACATATGGCCAATGGGTGGGCGAGGTTCTGACCCCCGACAATGGCCGCCAGTTGCTGATCCCTGACGGCTTCGCCCATGGGTTTGTCACCCTGAGCGCGCAAAGCGAGGTGATCTACAAGGTGGCGGGCGCCTATGAAAAGGCCGCCGAAGGCGCCATCCGCTGGGACAGCTGCGCCATCCGCTGGCCCTGGGCCTATGATGTCGAGTTGAAAGAGGCTGATGCCACGGCACCTACCCTGGCCGAATTCGACAGCCCGTTCGTGTGGAAAGGCTGAGCCATGAAGCTTCTGGTTACCGGCGGGGCAGGGTTCATCGGGTCGGCCGTGGTGCGTCTGGCGATTGCGCGCGGCCATGAGGTCATCAATCTGGATGCGCTGACCTATGCCGCCTGTCTGGAAAATGTCGCCTCGGTGGCCGACAGCCCGCTTTACAGCTTCGAGCAGGCCGATATCCGCGACCCCGACACGCTGGCGCGCATCTTTGCCGCCCATGCGCCCGAAGCGGTTCTGCATCTGGCCGCGGAATCCCATGTCGACCGTTCGATCGACGGGCCGGGCGCCTTCATCGAAACCAACATCACCGGCACCTACAATCTGTTGCAGGCGGCGCGCAGCCATTGGGAGACCCGGGGGCGCCCTGAAAGTTTCCGCTTTCATCACGTCTCGACCGATGAGGTCTTTGGCAGCCTCGGCGCCACCGGCGCGTTCACCGAAGACACCGCCTATGATCCGCGCTCGCCCTATTCCGCCTCCAAGGCCGCCAGCGACCACCTGGTGCGCGCCTGGCACGAAACCTACGGCCTGCCGGTGCTGCTGACCAATTGCTCCAACAATTACGGCCCCTTCCATTTCCCCGAAAAGCTGGTGCCGGTGGTGATCCTGAACGCGCTGGCGGGCAAACCCCTGCCGATCTATGGCAATGGTGCCAATGTGCGCGACTGGCTTTATGTCGAAGACCATGCCGATGCGCTGCTCTGTGTCCTGCAAGGCGGGCAGGTCGGGCGCAGCTATAATATCGGCGGCGAGAGCGAGCGCACGAATCTCGACCTGGTGCGCATGATCTGCGCCATTCTGGATGAAAAACGCCCCGGTGCGCGCCCCTACGGCGATCTCATCACCTTTGTCGCCGACCGCCCCGGCCATGATGCCCGCTATGCCATCGATCCCACCCGAATTCGCGACGAACTGGGCTGGCGGCCCTCTGTCACGCTGCAAGAGGGGCTGGAAAGAACCGTTCAGTGGTATCTCGACAATGAGGTCTGGTGGCGTGCCTTGCAGGCGCGCGAGGGTGTGGGCCAGCGCCTGGGTGTTTCACCCTGAAGCGTTTCCCGCCCCCGGCCCGCACGGGTCGGATATTTCAGGCCCGTTTATTTCAGACCCGTTGAAACGGCTCAGTGACGTGTGACCTGGTAGAGCGCGCCTGCCGCCAGCGGGCCGGTGATCCCGGTTGTTGCCCCATCAGGCCAGCGGATGGTGACCGCCTCGGCCTGCGGCGCACCGCCAAGGCCAAACACCGCGCCCGGCGCATCAAACGACATGAAACCGCCGCCAAGCTGAAGCTCGCGGCTCAGGCTCGTGCCATCCTCCAGGCTCAGGCTGATCTGCGCCCCGATGGCGTCACGGTTGGCGCGCGCATCACTCAGACGTATCGCCAGGCGCGTGCCCTGCGCCCCGTTGGTGAACAGCACCAGCGGCCCGTTGACCGGGTGGCTCACCATGTCCGCATCGCCATCGCCATCAACATCAAAGGCGGTGGCCGAGGCGGTCATCAGATAATCCTCCAGCCCTGCGGGCCCCGAGCGTTCGTGAAACTGCCCCTGGCCATCGTTTTCGAAATAGAGGTTGGAGGGGCTGACCTCATTGGGCACCCAGGTGCCATTGACGATATAGACATCCAGATCGCCATCCAGATCGAAATCTTCCAGCTTGGTGTCCCAGCTCCAACCGCCGACATCAAGCCCGCGATTCTCGGCGCTGTCGTCATAGGCACTCTCGCGCCATTCCAGCAGCACGTTGGAGCGCAGGATCTGGGGATGAGACAGCGCGATTTCTTCCGCCGTGGGCTGACGGGTAGGGGCGAAATGCAACCGGCAATAGGCCTGCGCAATATCCTGCCCCTTGGGGATCAGCTCGCAGAGCTTGGGGTCGCGTTTCTGGATCGCCAGATCCTTGACCAGCATGGCGCGGCATTCCTCACGGTTGCGCCCCGTCAGCTCCAGACATCTGGCGGCATAGGTCGGATCAAAGCTGTTGCCCGACTTGTACCAGCGCTTGATTGCCATGTTGGCCTCACAGGTGGCGCGCGCCGTCTCGTCCTCGATTGCGCTGCAATAGAGATCGAGATCCTGCATCTTCAGCGTCTCGCTGACACCCGAAGAGCGCCCGGCGATCTGCGCCATGTAGATGTCGGGGCGCGCCGCCCCGGTGAGATCACCGGTCTTGATCGCCATGGTGGTGGTGGTGGTCTGCGGGATCAGCCCGGAGTCATGTGCGATCATGCTCAGCCCGCCGGCCCCGTCGCCGAGATAGAAATAATCGGGGACGTCGAAATCATTGCCCACGATCAGATCGGCATGCGCATCGCCATTGATGTCGGACCACAGGATCGACAGCGTCTCGCCCGGAATACCCGGCAGGTCGGTGGTGCGAAACTGGCTCTGGCCGTCCTTGCGCCCGTCATTCCACAGGATGCGGTTGCGGCTTTCCTCTCCCGGAATGCGCCGATACCAGCCCGCCGCCCAGTTGCCCACGGCAATATCGAGATACCCGTTGCCATCGGCATCGGCCAGGCTCAGCGCCATGGCCAGCGGCGCATCCTCCCGGTTGGGCAGGCGCTGCGGCGCCTCGGGGCCAAAGACCCCCTCCACATTGCGCCACAGCCACAGCCCGTCAAGATAGGTCGCAATCACCAGATCGGGCCAGCCGTCATTGTCCATATCGGCCAGCGCCGCGTTGAACACCGGTTTATCGGCAAACGGTCCCGCCTCACCGGTGCGCGTGAAGTTCCCGGCGCCGTCATTGGCATAGAAATAGAGCCCCTTTTCGGTCGAGGCGATGACCAGATCCATATCGCCGTCGCGGTCAAAATCGCCGCTGCTCAGGCTGCGCCCCTCCCAGAACGGCGGCCACATGTCGCGAAACGAAAACTCCAGCGGCTTGTCGATACCTGCATTGATCGCTTCGGTGCGGCTGAAAAGCTGCGCCCCCGGCGGTGAGGGCGGGGTCAGCGGCACCGCCGTAACGGTGATGTTTTCGGCATCCTCCCCGGTCACCGCCCAGTGATCGGCCTCCGCCGCCATGGCAGCGCCCCAGCCGGGGCCCTGTTGCGGCAGCGATCCCTGCAACAGCATCTCGAGCGCGCGATCGCTCTGCCAGCGGTGATAGGTCTCGGCCACTCCCCCGGCCAACATGCCCAGCACCGCCACCGAAGCGGCCAGCATCCAGGCCGCCCGCGGCCCCACCGATGTGGCGACGATGAAATAGGAATAGATGCTGAACGCGCCCAGGGTGAACAACAGCGCCATCACATAGCCATGGCTCAGCCCCAGCCCCAGCAGCGTCGCCGTCACCACCACGTCAAACGCGATGGGCACCGGCAAAAACACCCCGACAAGCGCAATCACCACCAGCGCCAGCACCGAAAACGGCAAGGTCAGGATCATGTCCTGGGGCAGCAATGTCGCCATCAGCGCGCCCAGCAGCCCCGCCAGCAGCATCAGCGGCACGGTCAGCTTGATGATGTACCACAGGTTTTTCAGATAGGTGGTGAACACGCCGATGATGGCCTGCAAAGCCGGTTCCGGGCCGGTGGCCGGGCTCATATCCGCCCCCGGCCATATCGGCCCGGCGGGCACATCACGCGCATCCACCAGTATCTCGCGCATCGGCAGAACCCGACAGATCAGCGGCACCACAACCAGGATCACCAGCAGGCTGAAGCCGATCTTGAGCCCCACCATATAGGCCGGCAAAAGCGAAAACAGCATGGTCAGCACCACCGGGTTGAGCGTCGGTGAGGCGATCATCGCCGAAAGCGTGGTTTCGGCGCGCAGCCCGGCCGAATACATCCCCTTGGCAATCGGCGCGGCACAATTGACGCAGACACCCAGCGGCGTGCCGATGATCAGCCCCAGCAGCGAATTGGCAAAACCGCCCGCAAAGCTGCGCCGTTGCAGATAGCTGGCTGCGGTCAGGAAGGCGGCGGCGAACAGCACGCCGAACGTCATGCCCTTCTTGTTGGTGTTGACCCAGTTCAGCGTCGACCAGAACACCCGTTCGAAAAAGCCCGCCCCGTCGGGGACTGCGAACTTGGCCTCGAAACTCAGACTGTCCTCAAGCTGGATCGCCCCCGCCATCATCGCCTTCTCATCAAGCGCGGGATAGCGCGAGCCGGTCCAGAACAGATAGGCCAGAATTACCACGATCAGGGCAGCAAGGAAAAACCGTTTGCGATGCGCCGGAGCGAGAACATCAGAAAAATACGTCATAATGGGATCATTTCAATGAATATAAGAAACTGGCACCACTATGACTCAGTGCCAAGGCCCGTGTAAAGTTCGCCCGGTGCCGTGGGGCGAATATAGGCATAGACCGCGTGCTCCACGGGCCAACGCTCGCGAAACCAGTCGCGCATATCCTGCCATTCGCTATTGTCGCGCGACGCCGTGTTCAGCCGCGGAATCGACAGCGCATCCGTGGGCTTGCCCAATTTCCGGCCGATCCGGCGCATGCTGTCTTCCAACACCTCCTGGCATCCGATATCGATGAAGAATTCCTCAATGATATCGCGATAATTCCCGGCGCTCACCGGGCGGGGAAAATGCGCCAGCATATTGAGAGGCTGCTCCTGGATGAATTGTCTCAGAGAGCTCCGCTGCACCATCTGGTGTTGCGGATGACCGGGGGTTTTGCGGATATAGAAATACGCCGAAACATGCATCTCCAACGGGTCCCGCAGGATCGTGGTGAACTGGCGGACCTGCGGATAATACTGATCCACCCCAAACCCGCGTGCGCGATTGAAATGCCCGTAAATCAGCGGCCCCATCCCGTCGACAGACAGGGCGGCAAGATCGCGCCTTGGCGGCATCTTTTGTTCGGCGGCATTGAAGTAATGCCCATAGCTGCGCCCCTCGAACCATTGAAACATGACTTCGCGCAGCGAAGAGCCCGCGGTTTTGGGAACATGAATATGGATGAGCGGTTGCGTCGGATCAAAACTCTGCATCTTCAAAGCCCCTTGCAAGCCCCAGGCTGTCCTTGAAGGCCTCGTATATCTTGTCGCGCTGCGGGGCGGACACGGCCTCTGGTGTCACCAGCCGGTTTTGCGAATATTCCGATTTGGCGCGAGTCCTGAGCGAAAATCCTTCAACCCCCAGCCTGCGCAACAGGGCAGGCAGCTGGGTTTCAAGCTTGTCATAATCCAGAATGGCATCCACCAGGCAGACCCGCTTGCCGTCCTGCACTTCAGAGTATTTGTCGATGTCCTGCGGAAAAGCCCCCGCCTGACAATATTGATCCCAGCCGTGCTGATAGCGGCCCTCCGGGTTGTGCAGGGGCGAATTTCGCAACATGTGAAAGTGGCTGATACATTTCGCGACCGGCTCGCGCTCGACACAGAACTTGAACATTCCGTCAAAGACCTCGGCACCGATCCCGGCCCGGATCAACCCGGCGGTCATGTGGTTGTAAAACGCATCACTGCCGTCGGGTGCCTGATAGTTGCGGGCATGATGCCCCGCAATCGGCGGCAGGATCGGGGTGACGATATCCTTTGGCCCCATATGCTGGCTCAGGTCCACCTCGATGCTGGTCCCTGCCGTTTTGGTGGTCTTGATGAAGATGAAGTTATGCCTGAACGAGATGATGGCCATGATACGGTTTACGTGATGTCCGGGATGGCCAGCCCGGCCCGGGTGATGTCGCGATACCCGGTGCGCACGCCATGGCCATAGACCCGGTTGCTGACCGGCGACCAGAACACCCGGATCTCGTCAAACCCGGCTTCCAGAAGCCATTCCCCCAGACAGACCGCCGAGGGCCAGAACCAGGCCCAGCCGCCGCGGCTCATATCATTCTCGTTGCTGCTGCCGAAATGCTTCTGATTGCCTTTGAACAGGCACATTGGCCCGTCATGTTGAATGCCGGCACTTTCGACCAGGATATCGCCGCCATCGCGCAGCCGGTTGAACAGATGGCGCAGGGCCAGCACCGGATCGGACAGATGATAGATCACACCCGGAATATAGACGCTGTCAAACTGGCTGTCCTCCTGCATCTGATAGAGCGAGGTCGGCAGACAGGTCACATCCTCGAACCCATAGACATCACGCGCCAGCTTCTGCGCGGTCGTGGCGTATTTGCGCACCTCTTCCAGGGCCAGGATACGCCCGGCTCCCAGCATTTTGAGCGTCAGCGTCGTCCCGCCCGTCCAACAGCCGACATCCAGCACCGCCTTGCCATTGAAATGCGTGTCGGGCAGCCCGAAAGCTTCGATGAATTCGGCCGCCAGCGCAATGTGCCGGTTCTGCATGCGCCCGGGAATGACCATGTCATCGTCGAAACGATGGTTGTGGCCCCAATGAAACTTGATCGACAGGTCGCGCTGGCGATCCGGGCTCTGATAGCCTTCGCTCTCCCAGTCGGTTGTGCCGATCTGCGCAGTCAGCGCCTCGGCGATCCGGCGCTGGTCGGGGCCGGTCAGGCGGTAGGCTGTGTCATATGCCTGCTGCAACACCGCTTGGCGCGCGGTGACACGGGTTTGATAATCTGTCGGGAGGGTCAGTAGGGCCATGGGCTGCAATATATTCTTGTATATGAGGTCGGGGAGCCGGTTCGGCAGGGTGGGAATGGATCATGAATAATCTATCATGCCCGGGGCGCAAGCCCGTGGTGGCGCCAACAAGACGGGATCGGGCATGAAAAAAGGGCAGCGGCCATGAGATCCGCTGCCCTGATCTTCTTTCCCGAATCCTCAAGCATTTCTGTCTGACCCTGAGACAGGGTTAAATGGAAACGCCGCGCAACACATCCATGTCGTGGGCGTTTCGGGGCAACCTCGCACGCAAAGTCCATCCCGAAACGCTTTGGCTCACTTCGTCGAAAGAGTCTTCTCAAGCAGGTCCAGCCGGGCCTGAAGCTCGGGAATGGCCCGTGTCTGCTCTTCCAGTTGGGCGATATAGATGTGGGCTTTTTCCAGCTCGTTGAGCATGCCGCCAATCTTGTCCGAAAGGTTCATCGGGCCGCTCTCGGCTGTCGGGCCGACATTGGGCAGATGACGGTTGGCGAACATC
>JAKGBX010000007.1 GCA_021555075.1 Rhodobacteraceae bacterium LMO-JJ12
AGTGGGGTTTTTGCAGGCCACCGTCTCGTTCGGGCTGGCGCGCGACGAGCTGCGCGACGGGCTGATGCAATACCTTCAGGATGTGGTGCATGCCGACAAGGCCGCGCAATAAGGCAGGGAAGGGGGCGGCGCGAGAAATTGGGCTGGGGGTCATGAGTGAGACCCCGACCGTATCGCGCAACATGCAATCGGCAATCTTTCGCAGTCAAATGTTGCAGAGCGCAATCTTGTTTGATTGCGTCATGCCTTGCGCCTTTTTTGCAGGACCGTCATGAAGGGCCTGTCAGGTTTTGCAAAGAGGAAATGGTCAGAGTGCTGACCAGGGGAGTGGCAAACGCAATCGCGGGCATCAGCGGCGGGCGTTTGTGCAGGACGCTCTTTAACGCAAACCGGGTTGGGCAGCCAGGATCGGCAGATAAGTTGTTTGGAATATTGAGGACCGGGAAAACCGGGCTGCAGCGGAGCAAATGAAATGTGCGGCATTGTAGGGGTTCTGGGAAATCATGAAGCAGCGCCCATCCTTGTAGAGGCGCTCAAGCGGCTGGAATATCGTGGATATGACAGTGCTGGGATCGCCACCGTGAACGACGGGATACTTGACCGTCGCAGGGCAGTGGGCAAGCTGGTGAACCTCAGCGATCTGCTGGTGCATGAGCCTCTGGCGGGCAAATCAGGCATTGGTCATACGCGTTGGGCCACCCATGGCGCGCCTTCTGTCACCAACGCCCATCCGCATCAGGCGGGCCCCGTGGCCGTGGTTCACAACGGGATCATTGAAAATTTCCGTGAGCTGCGCCTGGAGCTGGCGCAAAAGGGCCTGCAATCTGATACCGATACCGATACCGAAACCGTTGCCCTGTTGACGCAGCATTACATGGCGCAGGGGGCAGGCCCCGTTGAGGCCGCCAACAAGACACTGGATCGGTTGCAGGGTGCCTTTGCGCTGGCCTTTCTGTTTTCGGGTGAAGATGACCTGATGATCGCGGCGCGCAAAGGTTCGCCCTTGGCCATCGGTTATGGGGAAGGCGAAATGTTTGTGGGGTCTGATGCCATTGCGCTCAGCCCGCTGACGGATCGGATCAGTTATCTTGAGGAAGGCGACCGTGCGGTTCTTACCCGAAACAGCGTGGAGATCCGTGACGCTGCGGGCGCGCTGGCCAACCGCGAGATCCGGCTGATCCAGATCGACAACGCCCGGATCGACAAGGCCGGGCACAAGCACTTCATGGCCAAGGAAATCGCCGAGCAGCCTGGCGTGATCGGTCAGGCGCTCAGCCATTATCTGGACCATGACGGGCAGATTGACCTGCCAGGTGGTAATCTGGATTTTACCAAGGTCGACCGGATCACGATGGTCGCCTGCGGCACCGCATTCTATGCCTGTCTGACCGCGAAATATTGGTTTGAGCAAATCGCCCGGCTGCCTGTCGAGGTCGATGTGGCCTCTGAATTTCGCTATCGCGAACCACCCATTGCCGGGCGAACCATGGCAATTTTCGTCAGTCAGTCAGGTGAAACCGCCGATACGCTGGCGGCTCTGCGCTATTGCAAAGATCGGGCCTCGACGATCGTTTCGGTGGTCAATGTGCCCGAAAGTTCGATCGCGCGGGAGAGCGATCTGGCGCTGCCGATCCATGCCGGGGTCGAGGTGGGCGTCGCGTCGACCAAAGCCTTTACCTGCCAGTTGTCGGTGCTGTTCATGCTGGTGCTGCGTGCGGCGCGTGACCGCGGGGTGATTGATGATGTGCAGATGGCCAATCATGTCAGCGCGCTGCGCGGTCTGCCTGCGCTGATCAACACCGCGCTGGAACAGAACGACCGCATCCGCGAAACCGGGCGCAAACTGGCGGAGGCCCGGGATGTGTTGTTTCTGGGCCGCGGGCAGATGTATCCCCTGGCCCATGAAGGGGCGCTCAAGCTCAAGGAAATAAGCTATATTCACGCCGAGGCCTATGCGAGCGGCGAACTCAAGCATGGCCCCATTGCCTTGGTTGATGAACATGTGCCGGTGATCGTCATGGCGCCGCGCGATACGCTTTTCGACAAGACGGTCAGCAACATGCAGGAGGTGTTGGCGCGCAAGGGCAAGGTGATCCTGATCTCTGATGCCAAGGGGCTGGAAGAGGCCGGCGGGGATGTCTGGGACACGATCGAGATGCCCTCCTGCGCAGAGCCGATTGCCCCGATCCTTTATGCCATCCCGGCCCAGTTGCTGGCCTATCACACCGCCATCGCAAAAGGCACTGATATCGACCAGCCACGCAATCTGGCGAAATCCGTCACGGTAGAGTGACGACCAGAGCCGCTTGAGGCGCCAGTCATCGCCCCCGCCATGAGGAGATCATGGAGGGGGGGGCAACAGGCGGATAAAACGAATTCGTAATAGGGCAGGGGGCGTGGTCAGAACGCCTGGTCGTAGTCGCCGACGCCGGGTTCGGTGCGGATCACGGCATCGATTCCTGCAAAGATGGCGCGCAATTCTTCTTCGGAGTTCGAGCTTTCACATACCACCACCAGGTTTGGCGTGTTCGAGCTGGCGCGCACCAGCCCCCAGCTGCCATTGTCCAGGATCACCCGGGCCCCGTTTACGGTGACCACCTCCTTGACCTTGCGACCGGCCAATGTGTCGAGCACCTTGAGCTTGTCCACGATGCGCTCGAGGATGTCGTATTTTTCTTCATCCGCAGCATAGGGCGACAGGGTGGGCATGGCATAGGTCAGGGGCAGGGCGCGGCGCAGGTCAGACATGGACATGTCGGGATTGCGGTCCATCAGTTTGCAGATTTCCACCGCCACCCGCATGCCGCAGTCATAGCCGCGCCCGATCGGTTCGGCCAAGAAGTAGTGGCCCGATTTTTCAAATCCGGCCAGCGCGCCCAGTTCCTTGACCCGGCGCTTCATATGAGAATGCCCGGTTTTCCAGTAATCCGCCGTCACACCGTTTTTCAGCAATTCTGGGTCAGAGGCAAACAGCCCGGTTGATTTCACATCCGCCACGAAGGTCGCATTGGGGTAAAGCTTGCTGAGATCCCGCGCCATGATGACACCGACCTTGTCGGCAAAAATTTCTTCGCCCTCATCATCGACAACGCCACAGCGATCACCATCGCCATCAAAGCCAAGCGCGAAATCCGCGCCCGATGCTTTTACCGAGGCGCTCATGTCGTGCAGCATTTCCATGGCTTCGGGGTTGGGGTTGTAGTGGGGGAAGGTGTAGTCCAGCGTGTTGTGGCTATCGACCACCTCAACGCCCATGCGGGCAAACAGCTCAGGCGCAAAGGCGCTGGCCGTGCCGTTGCCGGTGGCGCAGACGACCTTGAGCGGCCGGGTCATCCTGAAATCGCCCACCAGGTCATCGAGATAGGCTTCGCGCACGCCTTCGACAAATTCATAAGAGCCGCCAGGGCGGTCTTCTCCGCGTCCTTCCAGAACGATATCGCGCAGCTCGGCCATCTCGTCGGGGCCATGGGTCAGCGGGCGTTCAAAGCCCATCTTTACTCCGGTCCAGCCATTGGGGTTGTGTGAGGCTGTCACCATGGCCACGGCCGGACAATCGAGATGGAACTGGGCGAAATAGGCCATGGGCGACAGGCAGGGGCCGATATCGCGCACATGAATGCCCGCCCGCATCAGCCCCAGAATCAGGGCGTTCTTGATGGCCAGAGAATAATCCCGGTAATCATTGCCGACCGCAATTTCGGGCTTGATGCCGCGCTGCTGGATCTGAGTGCCAAGCCCGAGGCCCAGAGCGGTGATGCCGGGCAGGTTGATGGCTTCGGGATACTGCCAGCGCGCGTCATATTCGCGAAAGCCCGTCGGGGCGATCATCGCGTCGCGCAGAAATTCCCAAGTGTTGGGCGTGACGGTGGCAAGGGGTTTGGTCATTTCAAAAAATCCTGCTTCAGGGCATATATGTTGGCCCACCTGATAGTGCCAAGCCGGGGGTGGTTCAACAGACGGGTACATCCTGGCATCGGGATCTGCGATGACGCAGGCCGTTTTGCGAACTGGTATCGGGAGTGTTGCCGGGCTTGTGGCGGTCATATCTGGTTAATTATTAACATAATCTTCATTATGAGATTATTGAGGGAGCCTTATGTGGATTCATAAATGAATTAAAATTTCTATATTAAAACAGTGAGTTAAATGGATATTGTTGCTAGGGTGTTGCCACCCCTGTCTGCGCTTTGAAGACCGTCGCAAGAACAAACGCCGAAGATACGCCCGCAATGGGGCGTGCTGCTTAGAGCGTTTCGAGACAAACTCGTGAGGCTGGTTTGTCTCGAAACGATTTACAGGGTTTTCAGCTGTGTGTTGATGCTGGCACGGCGGGCGGCAAGGGCGCCCATCGGATCGAGATCGGGATGCGATTTCAGGATCTCTGCCATGGCGCTGTCGGCCGATTCAAGCAGCTGTTTGGCTGTCGCGTGGTCGCCTTTGGTACGGGCGGCCATACCCAACTCGTGTTCTGCCGTAGCTTGGACTGCCAGTGCGGCAGCGCGGGCCGTTCCAGTTTGCTCGGCGGCCAGCTGGCTGGCTTGCTGGGCGGCATCGGCATAGTTTTCGGCCCGCAATTGGGTATGGGCATATTCCAGCCGAATACGTGCCTCCAGCGGGCCGGCAGCTTCGGCCAGTTTGGCATATTTGCGGGCGGCGAGGTCGTAATTCCCGGTTTCCAGCGCATCGCGCGCCACGCTGTACTGGCCGCGGAAAGTCTGTTGTCCAAACGGTGCCCCACTTTCGCAGCTGCCCAGTATCAGGGTTGCCACGCAGAGAAATCCCGTCTTCGTAAAGATGGAGTGCTGCATTTTCTGCTCGATTTATTGTCTTATTATTTTGGTCGAGACTAGCACGCAGCCCGGTATGCGTCCACAAAGGCAGCAGACCAGAGGGAATTCCGATGCGCCTTGTTGCTGCTTTGCTTACTTTGATCGCCCTTGCTGTTGCGGTCTGGGCCGGGGAGGCGCTGTTGCACGAGGTGCAGACCCCCCCGCCCGAGCCGGTGGCCGCCGATGTTCGGACCCCGGAACCCCAGCCGCCTGGCTCTGCTGCCCCGCCCCGGCAATGGCCTGCGCTGTTCGGTGAACCGCAGCCACCGGCCCCCCCGCCCGAGCCGGAACCGCAACCCCCTGTCGTGGAGCCGCAGCCCCCCGCCCCGGCCATGCCGCCGCTTGATAGTCTGGGCTATCGGCTGAAAGGGGTGGTCAGCATTAACGATGTGGTCTGGGCGATGATCTCGCATCCCACTGGTGAACGGGTGCTGCGGGTGGGCGATATCCTGCAGGATGATCTGGTGGTCACCGGGATCGAGGCCGACGCAGTCTGGATCAGCAATGGCCAGTCCGATCCGCAACGGCTGGAGTTTGTCGAATGATCCTGTCCAATGATCCGCAACTGCAGGATAGACGTGCTTTTTATGTCGAATTAGGCTAGGGTTGATGCAGAATTGAGGCAGGCTCCTGTTCCGTACCGGCAAAAGAACCGGACAACAACCGGGCCGAGAGGCAAGAACGAGAGACGATCATGGCACGATTTGAAAGGCTGCGGGTGGCGTGCGCCGCCCTGTTGATGATCCTTGTGGTGGCCGTGGGCTGGCCCGGGGCCGGGCGTGCTCAGGTGGCGCTGGACCTGCGCGATGCGGATCTGCGCAGCTTTGTTGAGATTGTCTCTGAAGCGACAGGGCGCAGTTTCGTGCTGGATCCTGCTGTGCGTGGCACCGTGACGGTGTTGGCGCCACACGATATTTCCCCCGATGAGCTTTATGAAGTTTTTCTCAGCGTTCTTGAACTTAATCGGCTGACCATTGTTGAGGGGGTCGGCTCGGACCGGATTGTGCCGATGACGGCGGCCCGCGAACTGGCGCCGGGATCCCGCCTCGGTGTGGCCGATGGCGGCTATGAAACCCGGGTGATCGAGGTCAAAAATGCGCCTCTGAATGAGATTATCGACGTTGTGCGCCCCCTTTTACCTTCCGAGGCGGTGTTGTCGGCGGTGCCGGGTTCTGATCTCCTGATCCTGTCGGACCGGGGTCAGAACCATCGCCGGATCGCGGCCTTGATCCAACGCCTCGACAAACCGCGAGACCGACCGATCGAAATGATCCGATTGCGCAATGCCGATGCGGGTGAGGTGCTGCAGGTGGTGCAATCGATGGATATCATCCCCGAAGACGGCAGCGTCACGGTGGACCGACGCTCCAATGCGCTGATTATCGCCGGGCCCGACGATCTACGCCGCCGGGTGCGCACCCTGGCCGCCCGGCTCGACACCCAGCAGAACAATACCACCAGTTCGGTCTATACGCTGAATTATGCTGAAGCGGCCGCCATGGCCGATGTGGTACTGCGCAGCCTTTCGGGCCGCGAGGAAGGGGCGACCAGCGGCCAGATTCAGATCGTACCGGAACCCCAGACCAATGCCCTGCTGATCACTGCGCCACAGGACCGGATGGACGATATTCACGCCATGATCCGCCATCTCGACCGTCGTCCGACACAGGTTCTGGTTGAGGCGGTGATCTTTGAGATGTCGGTTGAAGGATTCTCGGATCTGTCGGCGCAGTTTGGTGCAATCGTGAATTCGGCGATTGTCGGCGGCGCGCAGTTTTCGCTCGAAGGGCGACCCAGCCTGACCAACCTGGTGTCGGGGGTGATGAACGGTCAGGTTGTGGATGCCGGATCGGGCGGCGTGCTGGCAACCAGCCCGCAGAAAGGACAGAACGGTTTTGCCGCTTTCCTGTCGGCCATCGCTTCGACAAATTCCACCCGCCTGCTCTCGACCCCGTCGATCATGACCCTGAATAATCAGGAAGCCGAGATCGTGGTGGCCCAGAACGTGCCGTTCGTCACCGGTTCTTTCACCTCGACCGAAGGTGCCCAGCCCGAGAATCCATTTCAGACCATCGAGCGCCAGGATGTCGGCCTGACGCTGAATGTCACGCCGCGGATCAATGCCGACAGGACGGTCAAGATGGTGATCAAGCAGGAGGTGTCCAACCTGACGCGCCAAGCCGCCTCGTCGGGTGGGGAGATCACCTCGCGCCGGGCCCTGTCGACCACGGTTCTGGTGGGTGATGGCAATGTCATCATGCTGGGGGGGCTTTTGGAAAACGGCTCGGGTTCGGCCAGCCAGCGGGTGCCCGGCCTGTCGAACCTGCCGCTGGTGGGGGGGCTGTTTCGCGGCAAGAACGCCTCGCGCAATCAGCGTGTCCTACTGGTGATGCTACGCCCGCAAGTGGTGAATTCCGAGGCCGAGGCGAAAAAGCTCAGCCGTGCGCTGGCGCGCGAAGCCAAGGCGGCAAGCCTTGCCATTGCCCCGCTGGATGATGGAAACTACCCGCGGACCCCGGCCGGGGCCTTCCCGTTTGACGGGGCCGATCTTAACCAACCTTTTGATGCTGGATTTGTGGATGACATCGCGCAACGCAGAAACTTTCCGCCGCTCCCCAGCAGGCTCCGGTTCCGCAACGATTGATCCGGGCGTGGCCGCCCGTCTGCCCTTTGCCTTTGCCCGCGACCAGCAGGTGGTGCTGGATGGCGGGCAACTGATCGCCGGCCCTGGCGCGACGCTTCTGGGGCTGCGTGAGGCACAGCGCCGGGCCGGACCAGATGCGTCGGAGTATCGCGAAGAAACCGCCGCCGGGTTTGAAGCGGCCCTGATGCGCGCCTATCAGACCGGCGTCGGGGGCACGGACGATCCCGAGTTGAGCTTTGATCTGGAAGAGACGGGCACCACCGCGCGCGACCGTGATCTTCTGGAAGAGGCCAGTGATGCGCCGGTGATCCAGCTGGTCAACCAGCTCTTGCGCCGGGCGGTCAGCGCCGGGGCCTCGGATCTGCATGTCGAACCTTACGAGGGTGGGTTGCGCGCCCGCATGCGCATCGACGGGTTTTTGCAGCCGGTGATGGACCGCGATGATGTGCCGGTGCGTCGGGTGGTCTCGCGGCTCAAGGTGATGGCCGGACTCGATATCGCCGAAACCCGCCTGCCACAGGACGGGCGTATCCCGCTCCGGCTGGGAGGGCGGCTGATCGACACCAGGGTCAGCTCGCTGCCGGGCAATTATGGCGAACGTATCGTTTTGCGAATTCTGGATCGCTCCTCGGGGTTGATGCCGTTGGCCGATCTCGGGCTCGGGGAAGGTCAGGTGATGCTTCTTGAGCGGCTTTCGGCGTTGCCCAACGGTATCATCCTGGCCACCGGCCCCACCGGCGCGGGCAAGACCACGACGCTCTATTCCCTGTTGCAGCTGGCCAATCGGGACGAGCGCAACATCGTCACCGTCGAAGACCCGATCGAATATGATTTGCCGGGCATCAGTCAGAGCCAGATCAATGCCGAGATCGGCATGACATTCGCCGCCGGGCTGCGCGCCACCCTGCGCCAGGACCCGGATGTGATTCTGGTGGGCGAGATCCGCGATGGCGAAACCGCCAGTACCGCCGCACAGGCGGCCCTCACCGGGCATCTGGTGTTTTCCTCGTTGCACGCCAATGGATCGGTCGGCGCAGTGGTGCGGCTGCGCGATCTGGGGCTTGATAACTTTCTCATTGCCGCCACCTTGCGCGGGGTGATTGCCCAGCGTCTGCTGCGCAAGCTCTGTCCTGATTGTGCCGCACCACGCCCGCCCACCGCCTCGGACGCCGCGCATTTTGCGACCCACAACCTGGCTTTGCCATTACAGATCCGTGACCCAGTGGGCTGCGCACGCTGTGGGCAGTCCGGCTATGTCGGGCGGGTCGGAGTGTTTGAAATGATCGAGGTTGGCGAGGCCCTGCGCGCCGCTATCGACCGCGGCGCTTCGGAGGCCGAAATGAAGGCCGAGGCGCTGGATGCCGGTGAAACCTTGGTCGGCCAAGGCCTGCGCGAGGTGGCCGCCGGACGCACCAGCCTGGCCGAAGTTCTGCGGGTTGTCGGAGATGTGGCATGAGGGCGTTTTCCTATGTCGCCTTTACCGACGGCGGCCAGCGCCGGACCGGCACGGTGGTGGCCGAAACCGAAACCCACGCTGCCGAAGAGCTCAAGACCAAAGGGCTGTTTGTCTCGGAGCTGAGCCTGCGCAGCGCCCGCAGTGGGCCGGGTCTGTTCCGCCCCCGCCTGAACCCTGATCTGCAAGCGGTGTTCACCCGGCAGATGGCGGTTTTGCTGGCCGCCGACATGCCTGCCGAAGCCGCTCTTGAGGCGGTGCGCCAGGGCGGCCATCCGGCACTTGATGCCGTGGCGGCCCGGGCGCGCGCCGCCTTGATGGATGGCGCCAGCCTGTCGGAGGCGCTGGATGGCAGCGGCGCGGGATGGCCGGCCTATTACAGCGCTTCGGTGCGCGCCGGAGAAGTGGCAGGTGATCCGGCGGCGGTGTTTGGCGAACTGGCCGATCATCTGGAATCCCTGGGCACCGATAAGGCCAGGATTTCGACCGCGCTGCTCTACCCGGCCTTTGTCGCCGCCGTGTCTCTGATGGTTTGCGCCATCTTGATGACCACGGTCGCGCCCGAGATCGTGGCCATGTTCGAGCTTGGCAACCGGCCCCTGCCGGAGCTGACCCGCGTGGTATTGGGCATCAGCCGCTGGGCCGAAGAGCATATAGTAATTCTGGGCGGCGCAGCGGTCGGGCTTGTGGTGCTTTGGATATTGTCCGGGCGCATCGCCACCTGGCGGCAAGCCCGGGCCCGTATTTTTTTGCGTCTGCCGCTGGTCGGCAACATGATGCGGCGCGGTGCGGCAGTGCAGTATCTGCGCACGCTGGCGCTGGTACTCAAAAGTCGTCAACCGGTTCTTAATGCTACAGAAAGTGCCGCCGAAGTTCTGAGTATCGACAGATTTACCGCCGAGGCTCGTGCAGTCTCCCAGGCGGTGCATCAAGGCGAAAGTCTGAGCCAGGCGCTGATTCGGCTCAGCATCATCCCGCCGGTAGCCCGCCAGTTGATCAGCGCCGGTGAAGTGTCGGTGCGGCTGGCGCCGATGACCGAACGCGCGGCCATGATGGTGGAAAACGCCCTGTTGACCGAGCGCAAGCGCATCGCCGCAATTCTGGAGCCTTTGCTGATGATGCTGGTGGGGGCCTTTGTGCTGGTGATCGTGCTCGCCGTTCTGTTGCCGATCTTTGATCTGCAGGCAGTGGTGGCGGGGTAGAAACGCTTTAGTCCTCTGCGGTCGCCCCGGACAATTCCAGCGCCACATCTGCCAGTGACGGCGCGCGCCCCGGTTCGATCTGGGCCGAGGTGATCACATAGCCCCAATCCGGATCCTGCGCTTCGAGCCAGGCCATCAGATCGACGAACCGCACAGCGTCAAAGCTCAGGGCAATGCCGCCCGTTTCGCGGGCTTCCAGTCGGCTGATCGAGCCGCGCAATTGGGCCAATGTCAGGCTCTGTTCCAGCGCCGCCAGCCCGATCGGCGCGGCCACCACCGCGCGCGGCTCTCTTGTGGCGGGGGCAATGGCGGCGCTTTCACCGGCGCGCGTCGCCACCCAGGCATTCAGTACCTGGGCCTCGGTCAGGGCGCGTTCGGCGGCTTGCCGGGCCTGATGCAAGGGCAACAAGACCCCTAGCCCCAACGCCAGCGGCAGCACGATTCCGGCCAGCAGGCCGAGCAATACACGTTCGCGCGGGCTGCGGCGGGCCAAGGTGTCAATCAGGCTCATAAGGTGCCTCCGGAGATGCGTAGCTCTGCTTCGGCGCCGCTGTCCCCGGCACGCGATTGTGCCACCAGGACCGTAAGCCCCGCAGCCTGCAACGCCGCCACCAGCCGGTCGAGTGCGGCGAAATCAGTCAATACCAGTTGTACCCGCAGCCCTTGGGCGCTGTTGTGGCGGACCAGATCAATCGTTGCTCCTTCGCGCGCGAGAACCGGCGCCGCACGGCCGAATACGTCAAGAAATCCAGCCTTGTCCGGGTTGGTGTTGCCGCCATTTGTTGCCGCCTGCCGGTCTGCCAGTGCGCGCGCCACCTGGGTGCGGATGTCCAGAATCGGACCGGTCGGGACGAAATGCTCGCGGACCAGCAGCGTCGTTGCGCGGGTGAGGTCCGCGCGATGGCGGGTCAGGCGATCTATGGCAACCATCTGGGTGGCGGCCCAGATGCCGGCGGCAATCAGGGCGGCGATGGCGGGCCAGCGCCAGGGGAGGAGGCGGGCGCGCAGGCGGGTGCGGGCGGCCTGGGGGTTGCGGCGCAGATCGAAGGCAAGTTCGCCATGCGCCAGCACCCGGGCGTCGGCCTGCGCGATATCGCTCAGCACAGGAATGCCGTGGGCCTCGGCCAGGGCCTCGATTTCGGGCAGGGGATCATCGCCGAGCCGCAGGAAGCTGTGCGGTTTTTGCGCCGTTTCGGCCAGCGCCCGTGTGATCTGGGCCAGAGCCGCCGGGCGCGGCGCAGAGAAGCCGTCCTCAGGCCCAAGCCGGGCCATGATACCGGTCTTTGTCGCGCTCACGGTCCAGACATTTTCGCCCGCAGGCAGCGCCAGATAATCCGGCAGAACCGCGCGACAGGCCTGTCCGGCCAACCCCCGCCACCGCTCCATATCCGCGCGCCCCACAACCAGGGCCCGGGTCCAGGCCTCCTTGTCGCCCGACCCATAAAAGGGCCGCATTTCAACGGCTTCCACCCCCTGCCCGATCAAATCCCCAAGCTGCCGGCGGGCCACTTGTTCGCGGGTTTCGCCGCGCAGACCCTTGGGCAGATCAAGCGTCAGGATCGGCACCAGAGCCCCGGGCACAAGCGCCACCTGACGGGCCGAGGGCGTCGCGGCGCGCCGGGCTTCGGATGCCCCTGCGGAGGGGGCGTCAAGCCGGATGAAGTCTGCCGTCTGGGCGGTCATGGGCACGCTTTTCTGGTCTTTGGCCACTGGTGTGGCGGCGGCGGTTCGGGTCTGGGGTCGTCTCATGACTGTTGTCATTTTCACCGGGGCGTCAAACGAATTTACCGGGTTGCATCATGCCGCCCTCTCGCGCCACCGGGGCCGGTCCGGGCGGACAGGCGCCACTGGTTAACGCCATATCGCAGCGCCCGAATCGCTGTGCACGCCCCGGCTGACATCCGTATGACTCCCGGCTGCCGGGTTTTGCGGATTGGCCGGGTTAACGCAACGCACGGTTAGCATCGGGTTAAGATGGCCCGAGGTGTCCGGCGTCGCTCTCGGGTCGAGTTCTGACATGGGCGGCCTCACTCGCGGAAATCCAGATGCCAGACCAGCTGTGGCCCGACGGGTGGCCCCAGCCGCCGGATCACCGCCTGCCGGGAGGCGCGGGCCGTGGCGCTGTCTGGCGCGCCGTTCGCGGCGGTTTCAGAGCCAAACCGGGCGCTGCTTGTCAGACCGAACCAGGACGAGCCGGCTTGGAAGCGTTCAAGGTCGACGCCATCGAGGGCCAGCTCGCCAAACCGGGCCAGCAAGCGTTCACCGATATCCTCGCGCGAGATGAAAGGCGTGTGCTGGCGCTCCTGCACCAGAAACCCGGCCAGCGCCGGGCGCGCGGCGGGCAACATCGCGGCCAGCACTTCGGGCGTGGCGGTGTTGACGTTGAGCAAGGTGTCGCCGGGCAGCGCGGCGACATGGCGGGCAAGGCGGACATAGTGGGCCGGGCGGATCCCCGGCATCTGGCGTAGTTGTGCGGGCATCAGCACCGCGCCGCCGACCGGATTGATGGCCGGTTCCAGGGCGGCATAGGCGGATTTGTCCTGTGGCCCGCCGGGACGCAGAAAGGCGCGGATCGCATCACCCTGGGTCACGGGCAGCCCGAGCCGCGTCAGCAGCACATCGAAGGCGGCAGAGGCCGCGGTGTCTTCGGGATTGGCCAGCCAGTTGAGATTGAACCGGCCTTGCAGATCGTGGATTTCGCCGGTGACTTCGCCGCGATCAAGCGTCACCGGGGGCAGCTCCAGCGCCCAGCTTTCGCCAAGGTGATCCGCGCCGCCGCCGACATCGCCAGCCAGCAGATGCAGCGCCAGCGCATCGAAGGCATCGAGATATTGTTCGATCTGCGCGGCCTGTTGTGTCGCCATCAGCCGCAGCCGCAACCCTTCGGAGTGTTGCAGCAAGACCACCACCACGGCGGCCAGAGCCGCGACCAGCACCAGCGCATTGACCAGAACGAAGCCCCGGGAGGAGGTCGGGCGCCGAATCATGGCCGGAATCATGGCCGGAATCATGGCAGCACCTCGACCAGCAGCAGATCGCCGGAGGCACGGGTTTTCAGGTGCAGCTCGATCGCCAGCGGCAACTGATCGGAATAGGATTCGGGCGCGGCGGCGAGTTGATCGCCATCGCTGTTGGCTGCCTCGGGGGGGGAGGAATCCTGCGTGTCCAGACGCAGCCCGTTGATCCAGCCGACGCCGCTCCAGTAGCTGCGCAGTTCCAGCCCATCGACCCCGTCGAGCACCACAACCGCGGGCCCGGCCTGATCCGCCGATACCGGCCAGAGCGTCGGCCAACCCTGTCGCATCAGCTGTGCGCTGTCGGGATCGACCCACCAGGCCACCCGCCCCAGCCCCGGCGGCTGGCCATTCGGGCGCGGCACCGCGGTGGAGAGCGAAAACCCGGCCCCCGCGTTGGTGCGCTCGGCCAGCGCGGAGCGTGGCGGGGCCTCGTCAGGGGGGAAAAACAAGAGCGGCAGCGCCTGACCCAGATCGCGGCGCAAAAGGCCGGTGGCATAGAGCAGGTCACGTTCGTTTTGCGCCCGCGCGCTAAGGGTGTCGCGCTGGATCAGCATGGCCGAGAGGGCCTGTACCCCCATGACGGCCACCAGCGCGAACACCGCCATGACCACCACCAGCTCGATCAGGGTCAGGCCGGATTGTCGGCCGGTGTGGTGTCTGGATAGGGTCATCCGCCCGGCCCCGGTCTTGGCGGCAGGTGGCTGACCAGAAGCGCGCCTGCGCCGCCGGTTTGCCCGCTCGGGCGCACGGCGATTTCGACCTGGATGAGGCCGCTGGCGGTGGTTGTGCGGGTCTGGGTTATGGCAAAGCGCCGCCCGGCCATTTCGACCTGTTCGGGCAGCGGGTGGAACGGGCCATGAAGGCGCAACTCGGCGGCGCGGTTGTGCGCGACGATCCCGGCCAGGGCACGATCCGGCGCCGCCCCGATCTCGAGGCGGGCCTGATCGGTGCCGCGCACCGCCGCCAGCGTGCCGATCGACAGGACCAGCACCGCCACCGCCAGTTCCAGCAGGGTCATGCCGCGATCCTGGCCGCGCTCGCGGCGGTTTTTGCAAGCTGTCATCCGCTGGTGCATATCAGCCCCGTCCAGCCATCGCTTTCGCAGCGCGCGCCGCCGCGAAACACCAGCGCAAAGGCGCTGGAGCGGCCATCGGGCAAGAAGATCAGCTGTGGCGCGCGCGATCGTGTATCGAGCCGGTCGGGAACCGTCAGTGTCGGGCGGGAGCGCCAGCGCTGAACCTGGCCGACCGTCTGCCAGCCGTCCTGATCCGGCAGCGCGCGTTGCAGGCCCGCAGGCGTCACCGCGAGCCCGCTGGTGCGCCCGCTCAGCACCGCCAGATCGCGGGCCTGCTCAAAGGCCAGTTGGAAGCGTTGGGCATCGCCGGGTCCGGGGCGCGCGCCGGTGGCAAGGACGGCGCCGACGCTGAGCACTGCCATCACGGCGATGACCACCACAAGCTCGATCAGGGAAAACCCGTCGTCGGGGGCCGTGGCCGTATGTCTGCCCGGCTGGTGGTCAGGGCGACAAGGCCGGGGCCAGAAAGGGGGCCAGAAAGAAAGGGTCAGGATGGGCCCCATGATCCGATATCCGCATTTGCGCCGCTGCCCCCTGAAACCCCGTCGGCGCCATAGCTGAAAACATCGAATTCGCCGTGCACGCCGGGCAGGAGATATTGATAGGGCTGGCCCCAGGGGTCGATTGGCAAGCGCTCCATATAGCCGCCCGTGGCCCAGTTTTTCGGCACCGGATCGGTGGTCGGTTTGTTGACCAACGCGGCCAGCCCCTGTTCGGTGGTGGGGTAGCGGAAATTGTCGAGCCGGTAGAGCTTGATGGCGCTGGAGATGGCGGCGATGTCGGATTGGGCGCGCGCGGCGCGGGCCTGGTCGGGGCGGTCGATGACGCGCGGCACGATCACCAGCGCCAGGATCGACAGGATCACCACCACAACCATCAGTTCGAGGAGCGAAAACCCGGCATCGCGGGTGTCTTGGGATGGGCGGGCGGCGAAAACCATTCACAGATCCTTTCAAAGGGTCGGGCCATGATAAGGCCTTTCGCGAAAAACCTGCAACATGGGGTTTGGTGCACCCCGAAGGAAATATGGCGACGGCCAAGAGGTGTTTGCAGCTCGAAGGGGAAAATGCAGGAGCGGGCTGACAATCGGCGTGGCGCGCCCTATCACCGGCAATATGCAACCGCTCTCGCCCCTTGGTCTTCTGCTGCTGATCTCGGCCCCGGCCTTTGGCTCGTTCCTGGCGGTGCTGGCCGACCGGCTGCCGCGCGGGCAAAGCCTTGTCGGGCGTTCGGCCTGCCGCAGTTGCGGCGCGCCGCTGGCCGCGCGTGATCTGGTGCCGGGGCTGTCGTTTCTCATCAATGCGGGGCGCTGTCGCCGGTGCGGCGCGGCGATCCCGCCCTGGCTGCTTTACATGGAGATTGCCGCCACCGGGCTGGCCGTGATCGCGCTGGTGGGCACGCGCGATGCCGGGCTGGCCTGGCTGGTGGCGGGGTTCTTGTGGTGCCTGTTGGCGCTGATCGTCTGTGATCTGCGCAGCCTGCGCCTGCCCGATCTGCTGACCGGGGCGCTGTTCGTGCTGGCGCTGGCGCTGAGCGCGCGGATCGGTATGGCGGGGCTGGGGGAGGCGCTGATCGGGGCGCTGGTGGGGGCCGGGGCCTTCTGGGCAATCCGCGCCGCCTATCAGATCCTGCGCGGGCGCGAGGGGCTGGGGCTGGGCGATGTCAAGCTGATGGCCGGGCTGGGCGCTGCACTTGGCCCGCTCGATCTGCCGCTGATGGTGCTGTTGGCCAGCCTGGCCAGTCTGGCCGCGGCGCTGACCGGCATCATCACCACGGGGCAGCGGCCTGCCGCCACCACCCCCCTGCCCTTCGGTGCCGCGCTGGCGGCGGCGGGCGGGCTTTTGTGGGTGGCGCGCCATCTGCCGCTCTGAGCGGCGAGGCCCTGACCTTAATCGCGTGTTTCAGGTTTGGCCGAAACCCACTAGGATCGTCGGTATTTGATCGATCCCTTATCGCAACCTTTTATCACAGAGACCCTCATGCCGCACTCCTTGCTTGCCCGTTTTACTGTTTTTGCCCTGACCTTTGCCCTGACCCTTGTGATCCACGTCCAGCCACTCGCGGCCCAGGATACAGGCCAAAACACAGCTCAGGATATGGCCGAGAGCAGCGACCCGGCGCCCGCCGCCCTGCCCGACATGGCCGAGATCGAACAGGCCTGGCAGCGCGAGGACTTTGTCTTTGTGCGCCGCGGGCTGGAACGGCTGGCGCGTGAAACCGGCAGCGCACTGGCGCAATATCGCTATGGGCGTGTCCTGTTGGAGGGGCGCGGCGGGCCGACCGAGATCGACGAAGCCGCCGACTGGCTGCAAAAGGCGGTGGATCAGAACCACGCCCCTGCCGCGGCCCTGCTGGCCAAGCTCTATCTCAGCAACCTGGACCGGGATGAGCCGATCAAGCTGCAGCGCGATCCGGCGCGGGCCGCGGATCTGCTGGAATTGGCGGCGGCGCTCGGGCTGGCCGAAGGGCAATATGAGTTGTCGCGGCTTTATTCTGCCGGGCTGGGGGTGGAGCGTGATGACAAGGCGGCGTTTCGCTGGCTTCTGGCGGCCGCCGGGCAGCAGCATGTCAAAGCCCAGTTTGCCCTGGCGCTGGCCTATTCCAGCGGGCGCGGCACCAAGGAGGATGTCGCCCAGACCATCGAATGGCTGACCGTGGCGGGCGAAAATGGCTATGTGCCGGCGCAATATGCCCTGGGGCGCACCTATGCCCGTGGTGAAAGCGTGCCGCAAGATCCGGAGCAGGCGGTCACCTGGTTTACCCGCGCCGCCGAGGCCGGGTTGCCCGCAGCGCAGCGCCAGTTGGGCGGGATCTATCTGACCGGTCAGGGCGTGGCACAGGATGTCGCCGCCGGGGTTGGCTGGCTGGAAAAGGCCGCCAAGGGGCAGGATGTCGAGGCCATGGTGATATTGGCCCGGGCCTATGCCACAGGTCAGGGGGTCGCGCACGACGATGCCGCCGCCGCGAAGTGGTATGCAAGGGCCGATCAATTCGGATATGGCGGCGCGACGCTGGCGCTGGCGGCGATGTATGAGGTCGGGCGCGGTGTGGCGCAGGATTTTGATCGCGCCCTGGAACTCTATCAGAAGGCGTTGTCCCTGCCGGGAGGAGAGAAGGCGGCTGTGCTGCTGGGCCAGATGGCGGTGCGTGGCAAGCTGGAAGGCCGCTTTGCGCCGCATCGCATGGTGCCCTGGGGTCTGGCGGCGTTGCAGAACGGCGATACCGAAGCACAACCCTGGTTGCAGGCACAGGCGCGCACCGGGCTGAGAGAGGCGCAGGCGGGGCTGGCGGCGCATTATCTCAACATCCCGGAGCAGGCCGCCGAGGGCGCGGAATTTCTTGAACTGGCGGCGCGCGGCGGCGATCCGGAGGCCCAGCAGCGGCTGGGCCGGATGTATATGACCGGCGAGCATGTGGCGTTGGATTATGTCGCCGCCCATAGCTGGTTCAATATTGCCGCCACGCTGGGCCGGGGCGAGGCGATCGAGCTGCGCGCCACCGTGGCCGCGCTGATGACGCCCGAGCAGGTGGCCGAGGCGCAGGCGCGCGCGCGTGACTGGTTTGCGAGTGAAGAGCCGCAGCCGCCCGCCACCGAGCAAAGCGTGAGGGAGGTAAACCAATGAGGCCGGCGCTTGTTTTGCTGGTGCCTCTCTGGCTGTTGATCTGTGGGGGGGTTCTGGCGCAGGGCGACAGCCCTGAGATACGCGCCTTGCAAGACCGGGCGCTGGCGGGTGAAGGCGGCGCACAGGCCGCGCTGGCGCAGCGCTATCACAGGGGCGACGGGGTGTTGCAGGATTATGCCCGCGCCGCCGAGTGGGCCCTGCGCGCGGCCCAACAGGGCGATGCGATGGCGCAGAACCTGCTGGGCCGGTATCTGAGTGCCGGGCTGGGCGTAGAGCAGGATTCTGAACAGGCCTTGTATTGGATGCGCCAGGCTGCGGCGCAGGGCGCGCCGGAGCATCTCTATGATCTCGGTCTGTTGCTGGACGGTGGCGCGCCGCAAGAGGCCGCCCAGGCCTATGAGGCCGCCGCCAGGGCGGGCCATGTCGAGGCGGCTGTCAGTCTGGGCGTGCTCTATCAGGCCGGGCGCGGTGTGGCGCAGGATCATGCCCGTGCGTTCGCGCTTTATACCGAGGCCGCCGAACAGGGCAGCGCGCGGGCGCAAAACAACCTCGGGCTGCTTTACGTGCGCGGCCAGGGCACGGCGCAGGATTACGAGCGCGCCGCCGCCCTGTTTGCCGCCGCCGCCGAGCAGGGTCTGAAGCAGGCGATGACCAATCTGGGGGTGATGTATGCCAACGGCTTTGGCGTGCCGGTCGACGATGCGCGTGCCGCCGAGCTTTATCGGGCAGGCGGGCAAGCGGGGGGCGCGCCGGCGGCGACCGGGGGCGATGGCGTGCCGCTGGTCTATGATGCGCGGCTGGCCGCTCTGGTTGTGGATGACGCCTTGCGACAGGCGGCGCGGGCGGGCGATCCGGTGGCGCAGTTTCAGCTGGGCTGGGTGTTGGTGCAGGCGGATGACGGCGGGCAGCCGCGACAGGCGGCGGCCCTGTTCCGGGCGGCGGCGGAGGCCGGATATGCCCCGGCAATGACCAATCTGGGGGTGATGTATTTCGAAGGGCTGGGCGTGCCGCAGGACTACATGCTGGGCCAGATGTGGTTGACCCGCGCCGCGATATCGGGCCTGCCCGGCGCCGAAGCGGCAAAGGCGCGCTATGACCGTTTGCCCACCACGGCGCAATTCAACGAGGCTCAGGCATTGGCCCAGAGGTTGACCCGAAAATAGCGCCGCCGGGCGGTCATGCCAATATTCTGCCCCAAAATCGCCGCAAAAAGGTAGTTTTGTTAACTTTTAGCTACCGAAATGACCCTTTCTGGCATATAGTTACATTATTAGTACAGGATACCGCCGGGATTATTCAGGCGGAGACGGTGAATCGGTAAGTCCATTACCTGTTTGAAAAAAGTTGGCAAAAAGACAATGAGAGACATGCGTATTCCAAGCCGTTTTGGCAAGAATCTGGTATTTTCCCTGGCTTTGATCGTGGCGAGCACGGCCCAGGCAATTGCGGCAGAGCCGGTGCAGCAGCATAATTCCAACGCTGTTTGGTTTGAAAACTGGACCGGGCTCAGCAACGCGACCATGGTCGTCAAGGCGCCTAACGGCAAGATCACCGAAATTTTCACCGCCAGCGGCACCCCGGTGTTTCAGCTTGCGGGGCGTGATGTGCTCGATGGGGTCTATCGCTATGAATTGCGCGCCGCCACCGACGAGAAGGTGGCCATCGTGAACCCGATCGACAACGGCCGCGGCGATGCCGCCTCTGACAGCGTGGCCAAGGCGTTCATAAGTAACGGGCATTTTGTCGTCTCGCGCGGGGTCATTATCACCCCGGAAGAGATCAAGGAAGAAGATAGCTGAAGAAGACAGCCAAGCCCATTTACCCAAAGGAGATTGATATGAATTGTGCAACGAAACATTTTCTGGCCGCCGGGGTCAGCACGCTGGGCCTGATGGTCGGCGCGGCCCAGGCCGATGTCGTCCATGCCGATGACGTGATTGTCGACGGCAGCCTCTGCGTCGGCAACGATTGCGTCAGCGGCGAAGCCTTCGGCTTCGACACGATCCGGCTGAAGGAAAACAACCTGAGGATCAAGTTCGATGATACCTCGAACTCGGCCAGTTTCCCCAGAAACGACTGGCAATTGACCGCCAATGACACCTCCAATGGCGGCGCCGAAAAGTTCTCGATCGACGATATCACGGGCAGCCGCACCCCGTTCACCATCCTGGCGGGCGCGCGCACTAATGCGCTGTTTGTCGATGCTCAGGGCGACGTTGGCTTTGGCACCTCGAACCCGGTTGTCGGTCTGCATAGCGTGAGCGGCAACACACCGACCCTGCGGCTGGAGCAGGATGGCTCTTCGGGTTTCACCGCACAGACCTGGGATGTGGCGGGCAACGAAGCCGGGTTCTTCATCCGTGACACGACCAACGGCAGCACGCTGCCGTTCCGTATTCTTCCGGGTGCGAGCAGTCAGTCACTTGTGATCGACGGCGACAATAACGTAGGCATCGGCGCCGGCACCAACCCCGAAGCCGCGCTGCATGTGAAGCGCGCAACCGGCGGCCCGGCCGAACTGTTCCGCCTGACCAACAATGCGGGCGGCTATATCGGGCTTGAGGATGGCTCGGTCGCGGCGGGTGACAACACCGGCCGGATCTGGAACATGCAGAATATCGCCGGTGAATATCGCATCACCACCGCCCCCGGCGGCGGT
>JAKGBX010000008.1 GCA_021555075.1 Rhodobacteraceae bacterium LMO-JJ12
GATGTTCGCCAACCGTCATCTGCCCAATGTCGGCCCGACAGCCGAGAGCGGCCCGATGAACCTTTCGGACAAGATTGGCGGCATGCTCAACGAGCTGGAAAAAGCCCACATCTATATCGGTGAGCTGCACAACCGGATCGAGAAGCTGGAAGCGCAAATCAACAAGGGCTGACCTTGATGTTGTGAGCCTATTTCATGACTCTAAACCCGGCCCGGGGCTTGTTCCGGGCCGGGATTCGCTTGAAGGGCCCGGTCTGACGCAGGCCAAACCGCTCCCGGGCATCGGACAGTTCATCGCCTCGTGTGGGGGTCATTATCACCCCGGAAGAGATCAAGGAAGAAGACAGCCAAACCCATTTACCCAAAGGAGATTGATATGAATTGTGCAACGAAACATTTTCTGGCCGCCGGGGTCAGCACGCTGGGCCTGATGGTCGGCGCGGCCCAGGCCGATATCATCCATTCCGATGACGTGATCATCAATGGTGGTAGCAGCTCGCTCTGCGTCGGGTTCGATTGCGTCAATGGCGAAGTTTGGGGTTCGGACACGATCCGGCTGAAGGAAAACAACCTGAGGATCCATTTTCAGGATACTTCAGCCGCGGCCTCCTTCCCGAGCGCAGATTGGCGGCTGTCGGCCAATGACACCACCAATGGCGGCGCCGAAAAATTCTCCATCGACGATGTCGACAACAACACCGTGCCGTTTACCATTCGCAAGGGCGCGGGCAGCAATGCGCTTTATGTGGCGTCTGGCGGCAATGTCGGCTTTGGCACCTCGAGTCCGAGTGTGGAGATGCATAGCGTGGATGGCGACACCCCAACCCTGCGGCTGGCGCAGGATGGGTCTTCGGGCTTTGCCGCCCAGACCTGGGATGTGGCGGGCAACGAGACCAACTTCTTCATCCGTGACGTGACCAATGGCAGCGCGCTGCCGCTCCGCATTCGCCCGGGCGCGCCGACCAGTGCGATCTTTATCGACGACAGCGGCGATGTCGGCATCGGCGCCGGCACCAGCCCCGAAGCCGCGCTGCATGTGAAGCGCGCAACCGGCGGCCCGGCCGAACTGTTCCGCCTGACCAACAATTCGGGCGGCTATATCGGGCTTGAGGATGGCTCGGTCGCGGCGGGTGACAACACCGGCCGGATCTGGAACATGCAGAATATCGCCGGTGAATATCGCATCACCACCGCCCCCGGCGGCGGT
>JAKGBX010000009.1 GCA_021555075.1 Rhodobacteraceae bacterium LMO-JJ12
ACCGTCATCTGCCCAATGTCGGCCCGACAGCCGAGAGCGGCCCGATGAACCTTTCGGACAAGATTGGCGGCATGCTCAACGAGCTGGAAAAAGCCCACATCTATATCGGTGAGCTGCACGACCGGATCGAGGAGCAGAACAACCGGATCGAGGAGTTGGCAGCGCAAATCAACAAAGGCTGACCCCGATAGGTGAGCGCTTTACATGACTTTGAATCTGGCCCGGGGCTTGCTCCGGGCCAAGTTCTGTGCCTCGTGCGGTGGAAGGCATTGCTATCCCGGAGGAGATCAAGGAAGAAGATAGCTAAGCCTATTCACTCAAAGGAGATTGATTGACGTGAAAGTTGCAACGAAACATTTTCTGGCCGCCGGGGTCAGCACTCTGGGCCTGATGGCCGGCGCGGCCCAGGCCGATATCATCCATGCCGATGACGTGATTGCCCAGTTTTCGATGTGTATCGGCATCGATTGCGTCAACGGCGAAGACTTCGGCTTCGACACCCTTCGGCTGAAGGAAAACAACGTCCGGATCAAGTTCGAAGATACCTCGGCCACGGGCTCCTTCCCGAGTTCAGACTGGCAACTGAGGGCCAATGACTCGGCCAATGGCGGCGCCGAAAAATTCACCATCGACGATGTCGACAACGGCACCCAGCCGTTTACCGTTCAGAAGGGCGCGGGCAGCAATGCGCTTTTTGTCGAGGCGGGCGGCGATGTCGGCTTTGGTACCTCGAACCCGGTTGTCGATTTGCATAGTGTGGACGGCAACACACCAACCCTGCGGCTGGAGCAGGATGGCTCTTCGGGCTTTGCCGCCCAGACCTGGGATATCGCGGGTAACGAGACCAACTTCTTCATCCGTGACGCGACCAATGGCAGCACGCTACCGTTCCGCATCGCACCGGGTGCGCCGACCAGTGCGATCCATATTGCCCATGACGGCGATGTCGGCATCGGCATCGCCGACCCCGAAGCCGCGCTGCACGTGAAGCGCGCAACCGGCGGCCCGGCCGAACTGCTCCGTCTGACCAACAATGCGGGCGGCTATATCGGGCTTGAGGATGGCTCGGTCGCGGCGGGTGACAACACCGGCCGGATCTGGAACATGCAGAATATCGCCGGTGAATATCGCATCACCACCGC
>JAKGBX010000010.1 GCA_021555075.1 Rhodobacteraceae bacterium LMO-JJ12
CGGTTTTTGCCGGCGACCAAGTCAGTGCCCAAGGAGATCATGACGCTGGTCGACCGCCCGCTGATCCAATACGCCATCGACGAGGCGCGCGCCGCCGGGATCAAGGAATTCATCTTTGTCACCTCGCGCGGCAAGGGCGCGCTGGAGGATTATTTCGACATCGCGCCGAACCTGGAGCAGGAATTGCGCAAGAAGGGCAAGGACGAGCTGCTGGAGATCCTCAAGGACACCAACATGGAATCCGGGGCGATTGCCTATATCCGCCAGCACAAGGCGCTGGGGCTGGGCCATGCGGTGTGGTGCGCGCGCCGCCTGATCTCGAACGAGCCGTTTGCGGTGATCCTGCCCGACGATGTGATCGCGGCGGATAAACCCTGTCTGCAACAAATGGTGGAATCCTACGAGGAAAACCCCGGCTGCATGGTGGCGACGATGGAAGTGCCGCGCGAGCAGACCAGTTCTTATGGCGTGCTGGACGTGAAGAATGACATGGGTGCGCTGGTGGAAGCGCGCGGGCTGGTGGAAAAGCCGGCCGCCGACAAGGCGCCCTCGAACCTGGCGGTGATCGGGCGCTATATTCTGACGCCGGACGTGCTGCGCAGTCTCAACCAGATCAAAGCCGGGGCGGGGGGCGAAATTCAGCTGACCGACGCCATCGCCAACGAAATCAATGAGGACCGCCCGGTTTATGGCTATCGCTTCCGCGGTCAGCGGTTCGATTGCGGCTCTAAAGTGGGGTTTTTGCAGGCCACCGTCTCGTTCGGGCTGGCGCGCGACGAGCTGCGCGACGGGCTGATGCAATACCTTCAGGATGTGGTGCATGCCGACAAGGCCGCGCAATAAGGCAGGG